>NZ_WWSI01000003.1:327500-610501 GCF_009875795.1 Coprococcus sp. BIOML-A2
AATATGGCGATCCCTGTCTGCTTCGCCATCCTCATGAGTCTGGCTGTAACTTCCTTTACCTGGGATACACTTCCCGGTGCAGACTCCACGTCATCCGTAACTATGGTCTGTATGGAATCTATAACAATGACCTTTGGAGTGTCCTTCTTGACATACTCCTCCACATCCTCGAGATTGTTGACACAGAGAAGCAGCATATCCTTTGTAAAATTTCCGATACGCTCTGCCCTCATCTTTATCTGTGAAAGGGACTCCTCACCTGACACATAAAGTATCTTCTGTCCCATCTCTGACATATTCCTACACATCTGCAGCAATATGGTGGATTTACCTATACCCGGATCTCCTCCCACCAGCACAAGGGATCCGCTCACTATCCCGCCGCCTAATACTCTGTTTAATTCGCCTATTCCTGTGGTAAAACGCGTCTCGTCGGTGGTCTCCACCTCCAAAATGCTTGTAGGCGCCACGACAGCCCTTCTACCGGACTGGCTCTTGGCGCCTACTGTCACTTTCTCCTCGCAAAATGAATTCCACGCTTTACAGCCGGGGCACTGCCCCATCCATTTTGTCGATTCGAATCCACATTCCTGGCAAAAAAACACCTGTTTTCCTTTTGCCATAAATATCTCCTGTGTATGCTATATTAGTCAAATGCTCTTTTAACATCAACCTTGACTGGTCTGCCCTCTTCAAGATCTACGCTTATGCTCATCTTGCCACCGAGGTTGGTCTTGTTCTTGCCGACATATACATCGTCTACGTGAACCTTGTACTCTGTCTCAGGCTCAAGCTCAAGTGTGATGGACGCATTCTCTGGTCCCTCAACTACAAATGTAACATCGTTCTCATCAGCCTTGAAACCATGTACTGCTGTTCCCGGTACTGACTCATATACGAACATTCCGTTCTTCTCAAGCTTTGTGATCTCGTTGAAAGTCTTTATCTTGTAGATATCTCCCTGGAACTCAAAACCGTCCTTCTTGGTCTTTGCTCCAAGCTCATAATTACCGAATTCCAATGACTCCCCCTGTGCATTTATCAATTCATTTACTACTGACATTGATCTTATCCTCCTGTTGTTTTTGTATGATCTGAACTCTATCGCAATAATATCCTGATATATATCAATAATCTCTGTATACTATCCGTTAGTGATTTTCATTATACAGTAATGCATCCTTTTTTTCTACAAAATTATGCATTTTCACCAATATTTCATATTAATTTCTACTGCTTAATTTTCCGCACTTGGCACTACTGTATATCATGCTCACATCACAAATATCTAATCCGACATCATTCCTCTGTCTTTTGTTTCGCTGTAAGTGATATTTTCTCAGTGGTTTTTCCGTCGGCTTCCTTCTTTTTCTTCGTTGACACTGTGACTGTATCACCTTTTTTGACATCACCTCTAAGCATCGCCTCCGCAAGCACATCCTCCACATATGTCTGGATAGCCCTTTTGAGTGGTCTTGCTCCATACTTCTTGTCATAGCCTTTTCCAAAGATATATTTCTTTGCATGGTCGGTGAACTTAAGCTCAATATCCATCTGTGTCTGGACACGGTTCTTAAGTTCCTTTAACATAAGTCCGGTTATATCCTTTACATTTGCCTCGCTCAGGGCATGGAACACGATTATGTCGTCTATTCTGTTCAGGAACTCCGGCTTGAAGGTTCTCTTGAGCTCATCCATTACATTGCTCTTCATCTTCTCATGTTCCTTTGTCTCATCGCTTACCGTGACAAATCCAAGCTGCTTAGGATCAACTATACCCTGTGCCCCTGTATTGGAGGTCATGATTATGATGGTGTTCTTGAAATCCACCTTTCTTCCCTGGGAATCCGTTATGTGTCCGTCATCAAGTACCTGAAGGAGAATGTTGAACACATCGCTGTGAGCCTTCTCTATCTCGTCAAACAGCACAACAGAATACGGATTGGTCCTGACCTTCTCACTGAGCTGTCCGCCCTCCTCAAAGCCTACATAACCCGGAGGTGAACCTATCATCTTGGACACGCTGTGCTTCTCCATGTACTCCGACATGTCAACTCTTATCAGGGCATCCTCACTTCCAAATACTATATCTGCAAGAGCCTTGGAAAGCTCTGTCTTACCGACACCTGTAGGTCCGAGGAACAGAAATGATCCCATCGGTCTCTTCGGATCCTTAAGTCCGACTCTGCTTCTCTTGATAGCACGTGATACGGCTGTAACAGCCTCCTCCTGGCCAACTACCCTCTTGTGAAGTTCACTCTCAAGGCGTTCAAGCTTCTTTGACTCCTTCTCCGTGAGCTTGCTCACAGGGATCTTGGTCCACACGGACACAACATCCGCAATATCGTTCTCCTGAACTGTGATATTTCTCTGGCTGGAAGACTGCTTTCTTGCATTCTTCTTTGCAAGCTCCTTCTGTCTCGCGCTCACCTCTGCCGCCGCCTCTATATTGCCAGCCATGAGTGCCTTCTCCAGATCGTCGTTGAGCGTTGTAAGCTCAGCCTCCACAGCCTTTTTCTTCTCATAATTATGTCTGTCCGATGAGAATCCGAGCCTCTTTCTGGAGCATGCCTCATCCATAAGATCTATGGCTTTGTCCGGCAGGAATCTGTCTGTTATATATCTGATGGACAGATCCACCGCAGCTTCAACCGCATCATCGCTTATATCGACATTGTGATGCTGCTCATAGCATGGTCTGAGTCCCTTGAGTATCTCCACTGCCTCATCCCTTGTAGGCTCATCCACGTACACCGGCTGGAATCTTCTCTCAAGGGCCGCATCCTTCTCTATATACTTCCGATATTCGTTCAGAGTCGTAGCACCTATCATCTGGATCTCGCCGCGTGACAGGGACGGCTTCAGTATATTGGACGCATCTATTGCACCCTCGGCACCGCCTGCCCCTATGAGTGTGTGAAGTTCATCCACAAACAATATGATATTGCCATCCGATATGACCTCTCCGATGACCTTCTTTATCCTGTCCTCAAACTCTCCTCTGTACTTGGATCCGGCAACCATGCTTGAAAGGTCAAGCGAAAGGAGCCTTTTACCCTTTACAGTATCCGGCACTTCATCGTGGGCTATGAGATATGCTATGCCCTCCACAACAGCAGTCTTTCCAACACCCGGCTCTCCGACCATACATGGATTGTTCTTCATTCGTCTGCTGAGTATCTGCATGACTCTCTCTATCTCTTTTGTACGTCCGATGACCGGATCCATATTGCCCATCCGTGCTTCCTGTGTCAGATCTCTGGAATACTGATCCAGTGTAGGTGTGGATGTCTTGCTCTTATTTCTCGACTTTTTCAGTGCTGCATATTCTCTCTTTGCCGTATTCGCATCGCTTCCACAGGCCAGAAGTATGTCTGTGTACACCTTCTGGATATTTACATTCTCTGATGCCATAAGCTTTACAGCTACACAGTCTGTCTCCTTTATAAGTGCCAGAAGGATATGCTCTGTTCCCACCTCCTGGGAATTGAGTCTTCTCGCCTCATACTGTGAGTCATCGAGAATCCTTCTTGCGCTCATCGTATATTTGTCTCTCTCCCCTGTGACTACTCCACCAGGTTCCAATGTATACTTCAACGCATCTATGATCTTAACTATATCCAGACCATTCTCGTTCAGAATACTGTACGCTGTTGTATCTGCTACAGATGCCAGTGCAACGATAAAATGCTCGCTTCCGACAAAATTCTGTCCAAGCTTCCTCGCCACCCTGTTTGCCTCTTTTATAACTATGTCAGATTCTTTGCTGTACGGTAATTTCATTCAGTCCACCTCAAATCTAAATAATCTAGGATTTTATGCGCTTCATTATAGCATATGTCGTCGTGCGTAAGCGCGATGACCTACGCACGCATCAGCGTGCTTCATTATAACATATATATTACAGGAATACAAAAGAGGTTTTGAGACAAATTCTCTCAAAACCTCTTCCGTAAATATATATCTATAGATTACTGCTCGTCTATAGCCTTACCTATATCATGTCTCATGTACTTGTTGTCAAATGTGATCCACTCTGTCGCAGCATATGCATTCGCACGAGCCTCGAAAAGATCCTTGCCCTTTGCTGTAACACCGAGTACACGGCCGCCATTTGTCACGATCTGATCACCGTCAAACTTTGTGCCGGCATGGAATACAAAGTAGTCATCCTTGCCATCAAACTTCTCAAGTCCATGTATAGGATAGCCCTTCTCATATGATACAGGGTATCCGTCTGATGCAAGAACTACGCACACTGCCGCATTGTCCTCAAACTGAAGATCAACTTTATCAAGTGTTCCGTCGATACATGCCTCCATGACATCGATAATATCATTCTTCATACGAGGAAGAACTACCTGAGCCTCAGGATCGCCAAATCTTGCATTGTACTCGAGAACCTTAACACCATTTGGTGTCATCATGAGTCCGCAGAACAGAACTCCCTTGAACTCTCTGCCCTCTGCCTTCATGGCAGCCATGGTTGGCTTGTAGATGTTCTCCATGCAATACTCGTCTATCTCTTTTGTATAGAAAGGACTTGGGGAGAATGTTCCCATTCCGCCTGTGTTGAGTCCCTGATCTCCATCCTTTGCTCTCTTGTGATCCTGTGCTGAAGTCATAGGCTTGATCGTTGTTCCATCACAGAAGCAAAGGACTGATACCTCACGTCCTGTCATGAACTCCTCTATTACCATGGTATTTCCGGCTGAACCAAAGTGCTTGTCAAGCATGATCTCCTTGACGCCTGCCTTTGCCTCCTCAAGGTCATTACATATGAGAACACCCTTGCCGAGTGCAAGTCCGTCAGCCTTTAAAACTATAGGGAATGTGGCTGTCTCAAGGTACTTAAGCGCTGAATCGGCATCTGTAAAGTTCTCATAAGCCGCTGTAGGTATGCCATACTTCTTCATGAGATCCTTGGAGAACGCCTTTGAGCCCTCTATGATCGCTGCATTTGCACGAGGTCCGAATGCTCTGATACCAGCTGCCTCAAATGCATCGACCGCACCTGCAACAAGCGGATCATCCGGCGCAACAACAACCAGATCGACTGCCTTATCCTTTGCAAATGCAACCAGCTTGTCAAAATCCATCACACCTATATCAACGCACTCTGCAAGTGCTGCGATACCTGCGTTGCCAGGTGCACAATATATCTTGGATACTTTATCACTCTTTGAAATACTTGTAACTATAGCATGCTCTCTTCCGCCGCTTCCTACTACCAATACTTTCATGGATATTCCTCCTAATCTTCTACAACTGCAATTCCATCTTCAACATGTACTTTGCCATGGGCAATCTTGTCTATAACCGCAGGCAGAAGCTTCCACTCGGCCTGCTCCATCACACGCTGCTGCAGAACCTTTGGTGTATCTCCATTCTGTACTGCAACCGCCTTCTGCATGATTATAGGACCTGTGTCAGTGCCTTTATCTACAAAATGAACCGTAGCTCCCACTACCTTGACACCTCTTGCAAGGGCTGCCTCATGAACTTTAAGTCCATAGTAGCCTGTTCCGCAGAATGCCGGTATGAGTGATGGGTGTATGTTGACTATCTTATTCGGATATGCATCTATCACTATCTCAGGTATAACCACAAGATATCCTGCGAGAACTATAAGATCCGCTCCGGTCTCCTGAAGCTTTGCGAGAAGTGCTTCGTTGAATCGAGCTCTGTCCGCGTAATCCTTAGGGCTTACGACCTCCGCTGCTATTCCCACCTTCTTCGCCCTCTCAAGAGCAAATGCATTCTTATTGTTGCTTATGACCGCAACTATCTCCGTATCTGTTATGACTTTATTATCTATGGCATCTATGATGGCCTGAAGATTGGTTCCGCCGCCTGATACCAGAACTGCAACCTTTAGCATAAGTCTACTCCCTTTTCACCAGCTACAACTGTACCGAGAACAAATGCCTTGTCGCCGGCAGCTTCTATAGCTGCAATAGTCTTATCTGCGTCTGCAGGGTCTATAGCAAGACACATACCAACTCCCATGTTGTATGTGTTGTACATCATATGCTCATCTATATCGCCTTTCTTTGCGAGAAGCTTGAATATAGCCGGTACCTCATATGAATCCTTCTTAACCTGAGCACGAACTCCGTCTGGAAGCATTCTTGGGATATTCTCATAGAATCCACCACCTGTGATGTGACTGCATCCCTTGATCGTAATGCCTGCATCCTTCACTGACTTGAGAGCCTTTACATAGATTCTTGTAGGCTCAATAAGTGCCTCACCGAGTGTCTTGCCAAGCTCGTCGTAATATGTATCAAGAGATTCCTTTGTCATCTCGAAAACCTTTCTTACAAGTGAGAAACCGTTGCTGTGCACTCCACTTGAAGCGATACCTATAAGTGTATCTCCAGGCTTAATGCTCTCTCCTGTAATAAGATCCTTCTTCTCAACAACACCTACTGCAAATCCTGCAAGGTCGTACTCATCCTCAGGCATAAGTCCCGGATGTTCTGCTGTCTCACCACCTACGAGGGCAGCTCCTGACTGGTTGCATCCCTCTGCAACGCCGCTTACTATAGTTGCAATCTTCTCAGGATAGTTCTTGCCACATGCTATATAGTCAAGGAAGAAAAGTGGCTCTCCACCAGAGCATGCTATATCATTCACACACATTGCCACTGCGTCGATTCCGATGGTGTCATGCTTATCCATAATATAAGCGAGCTGAACCTTTGTTCCGCATCCATCTGTTCCTGACAGAAGTATAGGCTCTTCCATATCCTTGATCTTAGCGAGACTGAAAGCTCCTGCGAATCCACCAATTCCGCCAAGTACCTCAGGTCTCATGGTTGTCTTGATGTGCTTCTTCATAAGCTCCACAGACTTGTATCCAGCTTCAATATCTACTCCGGCATTCTTGTAATCCAATTTCTTATCCTCCTGTTATCTGTTTTGTACAAGGCGCACCGGCACCTTTTCAAATATTCCAATAAATTATAGATTATATCGAATACTTTGTAAAGATTGAGATGATTACAAATTGATAATGTGGTGAACGTGTGATATAATCACAATATATTGTGATTATAGCTATCCGCAATATATAACAGTCGATTATACTACAGCAAAAGCAGTTACTAAAGGAGCACCCGCATGACCAACAACAGATTGAACATCGGTATTTTTACATGTCATATTGATAACGATTACGCAACAGAGGTTTGCAAAGGAGCTGAATACGCAGCAAAGGAACTTGACTGCAATCTCATCGTATTTCCGGGCATGTTTCTGAATGCCTCCTTTTATGATCCTGCCAATCAACTGTATGATTACCAGTATAATTCGATTTTCTACTATGCACATCCTGAGTGTCTGGACGCACTTATCATCTCCGTCGGAGCTATATCATCTCTGTTATCGGAGAAGGACATGAATTCTTTCCTTTCCCATTTTGATGGAATACCTATCCTCACACTGGAGGAGAAGCTTCCGGGATATCCATGCATCAGAACAGACAATTCAAGAGGAATGAGGGATGCCATAGAACATCTCATAAAAGAACACAAGAGAAAGCATATATGCTTTGTTGCCGGCAAGGATGACAACACCGACAGCAATCTCAGACTCAAGATATACAGAGAGGTTCTCTCTGAGAACGGACTCAGCGTTGAGGACCGCATGATAATACACGGCGACTTCGCAGAATACTGTCAGGAGGAGACTGCACAGCTTCTGGATGTCAACCCGGATGCCGATGCCATCGTATTTGCAAATGATCACATGGCAATAGGCGGTTACGCAGAGCTCAAGGCCAGAGGAATACGCATAGGAGAAACCATGTCGGTCATCGGTTTTGACGATTCACCATCTTCAGTCAACATGGATCCACCACTCACAACAGTCAATATCAATTCCTGTGAGCTCGGTTTCCGTGCAGTGTATGCGGCGGTGAGACTTGCCCAGACCGGCAACATGAAATCCGAGGCTTTGGATTCCCGACTTATAAACAGAGTGTCCTGCTGCTGTCATCTGTGCACAGAGAGTGACCTGATGAAGGATGGCAGACATTTGCTGGATCTGGATATACCAGACATCATCGATATTCTTGATGGCCGTCTCTTCGGTGAGATTGCAGATTCATTCTACGCATCCAAGGTCATGTCCGCCTACAACAGGATACTCATTGATATAGTATCCGTGATCAAGAGCGACATAGATACGGAGTACCCACAGAACAAGATCATCGATGAACTCAAATGTATTCTCGAATCTGACCTGACCGATTTTTATTCTGTCCAGAAAACAGCATACATGTTCCGTGAACTGGCTTCCATCTTCTCAAGCTGTAAATTGTCTGCAGCCAAGAGTCTCCAGTTCAACAGACTTAACACGACCATAACCAACACCATATCACTCTTCATCTCGAATCAGCTTTACAACACGATATACGAGAACAAGATGATGGGCTGGTCATCAATATACATAACCCGTGACACCCTGACATACGGCGAGGATCTTGGCAAGACATACACATCCATCCTCCACAAGCTTCAGGGGCTGAATTACGAAGGAGCTTACATCTACACATACGACGATCCTGTGCGCATCACAGACACGGGAAGCTGGATCGTTCCAAAGTCAGTCTTCCTTCAGGCTTTCTTCAACCCGAACAATTGTCAGGTGCTTTTCGGAGAGTCCAGAAGGGTTCCTTCTGTAGAAATTTTTGACAACGAATATACATACTATGACAAGCGTTTTACATCCGTCATAGTTCCTATATTTACAAACGAGGATCACCACGGAGTGTTCATATGCAACACAGATGTGGCTCACTTCAGTTCCATATATTCCACCAGCCTGCAGCTCGGTGCAGCACTGAAATATATGTCGCTGCTCCGTGAGCAGAACATCACGCAGGAACAGCTCAGGATGTCTCTGAACGAGATCCACGAGAAGAACGAGCTTCTGAACCACCTGTCGACATCAGATGAGCTGACGGGTATATATAACAGACGTGGATTTATGGAGCGGGTTGAATACTATATCAACATTCCGTCAAACTGTGGAATGAAGGCTATACTTCTCTTCGCTGATATGGATTCACTGAAAGTTGTAAATGACAAATTTGGACACAAGGACGGTGACTTCGCCCTCAAGAACATCGCGAACATCCTGTCCCAGAGTTTTGGTCCACATGATGTCATCGGTAGAATAGGCGGCGATGAGTTCGTATGCTTTGCATTTATAGACGACTCCGATTACGTCACCGAAGTGCAGCGCAAGATCAAGGATTTCTCAGCCGAGCTGAACGCAACCTGTGGCAAGCCATACTTCATAGAGATGAGCGTTGGTGTTACTGAATTTGTCTGCGATGGAGAACAGACCATCGAGGATCTACTCTCACAGGCAGACACGGCACTTTACTCAAACAAGAGATACAAGAGAATGTCCATACTGAAGTAATCTTCAGTATCAGAACAAAGATATATACATAAAGAGAGACAGATATTTATTTCGACTGAAATAGATATCTGTCTCTTTTTGTCCTATAGGTCTACTTTGCCTGATCCAGCGCTTCATTGAGCTTCTCTGTTCCCGGCAGGACAAATCTGCCCTTCTCGATGATCGGAACTTCAGTTCCATCCGGATGAACGGAATATATTCCTCCTATCTCATCGTAAGGTATTGTTATGTCTGTATGGCAGTTGAAATACGCCTTTGACACATCTGTTTTTCTCAGAATAGAACACTCATTGTCCTTTGCCACGATCTCCTTGCCATCAGGATTGTGGAGCACATTTTCCTCACTCCAGCTATAGCATGTATCTCCCACAGCAAAATGCGGTCCCATCTTCTCAACTATGAGGATAGGCAGTTTATACACTATGTCATATTTGTTTGCCATGACGTATGCTGTCGTATTTGTTCCTATTGCAAACTCTCCTATAGGAAGTGTATCCCTTCCGCCCAGAAGATTCTCCTTTATATACGCCTTGTTCTTCTCCGTATCCGGATAGTTGTCACATGTATAGTCCGCTATTTTTCCATCCTCAAATGTAAGCTTGAGATTCACATATTTCAGGCCGTCCAGGAATACTTCACTTACGTTTAATATTCCGTGGGTTCCGGTGAGCTTCGGTGAAGTGAACACCTCTCCAACAGGTATATTCACATCGGCTACGCAGTTCTCAAAGTTGGTCTCCTTCGATGGATCTGTCATCTCGTGCATCATAACGGTCATATCAGTCACATTTGCTCCCTGACCGACAACCCTCACGTGTTCAGCCTTATCAAGCTCATCTATCATACTCTGATGGATCGCCCTGAACAGATCATTGTCCAGTGTGTTGATCCTGACAGTATCCCTGAATATATCTCTGTATCTATCTCCGATCTCCGGCACAGGGTATGCTATTATAGTGAAGCTGCACTGATCCTGGGCTATATATTCATTTACGATCTGTGAACTCATTGTGCGGTATGAGATCGCAGCCTCCTGCTGTTTCTTGTCGAGCACAGGATTCCGTTCACTGTTCTCCGGCTCAAATGGGTTCTCGCCGAACACCTCGACCACCGCAGGGCCCGCATATACTGAAGCCTCATAGGCCATATTCTTGTATGCCTGTCTGAGCACCTCCAGCTTTCTCTCCATGAGCTTCTTGTCCATGAAGAGTGCCTCATCCATCCTGTGATCGTACTCGAGCTGTCTGTTAGGAACGCTTGACGAATAACCTATCCTGTGTATAAGTCTCCTGTTGATCCTGTTTGCCGCATATCGGTAGCATATCGGCCTCAGACCCATCTGCTCAAACTGCAGTATCGCGGCTCTTATCATCCTCTCCTGTCCAAGGAAATATCGGATATTTACAGTTTTCTTCTTCGAGAGATCTATTCCGGCAGCCTCGAATCCCAGTCTGTAGCCCTCGGTGAATGTTCTTGCCATGGCCTCTATCTCTGAATCCGGCAGGGTACTCATGAAAATCGCCGTGTCGATCTCATTTTTTCCAACATACTCTCCATATCTGTACAGATACGTGACATCGCCCAAATCGCTGTTCATAATGATATCCGTCGCAAATGTGAGATCAGGGTCAAGCTGCTCTCTTATCCTGTACGTGATCCAGAACTCGGCATAATCGTTCTCAAAATAATACACAGCGGATTCCAGATCCTTCACGGAAAAATCATCCTGAAACATGAAATATATCTGGACAAACAGCTCCGCAAACAAAGTTATGTCAACCACTCTGCCCTCAAATGCGTACACTGTCATTCCTCTTATCTCGTTGTACACAAATCCCAGAAGCTGGGCGATGCGCTTTATCTCCTCTTTGTCACGGGTGTAATCCTTTGAAAACTCACCCATGATATATCTGTAATTTGCATAGCTTCTATTGTAGTTGTCTCCCAGTATATCATTGTACAGCCCATGGTTCATCGCCTGAAGCTGATCAAGGCTCCTGTCTGGCAGTGCGTCATTTTTTACCAGTTCCAGAACATCTCCTATTCTAGCTATAAATCCGGCAACATGACTGAAATAATCTCTGTACGGCTCCTTTACCAGTGATTCATGGATTATCTGTCTCACACGTTCCATGATAAGCTCATAGCGCTCTTCTATATCATCATATTCTTCTGTAAGATCCTTATAATAATTCATCGCATGCCCTTTCTATAATCCCATCAATAAAAATATAACAGACGCTCCAAGAACTATAACATTAAGTATGATCGCCATCTTCTTGTTTGTTATACCTCCGTTGTCCGCCCTGTAGCCTATGGCCGAGAATACCAGGCCTGTAAATGCCATCAGCATCGCGCTGACCATGAGGACTCCGTACACCCTCTGTACCTTTCCCTGGGTAAGTATGGATTTTATGATGGATATGACCACAAACACTCCGCCAAATCCGCCCAGAAAGTATCCAATTATGGTGTCCGTCGGCAGACCCGGTGTCGAAACTTTGAATTCCTTACTTCTTTGCATGATATCTCCTGATAAGTTTTGCTGTAACGTAATATATACAATATCCTATGACTCCACCAAGCGTATTCATGATGATGTCATCGATATCGAACACACCCAGTTTGGTTATGTACTGCACCGTCTCTATGACAAGTGTAAATCCCAGAGAGTACAGCAGAGCCTGTACAAATGTCGTGTTCTTATTTCTCGCCCATCTGAGCAGCATACCAAACGGTATAAATGCGATTATATTGCCATAGAGATTCAGAAATACACTCATTGGCGACATCTGATCCCCGTATGTGATAAACCGCTGTATTTCCTGCAGAGGGTGAAGATTGTATCTGCGTTCATCATATCCCCCTCTGCCAAACATATCGCTGAAAATAAGAAAGTAAACGATACAGATTATATAAAGCACAAACAACACAGAGCACACAGCCCTGAGTTTTTTTCTATCTATCTGCTTCAAAATATTACTCCTGTCAGGACAGGTCTGCAGCTTTACGCATCTCCATTATTCTGTCAAGAAGCATGTCTGCACACTCTTCCTTTGACATCATCGGAAGTTCACTGATACTGTCCCTTGTAATGAGAGTGAGAACATTGGTATCAACACCAAATCCCGCCCCTGCGACCTTTAAATTATTTGCCGCAATAAGATCTATATGCTTTGAATCTATCTTCTTCCTTGAATTCTCTATGAGATCCCTCGTCTCCATGGAGAATCCGCAGATGATCTGATCCTGTATCCCCTTTTCAATTCTCTGATTTCCAAGTGCAAGCAGAATATCCTTCGTTCTCGAAAGCTTGATTCTCATGTCTCCATCAGCCTTCTTGATCTTGTGTTCTGCCACCTCTGCAGGCCTGTAATCAGCCACCGCAGCAGCCTTGATGATCACGTCCTGCTCTGTACTTCTGTCCATGACAGCCTCGTACATATCCTGAGCCGATGTTATGTCAACCACATTGACAAATCTCGGCGGTTCTATCTCCACCTTGCCTGTGACCAGGGTGACGTCCGCCCCTCTGAGCATGGCCTGTCTGGCAATGGCATATCCCATCTTGCCTGTGGAGTGATTCGTTATATATCTGACCGGGTCTATGGCCTCACGGGTAGGGCCTGCCGTAACCAGAAGTCTCACCCCGGCCATATCCTTTTCTTTCGCTATGGCCTTAAGGATATAATCCTGAAGAACCTCCGCATCAGGGAGCTTGCCCTTGCCTGTGTCTCCACATGCAAGGTATCCAGTTGCGGATTCCACTATCTCATATCCATATGACTCAAGCTTCTTTATATTGTCCTGTACTATAGGATTCTCTATCATTCCGGTATTCATGGCCGGTGCTATGATCTTAGGACATTTTGCCGGCATGATCGTTGTGCTGAGCATATCGTCTGCTATTCCCCCCGCTATCTTGCCGATTATATTGGCCGACGCAGGTGCCACCATGAACACATCCGCCCTCTTTGCCAGTGCTACGTGCTCCACGTTGAACTGGAAATTCCTGTCAAATGTATCGACCAGGCATTTGTTGCCTGTGAGCGTCTCAAATGTGATCGGATTGATAAAGTTTGTTGCGTTCTCCGTCATGATGACATGCACATCCGCATGCTTTTTCACCAGCATACTTGCCAGATTGGCTATCTTATATGCCGCAATGCTTCCTGTGACTCCGAGAACTACTGTCTTTCCTTTTAACATACTGTGTATTTTATCCTTTCTTCAAAGGCTGTATTCTATAACTCAGCTATAAAGTTGTCAATCAGTCTCGCCTTGCCGAACTTGACTGCCATTGCACAGAGTACATGTCCTTCTGCCTTCTCTATGGACTGCATGGTATCCATGTTGACCATCTCTACATAGTCGATAGTTGCAAGCGGTTCAGCAGAGATGAGCTTCTTCATCTCACCAACGATCTTCGCTGCGTCTCTCTCTCCGTCAGCTATCATGTCCTGACCAAGCTTTACGGCCTTGCTGAGAACTACTGCAGCCTTTCTCTCCTCTGGTGTGAGGTAGATGTTTCTTGAGCTCTTTGCCAGTCCGTCCGCCTCTCTTATGATCGGACAGCCGACTATCTCTATATCAAAGTTCAGATCCTTGACCATTCTCATGATGATGGCAAGCTGCTGGGCATCCTTCTGTCCAAAGTATGCTCTGTCAGGTGTAACTATATTGAAGAGCTTTCCTACAACTGTACATACACCCTTGAAATGTATTGGACGTGTAAGTCCGCAGAGTGCATTTGGAAGTCCTGTCATGTTGATGAATGACACGAAGCCGTCTGCGTACATCTCCTCAGGCTCCGGATTGAATATGATGTCTGCACCTGTGCTCTCACAGAGCTTTGCATCAGCCTCAAGATCTCTTGGATAGCTCTCAAGATCCTCGTTTGGTCCAAACTGTATAGGATTTACAAATACGCTTACAACTGTTCTGTCGTTCTGCTCCACTGACTTCTTGATAAGACTCTGATGTCCCTCGTGAAGATAACCCATTGTAGGAACAAGACCAACTGTAAGTCCCTGCTTCTTCCACTCTTTAACCTGCGCTCTTACCTCATCTATCTTCTTTAAAATTACCATGATCGTTTTCTCCTTTAGTATAACTTCTCTATTACTTCATCGTCTATCTTGTATGTGTGCTCAGGGCCCGGGAATGTTCCGGCATTTATCTCATCGATATAAGCCTTAACCGCACCTCTCATAACATCGCCCACATTTGCAAACTGCTTTACGAACTTTGGAACAAAGTCTGAATACATGCCAAACATATCCTGATTTACAAGCACCTGTCCATCGCAGTAACGGCCTGCGCCTATTCCTATGGTAGGGATGCTTACTGTCTCTGTGACTATCTTCGCAAGCTTCTCTGGTACGCACTCCATTACGAGCATGAATGCGCCTGCCTCCTCAACAGCCTTTGCATCCTCTATGAGCTTCTTGGCTGCAGCCTCTGTCTTGCCCTGCACCTTGAATCCGCCAAATGCGTTGATGGACTGTGGTGTGAGTCCAAGATGTGCACATACAGGTATGCTCGCCTTGACTATGGCGCTTATCTGCGGACACATGTCCTGACCGCCCTCAAGCTTCACCGCTCCGGCACGTCCTTCCTTCATGATCCTTCCGGCATTGACAACCGCGTCATACACGCTTGTCTGATAGGACATAAATGGCATATCTGTGATAACAAGAGCATTCTTTGCGCCCCTTGCCACCGCTGCACTGTGATGTATCATATCATCAACAGTTACAGAGATCGTGTCCTCATATCCGAGGATAGTGTTGCCCAGGGAATCTCCAACAAGAATAGTGTTGACTCCTGACTCATCCACGATCTTCGCCATGGTGTAATCATACGCTGTGATCATGGATATCTTCTTGTCCGTTCCCTTCATCTGCCTGAGTGTTGCCGTCGTGTTCTTCATAATTAAATTCTCCTATTCCGTTCAGTAGACGTATCAAACCGCTATAATCTCTGTCCGGGTGCTTTCTCTCTGCCACCGGCACAAGGCATCTGGACACCGCAGCATATGCGCTCCGTTCATCTCCGCTCAATGCATTCAGATGCTTTCTCACAGTTTCTGTATCGCATCTCTCAACAGGCCCTGTCAGGCTGTCAACCGTTCCCCTGTCAGCCGCAGCTTTCGCATTGCCGAGGAACAAAGGCACTATAGCCCTCTGTGCCTCCTCCGCCGAGAAGCCGCACTGTGTCAGAAGCTCCTGTGAAACCGCCAGCAGCCCTGTTACCAGATTGCTTGCAAACACCGCAGCGCCGTGATACTTCACCTTGTCGGTACCATCAATGCGCACACAGCTATTGCCGAGGGCTCTTATGACAGAACATACCTTATCGACATGTCTGTCATCTCCCTCAACTGTAAAAAATGAATTGTCCAGTTCTTTATAGGATTCGTACTTTGAACTTATTGCATACATAGGATGAATCGAATAACCAAAGGCTCCCGCCTCTGTTATACCTGAGAAAATATCTGATGTCATCGCCCCACTGGCGTGACAAATGATCCTGCCACGAATGTCAAGATCCTTTATACTCTTCCACACCTCTCCTATCTGTCCGTCAGGAACGGTGAGAAAAATAATTTCACTATACTCACACAGCTGCTCCAGGCTGTCGTACACACAGGTCTCGGTAAACTCTGCTGCAAGCTCCGCACTCTGTCTGCTGGCGCTAAAATATCCACCAACCTCCAGGCACAATGCTCCATCCGTTTTCTCTCTGACAAGCTCTCTCTTCTCTGCGATATACCTGCCAAATGTGAATCCGACTTTTCCAGCTCCAATAAATCCAATCCTCATACAATCACCTGCTTAAATCTGTTGTCAGTATCCGTGTATGCGCTTCCTGTGGAAGCATGATTCAGGTACAGCTTCTTTCGAATACCATCCATCCAACATACTAACATTCCACTTTTTAATTGTAAAGTTAGTACTTAAACTTTTCTATTACTTCTTCGTTAGCTTTCATGGCTGCCTTTTCCATGTCTCTACGCTCATCCTGAAGCTTTAATCTGACTGCCTCGTTGTTGACACCGATTATCTGAAGGGCAAGATATGCAGCATTCTTGCTTCCGTTTATCGCAACTGTTGCAACAGGGATTCCTGAAGGCATCTGAACGATAGAAAGAAGTGCATCCATTCCATCAAGAGTTGCGCCTGAGAGAGGTACTCCAATAACAGGGAGAACTGTCTGTGATGCCACAACTCCAGGGAGTGCTGCCGCCATTCCTGCAGCTGCGATTATGACCTCTGTTCCGTTATTGTTAGCTTCCTCGATGAATTCTGAAAGTCCTGCGTGTGCTCTGTGTGCTGAAAGGCATCTCACATCGACCTCCACACCGTAATTCTTAAGAATTGATACTGCCGGCTCAACCTTTGGCAGATCACTTGTTGATCCCATGATAATTGCTACTCTCATTTTTCATTTCCTCTTTTCTTGTTTATTTATATTGCAGCGCAGGCTTATTTTGCCTGCGCACTTTATATAATGTTAGATACTGTTGAGATACTGGTCTATCATCTCACTGGAGGTCTGGTAATCTCCGGTTCCCACATACTCCTTAAGTGCAGTGAAGAACTCTGTGTCTATATCTCCGTAGGAGTACCTGTCAATATCACGTATAAGGTCCTCCACAGGTTCGCGGTCCCCCGCTCTCAAGAATGCCCTGAGCTCCTTGAGCTTGCTCTTGTTTATTCCATCCCGGACTTCCTTCTCAGCAGGCTCCTCCACATGATTTATCTTTGACATATACTTGTCTATCTGCTTGAAGAAGTCGTTCATCATAGCTATAAAATCGCGGGTATTATCGCGGGCATACTGCTGGTTTCCGATATTTATCGCAGACTCCAGGTTGGCCGCCTTGCGCTCGATTCCGTAAGCCCCGATATTTGCACTGCTGCTCTTGATGTCATGGATTATATTTTTGTACTTTCTCACATCGTCGTCTATATATTTTCTGAGCTGCTGTACCTCTTCCCGGTACTCATCCCTGTAATTTCTGACAAATGTGTTAAAGGTTCTGAAGCTTCCACCCATGGCTTTGACGGAATCTTCCACGGACACAAATCTTCCAAGCAGGACTGCATCCTCCATATAGTTGATGTCATCATCGGACTGGGAAAGCTCTGTGTCTCTCTCCTTTATCTTGTCCTCCGATATATAAGTCCTCAGCATGGATTCTGCCTGATCGAGCTCTATCGGCTTAACTATGACATCGTTGAAGCCCGATGTGAGTATCTCCTCTCTGGATGTCTCGACCGTGTTGGCGGACAGCGCAATGATAGGCATCTTCTTGTACTCCTCGCCGTCAAGATTTCTCATCTCCCTGACGGTATCCAGTCCATCCATGACAGGCATAACGGTGTCGATAAATACCATATCGTAATTCTCCACCATGACCTTATCAAGTGCATCAAATCCCGATGTGGCTGTGTCGCACGCCAGACCATATGTATCAAATATGGTCTTCTCCACCTGTAATGCAAGCTCTGAGTCGTCCACTATAAGTATGCGGGCATCCGGCAGCCACAGATGTGAATTGGCATTTCTTCTCGCCATCTCCTTGCGCTTTCTCTCATTGTAGTTGACATAACTATAATCAAACACTGACTGCTTGATGCTGAAGCGTATGGTCGTTCCTGCGCCATATATGCTCTCTGCGCTGATGCTTCCATCCAGCATACGCACAAGCTCCTTGGCTATGGCAAGGCCAAGACTGACTCTGAACATTCCTATATCTGATCTCTCATAGGAGTCATCCAGCTCAAACAATGTTCCAAGTCTCTCTTCCTTAACTCCAAGTCCTGTATCCGATATCTTGAAGTCCAGATATATCTCATCGTGATCCCTGTCAAATATTCGGGATATCTCAGTCTCCGGTTCCTCTATGAGCTCCGAGAATTCACTGACTGTGTAATCCTCGGCCTCCGCCTCATCTACATCCTCGTCAGCTCTTCTGGCTATACGCCAGTCAATGTCTATGCTTATATAGCCCTCTTTTGTAGTATTTGCGGACCATGCAAATATGTTCTCAAGAATCTCTCTCACCGCCGTCATATCTCCTATGAGTCCGTTCGGTATCTTGTCCTCAATGCTGACCTTGAGATCGATGAGATCACTGTTCACCATGGACTTGAATTCGTCGGAGAGCTCATCTATGAGATCCGAGGCAAAATACTGCTTGTACTCCGGCTCTATGATGTCGTCCTTGAGGTTTGAAAGCTTCGATATTCCATCGGACATATCGAGTATCTCTCTTCCCGCAGCATACATGGCACCGTACTGTGCATACTCATCACTCTGGGTATCCTGACAGTTTCTCATGGCAAGCTCTGAGATGGCGATTATGTTATTGAGTGGAGTCCTTATCTCATGATTAAGATAGTTTACATAATCATTCTTTGCCTGATTGGACTTCTCCGCCTCCTCACTCTTCTTGCTGAGCTCTTCCACCTGCTCGTTCTGTCTTCTGAGAAGCTTGAAGATACTTCTCGCAACAGCTATTCCCACTAAGATAAGAAGAACTATAAATATCACAAGGAGCATCTTTGCCAGATTCGTCTCGAAAAAACCAAGTTCCTTGTCTATGACAAATGTAAGCGGCTGTTCACACTCCACGCCGTCCGCATTTTTTGCAGTTAACATAAAACGGTAAGTACCTCCCTCAAGATTGGTGTACTCGACCTCCATCTTGTCAGTTCCCGTGAGCGTTCTCTTCTCGCTCTCAAAGCCCTCAAGGTAATACTCCACTGATATGTCAGCACGGTTTACATAACTAAGGACTGAGAACTTGATAGTTATTCTGTTGGTGTTCTTCGGCACATCTATCTGTCCGTCCAGATCTGAGAACTGATGCTCAGTTCCATCCACCTCTATGGAGGCAATACGAACCCTAGGAGCTACCTCGTTCACATACTCTGAATTGAGATTTATCCTGCACAGCCCTTCATCGCAGCACACATACACAACGCCTGTCTTTGACACATAGTTGGTTGATTTCTCTGTTATGTTGGATATTATTCCGTCGTTCTTCGTAAAGCTTATATATTCAGGTGAGGCATTGCTCAGTATATCCTTCTCATAATATCTGTATAAACCTCTGGAACCAAACATCCACAGGTATCCCTGATCGTCCATTATGAGATCGTATATACCGTTGGTGTTATCCACGGTGGTGACCTGTCTGACGGTTCCCTCCTGATAATACAGACCATTGTCCGTTCCTATCCACAAACCGCTGCTTCCGCGGACCATACTTGACACAACGCTCATCTTCTGGGTATCATCCAGCTTCATCTTGCCGACAGTATAATCCGTGTCAACTATAAACACGCCAGCGCCGTTGGAACCGGCATACAGCTCGCCGGTCTCGTCTGCGTACAGGCTGATTATGTCAGGGTTATCAAGTCCATCCAGTCTCGATATGCTCTTTACGACATCATCGCCCTCTATCACAGATATACCGTTCTCTGTTCCAACCGCCACCGTTCCCGGCTTTATCTCAGTTATACAGTTCACGGCATTGCTTATGAGTGATGACTCTCCACGGCTGTAGCTCTTGTACTGCCAGTTTCGGCTCACCTTTATTACACCATATATCTTATATGTAGCTATCCACAGATGATCGTCCGAATCCACATACAGATCTCGTATACTTATACCGCTGAGCTTTGATACGAGCTCATTGTCCGCACTCATCACAAGCTTGCCATTTGAATCTACGATATACAGACCTTCATCAGTTCCTATAAACGTGTTGCCATTGTAGCTCGTCACACAGTTCACGATGGAGCTGTCTATGCCGTACTTCATGGTGACATTCTGGAACTTGCTCCTCTCCAACTGAAGAATACCTTTTCTGTATGACGTAAACCAGTAATTGCCCTCAAAGTCTATGATCATATCGCTCATCGACTCGTTAAAGCTCAGTCCCCCGATGGCTGTCACATTACCCTTTGATGAGATATATCCAACACCGTCATCGGCAAGCGCCCAGATGTTGTCGCCATCCGAATATATCTTGTTGATTCCGTGAAGGTTGCCCGTGTTGATGATCTCATTCTTGCCGTCTGTTCCTATCTTAAGGATGCTGTATCCGGCGGATCCATAATATCTGTTGCCATTCTCGTCAACATACAGTGAGTTTATATCGTCGACCCTGTACTCTGACTTGTTGGTTATGGAGACATGTCTTTCAGGATCAACGGTTATCAAAATATCATTATTGGCTATTGCATACACATAGTCCCCATGTCCTGATATATTTCCCACGCTGAGTCCTGACACGACATCATCAGCCAGAGCTTCCGCACCGTCAGATGACAGACGAAATATTCCCGACGAGGCCGCTATCCACAGATTCTTGTTATCGTCCTCGTACATGGCGTTGATGGTCGACACACCCAGATTGTACATCTCGGAAACTCTCTGAAAGGTTCCGTTATCATACATGTAGAGTCCATAGTTGTCCGTTCCAACATACAGCTTCTCATCACTTGTGAGATAAATGCAGTTGATCGAATATTTCGTGGCATCCTCGTCACCGTCCAGTGAGAACAGTGTAAATTCACTTCCGTCATACCTGTAAAGTCCGTTGTCCGTACCTATCCATATGTATCCACTCACAGACTGGCACACACAATTTGCCTCTCCACTGTCAAACCCATCGGTATCGGAGAATGTCCTCTGGTTATAATTTGATGTAAAATCCTCATCTGCAAACACACTAAGCCGTGGCCACATCACTGTCGCCACGGCAAGTATTATCACGTATATGATAAGTTTCTTTTGATGATCTCTCATTTTTTCCTCCGAAGATATGTCCGCTCCTACGCCTCTTTGAGGAATGCAACATATCCTTTCTTGGTCTCATATATATCTGCCTTGGATGTCACTTCCCATGGTGCATGCATGTTGAGTACAGCCACGCCACAGTCTATTACCTCCATACCATACAGTGAAAGTATATATGCGATGGTTCCGCCGCCACCGACATCTACCTTGCCGAGCTCGGCTGTCTGGTATGTGATCTCCGCATCATCCATGATCTTTCTTATAGCCGCCATGTATTCTGCATTTGCGTCATTTGATCCTGACTTTCCTCTTGATCCTGTGAACTTGTTAAATACCATTCCTTCACCGAAGATAGCCGCATTCTTCTTGTCAAATGCTGACTCAAATGTAGGATCAAAGCCCGCAGATACATCCGATGACAGCATCCTTGACGATGCAAGACATCTTCTGAGTGAGATCTCTGAGAAGCCACCCATGGCGTTCATGATCTCAGCTACAGTATTCTCAAAGAAGTGTGACTGCATTCCTGTTGCTCCAACACTTCCTATCTCCTCCTTGTCAGTGAGCAGACAGCAGGTCGTCTTCTCCGGATCGTCAGCCTCAAGCATGGCGACAAGGGATGTGTATGCACACACTCTGTCGTCCTGGCCATATGCCATGATCATACTCTCGTCTATACCGCAGTTCCTTGCCTTTCCTGCAGGAACGATCTCGAGCTCTGCTGAGAGGAAATCCTCCTCCTTCATATTGTACTTCTTCTCAAGGAGCGCAAGTACAGCTTCCTTTACAGCCTCCTTCTCCTTGCCCTCAAGCGGTCTGCTTGCAAACAGTATGTCAAGCTGCTCTCCCTCTATCACTGAATCCGCTCTCTTCTTGAGCTGCTCCTGAGAGAGATGTATGAGAAGATCTGTAACACAGAATACCGGATCATTCTTGTCCTCTCCTATGTTCACTGTCATAACGTCACCATTTGTCTTTGCAACAACACCGTGTATGGCAAGTGGGAGTGTTACCCACTGATACTTCTTGATTCCGCCGTAATAGTGAGTGTCGAGATATGCAAATCCGCCCTTCTCATAAAGCGGATTCTGCTTCACATCCATTCGAGGGGAATCAATGTGTGCACCGAGTATGTTCATGCCCTTCTCAAGCTTCTTCTTTCCTATATTGAACATGGCGACCGTCTTGTTCATCCACACGGCATACACTTTATCTCCAGCTGCAAGGCTCTCCTTGTTCTTAATGATCTTCTTCAGATCTCTGTAGCCGTGATCCTCTGCCTGTCTGACGATCTCTTTAACGCATTCTCTCTCTGTCTTGCCATTGTCAAGGAATTCCCTGTAGTCCTTACACAGGCTCTCCAGCTCCTTTATCTCATCCTTCTTGTATTTGTTCCACGCATTTTTCTGTGCCATTTTCATTGCCTCCTGTTAATAACTGTACACATCAGTGTCTATATTCCACGCACTCCTGCGCATAGTAATACTGCGCAGGATAACGAGTATAGCTCCCATTATTATAAAGAAAATAATATATACTGCATATGACGGGATCATTGTAAACTTGAAAACAAGATATCCTGCCACACACAAAACAATTGCTATAACAATTGCAATAGCCATATTAAAGAATGCATTCAGATTGCCTCTGAGCGCACCGTATTCATCCTCCCAGTCAAGCTTCGGATGTGTTGAATCGAGAAGCACACCTGTGTATGTGCAAATGCCCGAGCCGAGGATTCCCAGCACAACATAATACACACTGTCTATAACACTACACTCCATATATATACAGAGGATAACCGTGGTAACCGCGATCGTCACTCCGCTGAACAGCATGCTAACCCAGACCTTTGCGCGGATCTGGAGATCATATGTCATCGGGATGTGCTTTATAAATGATATATGGCTTCCCTCTCTGGTGAACGCCGTGGATGCGATACTGTTCATCGCTGTTGCAAAGAATGCCAGGGCGATGACCGCAACCAGCATGACCATGTCAGCCAGGAAAAGCCCTCTTCCAAATGTGTCTCTGAATGCCCTGATCGAATCCGCAGTTGCAGGTATATTGAACAATGCCACAACGAGTATCGGCCATATCAGGTTGACCACAACGCAATACTTCCTGTATGCCGGAGTCCTCACCAGTGTCTTTATCTCCTTTGCCATATATGATCTGAACGGTGTCTTTATGGCAAAGTCCTGCAGCCCGACAACTTCCTTCTGGCGGCGTCCTGACCTTCCGGTGGATGACACAAGGTATACGCCCCTGAGGTACAGCAGATTTCCAAGGAAAAACAGAAGTGCCACACAGCCAGCGTTCACAAGCACAAAGAGCAACATATACACGATGTTGTTACTGCCCAATGCCTTCAGGAACAGCGGAACCGTGAAAAATATATTGTTCATTACCTTTATGAATATATTGTCACCATTTTTAAGGCTGTCTATGTAATTATTTATATTCACAGAGTCCATCTGTGCAAATGACCATATGAAAAGGCCTGCAAACACTACAACCGCAAGTCCCACCATGAAGTCCACATTTCTGAGCAGTTTGAGTTTGCTGAAAAACGCCATGACTATCAGTGCAAATATACCACAGTACACCAGCGGCAGAACCGGAAGTAAAAATACTCCAAGTAATGAGGTTATCACGGATACCGGCTTTATCTCTGCGGCTACAAAGTAACCGATAAATCCACAGAAGAGAACCATAAACTCCATGACGCTCTCGGCAAAATATGCGTGTGTAAACTTGGCGGCCACAAGCTCTGCCGGTTTCACAGGCAGCGGCAGTAAATGATCAAGATCAGATGAAAAATAAAGCAGATTGAATAAGACCATTATACTGAATATAACGCCGAACACCGACATGAGCTGGATAACGAGGTTGAGTCCCTCTGTACAGCCTCCCGCCTCCATGAGTGCGGCAGTCATTATGTAAACTATAAATCCCACAACGATACAGCACGGGATCATGATACAGCACATGGCGATGATTCCCATGACCTTATATGCCTTTGCCTTGTCCCCGTGCTCCGGCATCTCCATATCATTATTCCTGCTTATCATACTGAGCAATATCCTAAAATTCTTCATGCGTCATCTCCACAAATATCTCTTCAAGAGATTTGTTCCTGTGCTGTGTCTCAAGCTCATCCAGAGTTCCCTGGTATATATCCTTTCCCTTTCTTATCATGATTATCTTGTCGCAGAGCTTCTCTGCAACCTCGAGAACATGTGTTGAAAAGAATACACAGTTTCCTGCGTCGGCATGTTCACGCATCATCTTCTTGAGCTCATATGCCGCATTCGGATCAAGTCCCGTCATAGGCTCGTCGAGTATCCATACAGGTGGATTGTGCACAAGCGCAGCTATGACCATCATCTTCTGGCGCATACCGTGGGAATAGCTGACCATCTGTCTGTTCAGGCTGTCCTCCATACCAAAGCGCTCAGCCATCTGCTCTATCCTCTGCTTTCTCTCGGTGGTCGATACTCCATATATATCAGCGATGAAATTGACATACTCAAGTCCCGTAAGTCTGAGAAATATATCAGGATTGTCGGCTATATAACCCATGGACTGCTTGGCCTCCATTGGCTTTTCTCTCATATCGAAACCATTTATCTTTACTCTGCCCTCCGTCGGCATAAGTATACCTGTCAGCATCTTGATGGTAGTTGTCTTACCCGCACCATTCTGTCCAACAAATCCTACTATCTCACCCTTGTGTATATGGAAACTGAGATCATCAACTGATACAATGTCTCCGCCATACACCTTCTTAAGATTCTCCGCTATTATCATGCGCATGTCCTTTCATCACTATATCGTTTTTGCATACCCGGTCTTATTATATCAATTCAGCGTACGGTTTACAAGTTTACCGTTGTATCAAGACAGAATGAATATATGACCTTCTCCTTAACCTTCATGCCGGTGAGCTGTTCAAGCACATCGGCGTATTTGTCGAGCTGGATATGGTATCTCTTAACCAGCTCCGACGCATCCTTCACGCTGTCTGTCTTGTAATCCAGAAGAACTATGCCTCCATCCTCCTCGAAGTAGGCATCTATGATTCCCTGTACAACTATCGTCTCGTCTCCGCAGTCCTTAAGTGAGCTCATTATTTCTCCGGGCTCCATCATCATGTAGAACTGTCTCTCACGGTACAGTCTGTCCGACTTGCCCGCAGCCGCCATGCGCTGTCCTATCTCACTGTGTATCATCTTATATATCTTCTTTGGTCTTATCCGCTCTCTGTACAGCTCATCAAATAACCCAAGCTCAAACACTCTGTCGACATCCTTCTCCGCATCCGCAACAGTTTTCCCTGAGAAGTCTGCAAGCTCCATGATCTTGTGATAAATGTTTCCTATCTCATTTCCATGGACTATCCTCTCCTCACTCATGAATGCTGGGATTGGGACCTCACTTCTGGCACTGTACTCCCTGCTGGTTAGGATATCCGGTGTAATGGCATCCTCACCGTGCGCCTGAAGTCTTTTTATCTCGGTTATGGACATCTTGCTCTTAAGCCCCGAATGTCTGTAGCCATACCTGAATTCCAGTCCGTTCTTCACATGGTCATACAGTTCTTTGTCGAGCTTCGCTTCAGAGGCTTCCACTGTCATATTTTCTGCTTCATCCTGATCAGTCTCAGGAGACATAAAGCTGTCGGCCTCCACCTCGATGCTCTTCACATGATCGCACTCTCCCACATATCTGAGCGCGGTATATATCCAGGCGGCATAGCCATTTGCTTTCATGATAGATGCATAATTCATCCTGTCTCCGATTATATACATATCACAGGCTGCCTTGAATTTATCTGCATCCTTCACGCACCCGGTCATGTACAACTTTTCCTTTGCCCTGGTTAACGCCACATACAGGACTCTCATCTCCTCGGCATAGGTCTCCGCAACGATATTCTTACTCATTATCCGCTTGAAAAATGTCATTCTTCTGGCTCTTGTTCTGAGGTCGACCTGGTCGCACGCCAGATAATGATCCTGGTGGACAAGCACATTTGATCTGGTGTCCATCAGATTAAACTCCTTGCCGAGCCCAGACACAAATACAACAGGGAACTCCAGTCCCTTGCTCTTGTGCATGGTCATGACTCGGACGACGTCCTCATTCTCACTGACCACATCAGCCTCTGCAAAATCCAGATCATTTGTCTTGAGCTCATCAACATATCGGATGAAGTTGAACACGCCCTTGCTGTTCTCCTCGAAATCATCCGCCTTCTTGATGAGCATGTCGATATTCGCCTGGCGTCTTCTTCCCATCGGTCTGGCACCGACAAACCAGTAAAATCCGGTGGTGTCCAGCACGTATCTTATTATGTCGCTTATGGACATATAATTTTTATTCTTCTTGAGATAGTCAAGCATGCGGAGGAATTCCCACAGTCTGTCCACAGCGTGTTTTTTCTCGCCCACATGGGTGTCCATATAATCTATGACCTTGTCATAAAGTCTGGCGTTCCAGTCCATGCCGTTCTTCTCGTATCTGCTGCGGTATTCACCCACTATAACCGCAAGCTCCTCCTCATCAAGGCCCACCAGTGGCGACCTTAAGACAGCAGCCAGGTCGTAATCCACGTAGCTGTTATCAACTATGGAGAGCATGCTGACCAGTGTCCGTATCTCAGCAGCATCAAAGTAGCCACTCTCACTCTCAATATACAGAGGTATGCCCTTCTCCTGAAATACCCTGTCAAATATGGTGGATGCTGTGGACACACTTCTAAGCAGTATGACGATATCCTTATATCTGACAGGTCTCCTGTCAGCACCACTTCCAACATACAGAGGTTCACTTCCGTCAACAATATCACGTATCTTACCGGCGATATAATTCGCCTCAACCTCAGGATTGCCATACTCCTCAGATACATCCGCTTCTCTCATATTGTTGTCTATGAGTATGAACTCTGATACAGGGCCATGATCCACATCATCCGGCTCCGTCATCCCTTCTCCGTCACTTATGGCAAATCTGGAATTGAGCTTTGCGCCCTCATCGTACTCTATGTCTCCTATCTCTCGCCTCATGAGCTGGGCAAATATTGAGTTCACCGTCTTTAACACATTTATCTCACTTCGGAAGTTTCTGGTCAGCAGTATGCTGTTGCCATCTATGTCCGGGTCCGCTATGTCAGCATCACCCAGCCTGCGGTAGCTGTCATACTTCTCTATGAACAGATCGGGTCTCGCCATTCTGAATCTGTATATGCTCTGCTTAACATCGCCGACCATGAATGTGTTGTGGATATCCTCACCGTGTCCCGACACACTTGCCAAAATGTATTCCTGCAGAAAGTTACTGTCCTGATACTCATCTATAAGTATCTCCCTGTAGCGCCTTGAGACTTCCTTTCCAATCTCTGAAGGGACAGCCCTGCCATCCTCTATTCCATCGCAAAGTATCCTGAACGCGAACTCCTCTATGTCGTGGAACTCGAACATATTCTTGTCCATCTTGACCTTCATCAGCTCATCCATATAAAGCTCAGTGAGCTTCAAAAGTGATGATATCACTGGCTCAGTCATGGCTGCCTGCCTCAGAATGTCATCCACATCCAGGACGACCGAAACTATGTCGTCTATGATCGACTTATACACATCCCGCCTTGATTTGACAAATTCCTTCTTCTCCGGGTCAGCTCCACCGCCCGGGTTCACAAATCTGTCAAATGCATAGCATATACTCCGGCCCTGGGCATCCTTCTCCATCTTGAGTCCCTCCGGTCTCAATGACGATCTGTATATATCTCTGAGTTCAAACAGGTCAACATGCAGGTCGTCTTCCCCGCCACAGCTTCTGAGCATGTGTGTTATCAGCTCAACATCCTTATCCACACGGAGTCCGTACGCCTCAAGGCCATACGCCTCCGTTGCATATTTCTGACACTCCCTGACCATATCATCCGCAGTTCTGAGCATCATGTACACCCTGTCCGCAAATGTTCTGACCATCGGAAGCCCCATGACTTCTCTTCTCTTCTCCTCCTCAGTGGATGATGTATCCACGGCAAATTTCATGGCATCCGCCGCCTGCGCAAGCCATTTCTTCGGCTCCGGATAGCTGGATATAACCTTTATTATCCTCTCAACTATATCCGGCACGGCACTGTCGCTCTCATTCCTCGCAAATGTCCTTATAAGCCTGTCGAAACCGGGCACGACCGATTCATCCTCATAGCACATCTCCATGACCTGATCCATCACGTCGTGCTTTATGATCTTCATCTCCGTGTCGTCCGCTATGCCAAATGCACAGTCGAGCTCCACCCTCGCAAAGTATTCCTTCACTATCCTAAGGCAAAAGCTGTCTATGGTGCAGATGTCAGCATGGTTGATCAATGTCATCTGCTTTATAAGATGCTCGTCATATTCGCCCTTCGCCATCATCTCATCTATCTTTTTCTGCAGTGCCTGTCCTATCTTCTCCTTCATCTGGGCCGCTGCCGCATTTGTAAATGTAACCACAAGAAGCTCATCCACAGATACCGGCTCGCTTCCCTCTATTCTGTCACCACGCGAATTTCTTCCGGCCACCATCTCTATGATACGCTCCACGAGCACCGCCGTCTTACCTGACCCCGCCGCTGCAGATACAAGAAGATTGCCATGCCTTGTGTCGATGACATGCGCCTGCTGGTCTGTCCACTTAATTCCATTGTCAGTCTTCATATCTTTTCCCATGCCATCACTCCTCACTTATCTCTATATCAAACTCTGCAGCTCTCTTCGCTATCTGTTCAGCCAGTTCTCGCAGCTCCTCAAGATGCGCCCTCTCCTCCGCCAGCTTCTTTCTGGTGCTCTCGAGAGTCTCCATCATCTTCTGTGTTGCCTTATCGCCGCGGTCATCGACCTTCTTCTGTGCATCATCGTACTTTTTCTTGGCGCTGTCACATGACTTAACAGCCTTCTCCATATCCCCCCTGACCTTCTTGTAGTCAGTCCTGATATTCTTTATATCCTCAGCTTTGCGGTTGTAATTTTCCGCCTCGCCCCTATAGATCCTGGAGTATGAATTGCCTGAATACTTGCTGTCAAATGCACATATGCCCTTAAAATCACAGTATTTGCACGCATTTACCTTGCCCTCATTGACCGGATTTATCTCGATGCTTCCCTCGGCTATATTGCCGGCAAGCCTCTCTATGTTCCTGCGGTTCGCCTCCATGAGATCTGTTATAAGAGTCTCCTCAAGGCTCTGTCCGTTCTTGAGTGTCGCTGAGCTGTTGTCCATGACCTTCAGCGCCCTGTTATCTCCATTGTACAGACCTGAATATCTGGACTCCTCAAGTATCTTCTTCTCGAAGGTGTCCACAAGCACTCCCCCGAACACCTCGTCATCGGCCGCAAATCCCATGCCATCATCGGTGTATCTGATCTTATCTCCCATTGCCGTCACGTCACATGCCGGATTGTCAAAGGTATAATACAGAAGTCCGCCCACATGTATACCACCAGGTCTTCCAAGCTGTGCCATCCTGCGCTTTTCAAGCTCGCAGGCTATGGCGCCGTATGTCACGAGCTGCATCTGGAGTCCTCCGAGCACCTTGTCTATATCCAGCTTCTTATCAGATGACTTGTAATCTATGATCTTGAAATAAGCATCCCTGTCATCCGTAAATTCATCTATTCTGTCTATAACTCCCTTGAGGCTCATCGTGAGTCCATTTGGAAGGTTGAATATATATCTGTCTATGTTGTCTGCATTTTCCGATGTGTTGAACCGCCGCTCAAAATTCTCCGGGTCCATCTCCCCACATCTGATAAATGTGCGGAGCGTCCTGGCTGTCCTCGACGCAACACCCGCCAGAAGCTTTTTCATGTATGCCGCTCTTGAAGAATCCTCAAAGTACAGCCCGGCTTCATCCTCCGCAGATTCATTTGCAAATTCCACCGCCTTCTGTTCCAGCTCCGCCTCGTCCAGATGTACCCAGTCGTTGTCCCTGAACATCCTGACAAATGAGAATATCTTCTCCATGGTGCTGTGAAGTATATTACCAACATTTGCAGCGCCTATCCTGTATGTCTCCCTCTCTCTGAGCGAAAGTCCGTATGTCAGGAAATACTTGAACTGGCACTCAGCATACCGCTCAAGCTTGGACACACTCTCCACCAGATTCTCTCCATATATAAGGCGTACAGTATCTGGAGACAGATTTTTTGACGAGTTAACATAATTCTGCCCGAAGTTAATCGATCTGAGCTGTCTGCCATATCCCATCTTCGAAAGCAGTTTTCTGACAGCGTCCAGCGTCTCCCCGGCTTCAGCGTCATCAGAATGTCTGATGAGGTATCTGAGCGCTCCCGCCGCAGTCTCCGGCATCTGACCGTCCACATCATACTCCTCCGTCCGTATATCCGGGAATATATTCTTTATCCTGTCTATCAGGTATGACGGCTTCATGGACTTGAGATCCTCTCCGATCTTTCGGCACAGCACATAGATCATATCCGACGCCTTGGTGAGCGTGGTGTATATATAGAACTGTTCTATATACGCATTTGTCTTATCTGATGGAGCCAGCTCTATACCGTAGTCCTCAAGGCTCTGGCGGTCTGCACCGGAGAGTATCCTGCCCTTCTTGGCCGGTTTCGGAATTATGCCTTCGTTCACTCCCGCCATGAACAGCACCTTTATATGGTTGAGCCTTGATCTCGTCATATCGCCGACCACCACGCGGTCTATAGTCGGAGGCACTATACCGATCTCCATATCCGCTATGCCTGCATCCAGGATTCCCGCATATTCTTTTACGGTAAGCTTCTCATCGCCGATTATAGCCTCCATCTTCTCAAACAGGGCAACAACCTTGTCAAATATCCTTCCGTATGCATCTCCCTCATCCCATCTCTCCTGCTCATACAGCACTTTCTTATGAGCCTCAAGCTTACCGCACACATCAAGCTGCGCAAGGAAGCTGTAAAGAGATTCCGTATATGTTCTCACTGTGTTCTTGGAGCCAGGGCTTGCCGGCTTCCACACATCGATACATTTGTCCGGGAAAAGCTCCATGATCTGGGCTCTTATAGACTCCATGTCTGCCGCATAGTCAGGATTCCTGTCATCGGTTATCTCCTTCGTCCAGCTCCTGTAACCCCTGAGATTCCTGAGAAGCACATAGTTCTCCATCCTCTCAATGTCGTCCTGATCCACACCGGTCATTCCTGACTTTAACAGTCTGAACACGCTGTCAAATGAGAAGTTCTCCGTCATCACACCGAGGAAAGCCCTTATGGTGTCTGAGCACGGATCTCCCTTAAGAGATATATTTGCATCTATGAACACAGGGATTTCGTATTCCTCCATCGCCTGACGGTAATACCTTGCCACATCCTGCAGATCACCCGCAACCACGGCTATATCCTTATAACGGTATCCCTTGTCCCTGACAAGCTCTCGTATTCTTCCCGCTATATACTCAGCCTCGTCTGCCGCCCTGTCCACAGCGACCACATGTATGTCTCCGTCATCGCCTGTGACTCTGCCATGGGGGTATCTGAACAGATTGGCCTCAAGTCCGGCAAGCTCCTTGCTTTTCTCGAATCTGTACGGTCTGCGATCCTGACACATAACGACATTATCCAGTATGTCCACCTGCTCATCACCCGCCATTCTCACAAGCGCCTGCACAGTCTCCTTGGTGAGTCTGAACAGCTCGTACTCCTTCGGCTTTGTGAAGCCTATCTGCGACGCATCTATCGTAAATACAAATATCATGCTCTCAACGCGTGTCATGAGCTTCCTGATAAGATCCATCTGTACCGGTGTAAATCCTGTGAATCCGTCAAGATACAGATGGCTGTGTGCCAGCATATCCGACCTGTCCACGCATTCAGCCAGCAATTCAATGAGCTGCTCCGCAACTATATAGCTGCCATCCCTGTTGTACTCCTCAAATCTCTTATATATAAGCCTGATGTCATGCATTTTTCTGTATACCAGACTGTCCTTATCCAGCTTGTCCATGACTGCGTCGATCGAATCCCTGTCAACCGCATACTGGAACAGCTCAGACATCATGGATTTCATCTCATCTATAAAACCCATCTTGTTGATATAGCTTCCATAAACAAGGAGCTCGTCCTGTGACTCTATAAGTATCTTCTTGATGAGCATGCTCTTTCCAAAGTCCTCCAGAACCCTTCCCGGATTCACTGACAGCTCATCGAATACCCGGTACGCAAGCCTGTTGAAGCCTATGGCATCTATGTTCATTGTTCCATGCCTCGGATGCATGGTCACTATATCTCTCTGCGCCTCCATGGAGAACTGCTCTGGAACCACGTACAAATAATTCAGGTCTCCGTGAGCCATCGACTCCTCTATCAGCTTCTTTATCACATATTCTGTTTTTCCTGAACCGGCGGGTCCCAGTACAAACTGTATTGCCATCTGTATTCTCCTTACACCTCAATATACTGTTATCTATGCTGTTTTTTCATCTGCTAATAATTTTCTCATAAAATCGCTCTCTTGTGAATAAAATATATAAAAAACAGGGAGAGCAAATAATGTCATCAACTAAACTTATCGTATTAAAATCAAAAGAACTCATATACACCGCCATACTGCTGGCACTTGTGATCGTATTTGTCATTATACTTATCACCATGTTCCGCGGCAAAGATTCAGATGACACCAGTGGTTCAGCCAGGAGCATCGCAACCTCAGCCCAGACTGATCCGTCTCCTAAGCTCGACGAGATACATTACACACCGGGGACATACTCATCTTCCCTTGTTCTGGGAGAAAACACTCTGTCCGTCATGGTCACTGTGGATGAGGACTACATCACAGATGTGTCATTCAAACAGGTGGATGAGACTGTGACCACCATGTACCCACTTCTTGAAACGGCACTCGAGGATATCAATACTCAGCTTCACTACATATCTTCCGTGGACGATATAACACCTTCCGGAGACAGCACATACACTACCAGACTTATCATAGATTCCATACGAAATGCCCTGAAGGATGCCGTGATCAACTAGCTGTCACGGTGCTTTCTGCCAAAACAAAAGGACATATGACCGTATATATCTTGTATTATATACGGTCATATGTCCTTTATTTATCCCACCGTTTATACGGTCGTTACTGCTTTGCAACTATGTTATCCTTATCCTTGAAAATACTGCCTCCCGGCACATATCCCCTGACTCTTGATACAGGATAGATGTTGCTGAATCTTCCTATTACGGTTCCAGGATTGAGGACGCTGTTGCAGCCAACCTCAACATTATCTCCGAGCATTGCACCAAACTTCTTAAGTCCTGTTGCAATGTCAAAGCTCTGTCCGTCCACATTTCCCTTAACGTGAACCAGAGTCTTGTCAGACTTCACATTGGACGTGATGCTTCCGGCACCCATATGTGACTTGAAGCCGAGGACTGAATCTCCCACATAGTTGTAATGAGGAACCTGAACGTTATTGAATATGATGACATTCTTGAGCTCTGTTGAATTACCTATCACACAATTCTCTCCGACCAGTACGCTTCCTCTGATGAATGCACCCGGGCGAACCTCTGTGCCTGCACCTATGATTGTCGGTCCAAGGATGGTTGCTGTTCCATACACCTTACAGCTCTTGTGGATCCACACATGCTCATCCACCTCATTGTACTCATCCTTGTCCAGGCTCTTTCCAAACTCAAGCACGAAATCCTTAATAAGTGGAAGCGCCTCCCATGGATAGGTAAGCTTCTCAAGAAGAGGCTTTGCCATGGTCTGATCCAGGCTGTAGAGCTCCTTTATTGTTACAACTGACTGTATATCTTCCATAATAATAGTCTCCTTTTCTATCACATATAACTGATACATACTATGTTATACACCTTTGAATCAGTATGTGCAATCACTGTGTATCCGCATTCTTCTCCGCCTTTGCGCCTGTTCTGGCTGTGGCTCTTGTCTCCTTCTTCTGGGCACCTCCGCCCTTGGCGTAGAACACCTTCGTTTTGTCGAATACCCCTGTTATTCCATTCTGGTTCTGTATCTGCTTCACAAGGTTTGTGTATTTGGTGACAAATGTAGTCATCTTATCCGTGTATTCCTGCTTGGATATCTGACCTTCAGCGACACCCTCAAGCCCCTTTTCCCAGCTCGCCGTCAGGTCCGCTCTCAGCAGACCGTTGATGGAATAATATACTATATCGTATATTATCTCCCCAAGGAATGTCGGGGTCACTATCTGTGTCTTCTTGTTCAGCGATATATATTTGTTCTTCTCCAGCTTGGTGATGATCCCGTCTCTTGTGGCACTTGTTCCGATTCCAGCTCCCTTGATCTGCTCTCTGAGCGCCTCATCCTCTATGAACTGTCCTGCATTCTCCATGGTCAGGATCAGTGATCCTGAGTTGTATCTCTTAGGTGGGGATGTCTCACCCTCCTTTATGTCGATTCCCTGGACGCTCAGCTTGTCACCCTTCTTTATCTTCGCAAGCCTTGCTATGAATTCAGGGCTGTACTTCACATCGTCCTTCTTCTTGGAAAAGCTGTTGGCCGCCACCTTAAGATAGCCATCGTTTATCAAATATTTGAAGTTGGCAAACAACTTCTCTCCGTTCTTGGAGAGTGTCATTGCAACCTTCTGGTATTCCGCAGCAGGGTAAAATATGCTGAGGAATCTCCTGCATATGATCTCATATACCTTGAGAGCTGTAGGTGCCAGACTTCTAAGTGCTCCAAAGCCCTGTCCGGTAGGTATGATGGCGTAGTGGTCGGTGATCTGCTTATCGTTCACATATTTCGTCTTTGCGATTCCCTTATATGTGCCGCTCTCCATGGCCCCCTGTGCAAATTCTGCCACAGGCTGGAAATTCTTAAGTCCCGATATGTTCCGTCCTATCTCCTTTGCCACGGCCGTTGACAGCACTCTGGCATCTGTTCTCGGATAGGTTACCAGCTTCTTCTCGTAGAGCTCCTGGACTATCTTGAGGGTATCGGACGGACTGATCTTGAAAAGTGATGAACAGTCATTCTGAAGCTCCGCCAGATTATACAGCATCGGAGGCTGTTTCTTCTCTTTCTTGCGCTCCACAGCCTGGGCCACAGCCTCGGGCTCCCCTGCCTTCAGCTCCGCCAGAAGCTGCTCCGCTGCGGGTCTCTCTTTAAATCCATTCTCCTTATACAGAAGAGGCGACTCGAAATACTTTGTGCCCTTCACTGCCTTCCATTCTGCGTCAAATGTCTGTCCTTCCTCGCCCACATTTGCAACGAGTCTGTAGAACGGAGTCTTTACAAACTCCCTGATCTCACGCTCTCTCTTCACTATTATACCGAGGACACAGGTCATGACACGGCCCACGGCTATGACACATCTGTCCATGCCGAGATACCTCTGGACTACATTTGAAAACTTCAGCGACAGCGCCCTTGAAAAGTTGATACCCATAAGGTAGTCCTCCTGGGCCCTAAGGTACGCTGCGTTGCTGAGACTGTCGTACTCTGAGAGTGGCTTCGCCTCACGGATTCCCCTGAGGATCTCCTCCTCGGTCTGTGAATCGATCCACACACGGCGTTTCTCCTTGCCGGTTACGTGAGCCATGGAATCCACAAGCCTGTATATGTATTCTCCCTCTCGTCCTGAATCCGTTGCCACATAGATACAGCCTATGTCATCGCGGGTAAGCAATCCCGCAACGATATTGAACTGTTTCTTTGTGTCAGGAAGAACTTCATATTTGTATTCAGTTGGAATAAATGGAATAGTTGAAAGGCTCCACTTCTTAAGATTCGGATCGTAGACCTCCGGGTAGCTCATGGTGACCAGATGTCCGACACACCATGTGACAACCGCTGTATCCGACTCCAGGTAACCATTTCCCGCATTACCCTTCACCCCCAGCACGTCGGCAAACTGCCTCGCCACGCTGGGCTTCTCTGCTATATATAAATTCTTCAAATTATGCTCCTATTCTTTCAGCATCCGCCACACACATGATCCTGTTTATACCGTGGCCGGTGCAAAAATACATCACAACACATCTGTATATAATAGCAGAATTTGTGGAGGGGGGCAAGTGGGGACGGAGGTGCCTGCTCCTCCGCTTCGCACTTCTCTCGCGCTTTGCGCGTTAATACCAAATTGCTCCGCACTTCGTGCTCCCGCAATTCTGCGCGGCATTCACACTCCGGCCTGTCGGCCTTCGTGTTCATGTCGCGTCATCCCGTCAAATGCGCTACATGCCGCGAGCAAGCTCTCGCATGTGCGCGCTTGACGGGATTATAACGCGCAAAAAGCACCCCGCCTGCGATACCGCAGACAGGATGCCTCTAAGCTATTTTATATAGAATTTAGTAGGATTAGCAAACTCAATCTATGTTTTACTGCTCGAATAACAGCTGCTCGTATGTTGGGAATGGCCAAGCTGTCTTTGGAAGTTCCTTCTCAAGCTCATCAGCTGGCTTTCTCACTGTGTCAAATGCTGCAAATACTGTGTTGTGGAAATACTTAGCCCAAGCCTCTGTATCTCCCTCGTAATCTGCTGCCTTTGCAACCAGCTCCTCAAGGGCTACTGTAGCGCTCTTGAGCTCTGTGAGCTTCTCTGAGATGGTGTTCAAAAGTGATACCTGAACTGTAGGATCAATTCCGAGAGCCTTGATCTCAGCTGCACCCTTTGCAAGCTCTGCCTGATATTCCATAACTGCAGGAATGATCTCCTCATTAGACATCTCTATCATAGTGAGTGCCTCGATGTTGATCTTCTTTGCATAGTTCTCAAGCATTACATCAGCTCTCGCCTCAAGCTCTGCCTTATCCATAACTCCAAGGTTCTCGAAGATCTTAACGCTCTTATCTGCTGCAAGATAAGGAACAGCATCAACCATGCACTTGATATTTGGAAGACCACGCTTTGCTGCCTCCTCAACCCACTCATCTGAATAACCATTGCCATTGAAGATGATTCTCTGATGTGCTGTGAGTTCTCTTCTGATGAGTGCCTTGCAGGCTGTCTCGAAATCGTCAGCACCCTCAAGTTCATCTGTCATCTTCTTGATCTGATCTGCAACTATTGTATTAAGTACCATCATTGGGAATGCGATGGACTGTGTTGAACCAACCATTCTGAACTCGAACTTGTTGCCTGTGAATGCAAATGGTGATGTTCTGTTTCTATCTGTGGCATCCATTGTAAATGTAGGAAGTGTTGATGCACCTGATACATATGTCTTGCCCTTTGGTGACTCTGTAGCCTCCCCCTTCTCGATGATCTGCTCAACGATCGACTGGAGCTGCTCTCCAAGGAATGCTGAGATAATTGCTGGAGGTGCCTCATTTGCGCCAAGTCTGTGATCGTTTCCTGCTGATGATGCTGAAAGTCTCAGGAGCTCAGCGTTGTTATCTACTGCTGCCAGAACTGCTGCAAGGAAGAACTGGAACTGAAGATTTGTCTCAGGATGCTTGCCTGGATCTATAAGATTCTCACCCTCGTCTGTTGAGATAGACCAGTTGTTGTGCTTACCTGAACCATTTACACCGGCAAATGGTTTCTCATGAAGTACACACTCGAGGTCATGCTTTGCAGCGATCTTCTTCATGGTTGCCATAACCAGATGGTTCTGATCTGTAGCGATGTTGGTTGTTGAGAAGATTGGAGCAAGCTCATGCTGTGCAGGAGCGACCTCATTGTGCTGTGTCTTTGCAAGGATGCCATACTTCCACAGCTCCTCGTTCAGCTCTGTCATGTATGATGCGATCTTATCCTTGATCGCTGCGAAATACTGATCATCAAGCTCCTGTCCCTTTGGAGGCATTGCTCCGAAAAGTGTACGTCCACAGAGCTTAAGATCTGTTCTCTTTGCAAATTTCTTTTTATCTATCAGGAAGTACTCCTGCTCAGGACCAACTGATGAAGTAACCTTCTTGGCTGTTGTGTTGCCGAACATTGCAAGAGCCTTAAGGGCTTCCTTGCTGATGGCATCCATTGAACGGAGAAGAGGTGTCTTGTAGTCAAGTGACTCTCCTGTATATGATGTGAATGCTGCCGGGATACAGAGGATACATGTTCCCTCATCCGTTGTCTTTACAAATGCAGGTGATGTACAATCCCATGCTGTATATCCTCTTGCTGCACATGTCTCACGAAGACCGCCTGAAGGGAATGATGAAGCATCCGGCTCTGACTTAATGAGCTCCTTGCCTGTGAACTGGAGGATAACACCGCCATCACCGACTGTGCTTACGAATGAGTCGTGCTTCTCTGCTGTTGTCTCTGTAAGTGGCTGGAACCAATGTGTATAATGTGTTGCACCAAGCTCCATTGCCCATTCCTTCATGGCTGCTGCAACTGAATCTGCGATTGATGTATCGAGAGGCTCGCCCTTGTCAATAGTCGCCTTGAGTGACTTGTAAACTGCTTTTGGAAGTCTCTCTCTCATGACCTGATCTGAGAATACGTGTGAGCCAAATACGGCCGAAATTTTGTTCATCATAATTACTACTCCTTTTCTTGATTAAAAATGAATCCTTAACGTATCCTCAAAAAAAGAGAAAGGTGTCCTCCTTCTTGAGAACACCTTTGTCCATTTCGTATCATCTAATTGTTGAATATAAAATACTCCATATTCTTTCAAAAATCAACCCCTAATTTTAAAAAAATCTCATATATAAAAAATACTGTCGTCGTCCACGCAATAGCACGCCAGCTTTCCGCCCCTGTTTCTCTCTCCATTTCCGCAGTCGAGATCCGTATAGTATGATGTCACATAAGCGTTATATGAATGATCTTCATTGAGTCTGTTCGTCGTCACATGTCCGCAGAACACATACCTGTCAAATGCCTTCTTATCCGAAAACGGAACATTGTGGATATCCGGCGATATGAGAAACCTGTATTCATCTCTTCCCACGGCATTCGTAATAGACTCGGTAATATTGATCGTCCTGTCAGCGTTTCTGACATACGAGCCACAATGAATGCCCGGATGGGTGACAACACAAACTCCGTACTTTGGCGAATGTATCTCTGTGTAATGTGGCAGATGTGCCAGATACCCATGCAGTTTCATCTGATCATCCACATTGAGCTTCTTGATATCTCTGACTGTTCCACCACCGCCGAATATGATCCACTGTCTCTCTGACATGCTTCCCTCTATGTACATCTGGGCAAACAGTTCATGATTACCCTTTATGAGCTGCATCGAACCATCCACAAGATAGTCCGACATAAACTCAAGAAGAGAAATTCCCTCATCGTTCCAGTCAAATATGTCTCCCATGACTATCATGTTGTCCACGGCTGGATCAAAGCTTATCTTTTTCAACATTTTTCTGAATGACATGACATCTCCGTGGATGTCGGATATGAGATATAGCATTTATTCTTCCTTTGATAATCGTTCTATCAGTCCAGCCTCTTAATAAGCTCCTCATATATCTCCTCCGCCACAGCAAGCTTGTACGCAAGCCTTGTCGGCTGAGGTGGAAGCTCCACATAGTACTCTTCCACATCGCCATCTATGTCTATGGCAAAGTATACCTGTCCCGGAATCGAAGCGTCTGGATTTGCCGGATCCACATTTCCCATGGTTCCAGTCACGCCGATCCCTATATTCGCATTATACGCCTTTCTACACACCTGCGCCATTGAACCTGCAGTTTCCTTTGAATAGACTGTATACTTGTCTATGATCTCTGCGGGAACCCCCTGCATGATCTTCGCCTCATTGCAGTAGGTGATAAATGCACCTTTCAGCACTGCAGAGGAACCTTCCGTGTCGGTGATGAGGGATGCAATCTGCCCTGAGGTGGCAGATTCCATGGTGGTTATGGTTAGGTGTCGGGAGATAAGAAGCTGGGTCAGCTTATGATAATTGCCTCTTATTTTGTTCTCGTTATATTGTTCCATATATGTATATATCTCCCCTTTTCGATACTTCTTTATTTTTCATCTATCATCAGAGTAATAATTTTTCAATCGTGCGTCAAGCTGAATACTCAATATTGCAAATAAAAATAGTTCACCATACTAAATTATATTTACTCCGGTGAACTATATTTATTATAGCTTATATATTATCGTTGCCAGTTCTAAATACAAACATTCTAAGGCACAATATCATAACTGGAATTACCACATCTATAAGAAGCAACAACGTCTCCGCTGGCTTGATAATTCCCAGCTCCGCCAATACTGTGTATATGAGCAGAAATGCACCGATCATATATATTCCTAACACAAATATCCCGCGCCTAGCAGACACCCTCATAAGCTTTGCTGCAGCCCCAATAACTGCAACTGACAAAATCGCAAATAATACAAACCACAATATACACACAGGGATTCCCGCCTGTTTTTCAATTATTGTAATATTGTATCTTGCTTCAAAAAATTTGTCCGGTACACTTCCAGACTGAGACATATCACTTACAAGTGCCACACCTGACATCTTATGCTTACTGGTAAATATATCCTCACATCCAGCAAACATCATTATTGCTCCACATAGTAATGATACAAGACACATCGCAATATTCAAACTGTACTGCACCGCCATATATATAATAAACATAACAGTTTCAGCACAAACAATTGCAAATGTAAGATCATCTTTACCTGTCACAAGCTTTACGCTTGTAACATTTGCCAATTCAATCAGGAACCATATCAGCATTCCAGCCCAGTTGTTCTTTATCAGATCTGCGCTCTTTATCATCACTACAAATGCAAGTATCGTTATAACCAGCGCATATATCCTGTCACTTCCAGATCTAAATAATACCCAGTGACCACCATCATCAAATCCACTGTCCGTACATAGGGAAAACACTGTTCCCGCCCAGCAAACCAACGCATACAAAAACACAAGTAAGAATACAGTCGTTCCATCCTTGTACTTCTTTTTATCTGTCAAAAGAGAACCGCAGTAACATATCACGCAATATGTCTTGTCGCATATTTTTTCAAGAGGCAATACAAAAAGTATCACACCAACAAGAATACATATTAGAATATGTTTTACTTGATCCACTGTCCCTACTCCACCTATGTATCCGGCAAAGAATGCGTTTTCTGTTCTTGCCATTATTGCCCTCATTGCCGCGTAACAGACGGCTGATGTTATGAAGGCGGGGATGGCTGGACTGGTAATTTGTTTTTTTGTTTGTCTTTTTTCTTTCATCGTAACTTCTTTCATTTTTCCACTACCTTCATTGTCTCCAGAAATAATAACTATGTATGGATGCGGAATTCGTCCATGTGTTGCAGAAATAAGGTTATCTGTAACCGCATGTATTCCGTTGGCCTTATTCTCATTATTCTTTTTTAAGATATCCGCATTTTGGTTATCATCATGAGAATATACAGTCTCATTTATCAGCCTCATATCTGATAAAAATTCATAAATAGTCTGTGTTCGTTCTTTATAATTTACTCTCAACGCTTTATATAAAGCATCAGTTACATACTCTGGAATATCCTCATCATCCAGAACTATATCTTCACTGGATAGCAGTCTTTCATTAGGGTTTAATAACATCTTTCCCGTAAGAAGATAGTATACGGTCGCTGCAAGTGAATACACATCAGTAAATGTACCCTGCTCAGACTTTGATGAATACTGCTCAAAAGGAGCAAATCCAGGAGTAAGCATCACTGACAATTGTTCATTACCAGATTGTCTTTTTATATTTTTGGCATTTCCAAAATCAATGAGCTTTATTACACCGGTGCTATCCACCATAATATTGTCTGGCTTTATATCTCTATGGAATATATTCAATGCGTGAACCTGAATAAGCGCAGTTCCGACATCAAATAAAATTTTGTTTACATATTTAAACTTTAATTTACCATTTTCCCTAACAAGTTTTTTTAATGTAACTCCGTCAACATATTCCATCACATAGTATCCGGTGCCATTTTCTTTAAACCTGTCATACACTGATACAACAGATTCAACGCCTTGAAGCTTCCATAGAACATCTGCCTCTTCCATGAATCTCGTAAGGCCATGATTAAAAATTTCTATTTTCTCATCCGATACTGTTTTTACTTCTTTTCCATTTGATAATCTTACGGCGCTATCCCTCGGGAAATATTCCTTCACAGCGCACTTTTTGCCTTCTGCTTCGTCATATGCCACATAAGTTATTCCAAATCCACCTTGACCAATAATTTCATCTATACGATAGCGATTTGATAAATATGTTCCTTTACCCAATGCATATGTAATATTCATTCATATCACCACCTTACTATAATTCCTACTGCACCGATCATCAGTCTATCTCCCGAAAACAACTGATGTCTGTCAGTTATCTGCTTGCCATTTAATTTTGTACTGTTTGTCGCAGTCATCAACGGCTGAACGAATAACTCTCCATTTTTGCATTCCAATACAATATGCTGTCTTGAAACTGTAACTTCATTGATAAAAACGTCACAGGTGTTTGCCCTGCCTATAAATGCACTTCCATTTATATGAACATTTTTCACATCAGGCTTGTAGCTTAGTCTGCAATGTGTACGACTGATGAAATCTCCCTCCATGATCAAATTACATGTTGCCGGATCCCTGCCTATAGTTATGATATTTCCATAATTCACAGCAATAATAACCCCTGCCAGATACCCTCTGACACCGATAATCGCACCTCCATCCTGTGGAACATGATTTAAAACCTGCTGTCTTGAATTGATTTTCTTAACATTCTCCATTTTTATCCTCTACTATTAGTATTCTGGGCAAATATAATTTCCGCTCTCATCTTTTTCATTATTACAAATTATCAGTGAAACCGATGTTCCATAATCGACCTCGGAATATGCAGAAACACCTTGACTTAAGACTGCACCATCATATGAATTAGGATCAGACCTGTACTCTATGCTTCCAACTGAAAGCCCCGCATCATACAACATCGATATAGCAGAATCTTCACTACATCCAGATAAATCTGGAACGATTGCTTTTGTCGGTTCATCATCTGGTTCTGGTGCTTCTGTCGTTTCTTCTTCAGTAGTAGTCTCCTGGGCTGTCGTAGGTGTATCCTCTGTAGTAATTTCTGTTGTTTCTTCTGTATCATTAGTTGCTTCTGAATTATCTTCAGAGCCATTGCCTTTACTCACCACAAGTTTTATAATTGTTTTTTCCTCAACCTCCGTATCTGGTTTTATACTTTGCGATATTACATGATCCTTCTCAACCTTATCACTCTGTTCATATTCGACCTCTATCTGAAGATTACTCTCATCCATAAGTTTCCGGGCATCTTCAAGGCTCTTATAAACTACATCAGGAACATGAGTCATTTTTACACCAAGAGAAACTTTTACCCCCAACACAAACCCCTGTTTTTCTTTTTCTCCAGACTTATGATTCTGCTTTATCACTTTTCCCTGAGCAACCTTGCTGTCATTAAGTGTTTCTTCCTTATATATGTATATCTTTTTCTCTCTTGCACACTTTCTTGCATTCTCCCATGTTTCACCAACAACATCTGGAATTGTAGTTTCTGCGCTCTCATCATAACTACTATTGCCAATAGATACTTTCAATAATATCTCTGAGCCTTTATCTACTTTTTCTCCTTCTTTATATTGTTGGTCACATATATAATCCTGAGCTATTTCACTTTCTTGTGTTTCAATCTTCGCATGCAGCCCCATCTTTTCAACTTGTTCCACGGCTTCAGTCTGTCCTAATCCAGTGAAATCTGGCATATACACCTGTCCTTTTCCACTCGATACAACTATTTCTACTGTCATACCTTTCTGTACCTGACTTCCACCACTTATATTTTGTGATAATACTGAGTCCTTAGGTATATCTTCCGACTCCTGCTTATCAACAATTTTCATATCTATATTTTCAGAGGCCAGTATTTTCTCAGCATCATCAACTGTAAGATTTATGACATTTGGCACTCTTGCATCCGATCTGTCATCCGAGGAAATAAATGAATCCCAATTTATTACACCAGTTACCAATAAGGTCCCAACTACCAGTACAGCTAATATTGATGCTGCTACCACTGCTTTCAACCATGTTGGCCATCTTCCAAGATCTCTGGATTTTGATGTTACACGATTTTTGTGTACAACATCCGTTGTCGTAAGTTCATATTCCAGTCTTTCCATATCCGGAGTTCTGTCATTGATTTCTATATTTAAAGCATTCAATATAGCATTCTCAACATTCTCTGATATGTTCCCTGCAAACTTTGATGGTAATTCCAGTGTATCTTTAGAACATCTCTCCATTGAATCGTCCGGAGTTACGCCAGTTATCATTTTGTACAAAGTTGCACCACAACCATATACATCTGTCCACGGCCCCTGTTCTCCACGGCTTCTATACTGTTCAGGCGGCGCATATCCCGGTTTAACTATAACCGACAGGCTTTTGCTGTGATTTGTTGATGTCGCCTGTCTTGCAGCGCCAAAATCAATAAGCTTTACCTCTCCATTTGAAGTTATGAAAATATTATCTGGAGCTATATCTCTGTGTAATATCCCTTTTTCATGAACCTTCTTCAAAGTCCTTATTATAGGTATCATCATATCAACAGCTTTTTGATAATCTATTTTACCGTTATCTAGGAGGAATTCTTTTAACGTTTGTCCCTCCAGATATTCCATAGCAATATATGCTGTATTATTTTCACGGAACACATCATACACATCTGTTATTCCTGTTGTTCCCTTAAATTTTGCAAGCCTCTTTGCCTCATCAATAAACTTTTCTATTCCTCCGTTAAACTGGTCAGTCCTATCTCCACTAAAGATAGATATCGTTGATGAGCCAACAGCCCTTGTTGCAAATTCAGATGGCAGATATTCCTTAATAGCTATTTTCTTCTCAAGACTATAATCATATGCCAGATATGTAACCGAAAATCCACCATATCCTATGGTTTTTCCTACAATATACTTCCCGCCAAGTATTACTCCCGGAGCTAAATGATATGGCTCTGCGGGCGGAGTATCCACCCTATATCCACAATATGGACATATGCTATCATTTTCATCAAACTTATTCATACATCCCATACATAATTGTTCCGCCATACCATACTGCCTCCTGTTACTTCCTAGTATTGTTCATATACATAATCTTGTTTTGTCTCAACCTGTCTTGTTGAGGATTCACTAACTCTAGATGTGCTCCACTCAGACCACGAACCATAAATTGGTTTTCTGTACCAGTATGTATATACCTTATTCACAGACCGGGTCTGATATCTGTAGACAGTACCCGTCCACGACCACTCACCAGTGCCTGAAACATTTCTGTAATTAACTTCTCCATTACTATTAAATACCCATCTTTCAGTCGAACTGCCAGGCCACTGAAATTGATTTGCACGTGATACTTCATCCCACGGAAGATAATATTCCCTCCTTCTAGATCCTGAATTCTGCCATTTATCATCAGTTCTTTCATAAGAACCATCGGCCCTGTATGTATCATATCGACCAAACACAGCGCCATCTTTCGCTTCTACATTACAGGTATCACTGGATTGTACGTAGTTTGAACTCCATTCAGTCCATCCTCCCCAGTTCCCATAAGACTGACTTTCTTCAGTTTTGTAATATGTATAACCACTTGGAGTGCTGTTACTGTTAGTCTTTTTTATATCATAATCCTGCACATCTCTATATCTATACATTGTCACAGTATCATTCGAACAAACTATCAATGATATCTGAGTTCCTTTTTTTACCTTCTGATTTGAACCAATACCCTGATCCAAAACTATGCCTGTACTAGATGATGAGGAAGATCTATATTCCACACTTCCAACACTTAATTCATTACTTTCCAGCATTGCTTCAGCCTGTTGCAAAGACATTCCAACCAGACTAGGCACATCTACCATAGAATCATCTTTTGATGGTTTTACATTCTCAGTTGTGCTTTCTGTCTTATTCTCTGTGCGCTGTTCTTCTGTAGCATGTTCTGTTTTTTTGTCCTCAGTGTTCTTATCTTCCTTCTTACTCTCTGATTTTTTCTCCGTTGTCTTCTCTGTTGTTTTTGTTTGCTCTGATGTTGTATTCTTCTTATCAGTATCTTCATATCTAGGTGCAGCATCAATCTTATCACTGCCCTCACTTATACACAGCGATACTGTAGACCATACTTTCACCTCTGTTCCCGCCTCAACGCTCTGGGATATTACATGATCTTTAGCTACCACATCACTCTTCTGGTATGTAACCTCTATTTTTATCTTACTGTCATTCATAAGTTTTGAAGCTTCATCAAAGCTCTTATATACAACATCTGGAACATGCGTTGTATTTATTCCGAGGCTCACATCAACGCCTAAGTCAGAACCTTCTTCCACCTTTGACTTAGCTTTCAAAGACTGTTTCATAACTATATCTTTCTCAACAGTATCACTGTTCTTTATATCTGATTTATATATGTATATTCTTTTATCAGATGCCATTTTTCTTGCATCATCCCATTTTTCACCTACAACATTCGGCACTTCTGTTTTCTTCGAATTGTCATACTCTTTTTTACCCAATGACACCGTAAGGTTAACCTCTGAACCTTTATCTACAGCCTCGCCATACTTGTACTGCTGTGCGCAAATATATTCCTTCTTTATTTCGCTCTCAGCCGTATCTGTTTTTACAAACAAACCCAGATCCTTCAATTCCTGTTCAGCTTTTTCTTTAGATAAACCAACAACATCAGGCATATACACCTGTCCTACGCCTCCAGATATTGTAACCTCTAACACCATTCCCCCTTTGACTTCCGTACCATAAGGAATGTTTTGTGACAAAACCGCACCTTTAGGAATCGTATCAGATTCAACCTGATCAACTATCTGAATCAGCATATCCTTTTCTTGAATCATTATCTCTGCATCATTGAGCGTTTGATTTACAACATTAGGCACCCTGACTTTAGATGTCGCCCCCGGTATAAACATCTTCCAATTTATCACGCCTGTGACCAATAAAGTTCCCAGCGTCAATAGTAAAACAGCCGCTGCAGGCACCGATATCTTTAACCATAATGGCCAACGTCCAAAATCCATTTTCTTCTTTTTAGCCTTTATTCTTGCAACTTCTTCATCCGTAGTAAGCTCATATTCCAATCTCTCCATATCTGGTGTTCTATCCTCTATCTCCAGATTCAGAGCATTCATAATTGCATTTTCCTGATTAGTCGTAATATCTATATTAAATTTTGATATATCTTTCAGTGAATCCTTCGAATCTCGATCCATCGAATCTTCAGGGGTAACTCCAGTTATCATCTTATATAACACGGCACCGCATCCATATACATCTGTCCAGGAACCCTGATCTCCCCTACTTCTATATTGCTCTGGTGGTGCATATCCCGGCTTCACTATTACAGATAAACTCTTGCTATGATTTGTAGATGTAGCCTGTCTTGCAGCGCCAAAATCAATGAGTTTTACTTCACCATTATTGGTCATAAAAATGTTATCTGGTGCAATATCTCTATGTAAGATTCCCTGAGCATTTACCGTCTTTAACGTTCTTATTATAGGAAGCATCATTTCTATCGCTTCATCAGGTGAAATCTTTCCGTTTTTTCCCAGATACTCTTTGAGTGTCTCTCCCTCAAGGAATTCCATCACTATATATGCAGTATTATTCTCTACCAACACGTCATAAACATCTGTTACTCCCGGAGTTCCACGAAATTTTGCCAATCGTTTTGCTTCATCAACAAATTTTTCTATTCCTCCACGGAATTGTTCTTCTCTATCACCTGTGAAAATTACAACCTGTGAAGATCCTGGAGATCTTGTTGCAAACTCAGAAGGCATATACTCTTTTATCGCTACCTTTTTATCAATACTGTAATCATAGCCTATATATGTTACAGAAAATCCTCCATACCCTATTGCTTTACCAACAATATATTTTCCTCCAATAACAGTTCCTGGAGTTAAATGATATGGCTCCTGAGCTGAAGATTCGGAATTATAACCGCAATACGGACATATACTGTATTTGTCATTGTATTTTTCCATACATCCCATACATATTCTTTCAGGCATCTGTATATTCTCCTTCCCACTTTACTGCTGTTTTATCTTCATGTTATCTGTGTAAGAATCTATAATCTGTAATTCAGTATTAGTATCCGTATATGACTTCAACGCAGATTTATTAACTGGTAATCCTTCAATTTTCTGCAATTTATCCACACCATTATCGCTATAAGATGTTCCTAAGAACAACGCTTCCTGAGCTCCCTGTTTTAACATATAGCTTATTAACAAAGAAGCCGCTCTGCTCTCATCATCACTGGTTGTTCCACTTATCGACAATTCATTAGTTGGTTCTACATAAACTGAATCACTTTCTATCTTCACGATCTTATATCTTCCAGCCCAACTGTCATTTACAAATTTATAGTCCTCCGTTGAACCGAAATAGTATAATAATTTATCGTCAGATAAAAACTGCTTATATATTTCACTTCCACCTAATTTTTTCCATTCTTTTTTTCTTTTATCATCAATATTCTGACTATTCTCATTACTATTCAGCGAACTCAGAAGCATATCTTCCGCAGATTCTGATATATAGAAACTATCATCACTCATGCTTTCTATCTGCTTGTAGTCGCTTATAGTCAGATTATCTATATTCTTAACTTCTGAGCTTCTTTTTACATATACAACAGGTGCCTCAAAGCTTAATGGAATTTTTTTGCTTTCTTCAATAGAATTTTTATAATTTTCTAACAGATAGCAATCGTCAGATCCCGACTTTTCCATATATTCATAAACTTTATCTACGCTGGCCGCATCCTCCATAATCTCTTTTGTTGCATATTGAGCCTGGAATATTGTAGGCATCTCTCCATTCTCGTATGCTTTTAATAATTCACTGCCATATTGATCTTCTGGTATAAATTTATAATTAACATTTACCTTCTCTTGACTACTTGTGAATGCTTCTATTCCACTATCCATCATTGCCTTTGCGCCATCTTCATTCATTTGATCATCCACTGCAATCCAGATTGATATATCAGCAGCATTCATAACCACATCAGCTTTTTTATTTTTATACATGTTGTACACATAAAGTGACATTGACACGACGACAAGAAGTGCAATTCCTACTGTTATCGTTCGCTTCATTCTGCGTACACGAAGTTCTTTCTTTGGCTCCATAACTTTCTTTTCTCCATCAAGAGCCTTTTTTAATTCGTCTACATTTGAAAATCGTATTTCAGGATATATTGACATTCCCTTCATAACAGTATTACTTATTCTTTCAGGAATATCACTGTATATCTGAATTGGAGATTGTACTGTATCCTCTATAACTCTATTAACAGATTCGTCCGGTAATACTCCTGTTATTGCGCGATATACAGTTGCACATAACGCATATATATCTGTCCATGGTCCCTGCTTACTTTTTGCCTGATACTGCTCTGGTGGAGCAAATCCAGGTTTCAAAATAATAGATCTGGTTCTTTCCTGATCAGCATCTGAAAATCTTGCAGCGCCGAAATCTAGGAGCTTAATCCGCCCATCGTTGCACAACATTATGTTGTCAGGACTGATATCTCTGTGTATTATTCCGCCAGCATGTATCTCCTTGAGAGCTGTTATTACCGCATCAGCTATAGGTATAACCTCTTCACAGCCTATACGACCTCCCTTTGACTTTAAATAACTCTTCAAAGTCATTCCTGGCAAATATTCCATAACAAGATACGCAGTATTATTTTCCTCAAAAAAAGCATCAACATGAACAATATTTGGATTATCGACAAATTTCGCCATATTTTTTGCTTCATCCAAGAATCTTTCCAATCCCTGCATATACTCTTCTTTACTTTCACCAGTATAAATAATTACCTGTGGCTTTCCTGGAACCCTTTGCACAAGACCAGTTGGATAATACTCTTTCACAGCCACAACCGTCTCAAGTACATTATCCCAAGCCTTATATGTAATACCAAATCCGCCAAATCCTATACATGTACCTATCACATACCTGTTATTGTATAAGCCAACTCCCGGATATAAATGATATAATTCTTTAGGTGGTGTTCCCTCGCAATATCCACAGTATGGACAGACCTCACTCTCTTCCTTATCGCTATATACTATGTCAAATAAATTAAAACAATTTAGACATCTTCTCTGCATTCAATATATCCTCCAACAATATTTACCTACTTAACCCAAACGGCAATCGCCGAATTGTTATCCATATCCGTACACTTACCGTTTTGCCTTACTATCTCAACCATTGCATCCAACCACTCATCAACACTGTTTGATTTCTTCAAAGTCTTAGTCATTGCTTTTTCATCTATCAATTCCCAAAACCCATCTGAACACAAAAGAAATGCCTGAAATCCATTTTTATTTATAATCTCAGAACAATCATACTTTTTAGTCTCCCATGGACTACCTATAACCCTCAGCAATTTATTCCGGTCTTCATGCCCTCTGATTTTTTTCTCTTTTAGCTTGTGCGCCAGAACCAACATCTGAGGAACGCTATGATCCAAAGTTCTTTCAACCAACTTACAATTTTGAAAATAATATAGACGTGAATCGCCTATATGGGCCCATTTGATCTGATCGCGACATATATCTAACGCAACAAGTGTCGTTTTCATGCCATTTGCGAATGTACCCTCTTGAATATTCATTACTCGTTTTTGAGCTTCTTCAAATATATCTGACAAAAGATCAGCGTTACTGTCTCCAACTAATTGTGTAAGATCTCTGGCTGTTTCTATCGCATTTGAAGAAGCAACTTCACCACGTCCATGACCGCCGAGTCCATCAGCCAATACAAATATATTTCTCTGATTTACATGGAAATTTCCAACGGAATCCTCGTTTTTCTCCCTGTTTCCTATGTCGGAATATACCTTATATGTTATCATTCTAATCCCCTCCATCTCTTGTGAAATTATATCATATACTATATATCTCCACGTTTTTGCATGTCTGTATGTCGTTTTGCCATGTCTGTATTTTGCTTTTTTTCGGCAAACTCCGTAATAACAACATCAATATCCAATCAAAGCTGCTGCAACATTTTTTACGCCCGCTCCACTCTTACTAACAACGAACGCATATGTGTAACCCGAAACAACAAACAGATAATCTCCACAATCTATTACATAATTTATTCCACCATTTCTAACATACTGTGCAGGAACTTTAAATATGGTTCTACGACTTGTTCCTTTACACCTGACAAGTGCGGCTCCCTGTATCTTATATATGTAACCATATTTATTATTTGATATCGGAAGTTTATTAATTGTTGAACTTGTAAGCCATGTAAATGTACTAATTCTGTTTTTTGAAGTTGAAATACTCGCGCGAGTCATCTTTCCGTTTGTTCCTATTGCATATGTGACAGAATTACTTCCAGTAAATATGACTCGATTTTTTCCAGCAATGAGCTTATCTGTTGAAACCTTCCCACTGAATCGATAAATGCACTTCTTATTTCTTCCGTTGGAATCCATTCTATATATGCCCGTAGAGCCATATTCAACCTTAACGTTTGCATTCCACGGAGCAGAGCCTTTTTTAACACCTATATAATAAATATACTTTCCGACAACAACAGGGCTATAGCCTTCCGCAAGGACTTTCGTCTTCTTACCATCCTTTGACATTCTATATACATACCTGTTACGGGCATCGGAACCAATATATTTATTTACAGTGCAATATATATTTTTTTTTGTAATTGTCAGATCCGTACAGCGCAAATCAGATATTTTTTTCTGACGTTTTGTAGATGTATTGTACATATACAACCGCCCTCCTTGAGCCCCTGATCCCACTGCGTAATACAGCATCTTCCCACTCATTGCCGCATATGACGGCACATATAACTGCTCGTACCTACTTGTTCTTGTACTGGCATATACATTATCACCACTAAACAACTGAACCTCTGAAACCAGCAGTATTATGCCCATAATCATCACAATAAACTTTCTTATTTCTCTTTTTTTCATTGAACTACTTTCTCCTTTCTATTTGCATTAACATCTCCATACCGTCTTCCAATCTTTATCTCCTCCCCATCAACCATCGTAACGGTCTGATGATTATAATTACTGATATAGTCCCTGTTTACCACCGCAGCGGCTGAGCATCTCACGAAATTATCTGGGAGTTCTTTCATAATCTCGCTGAGAGGTCTGTATTCGTAATATTTGCCATCACGCTGGTCATTTTTTCTATTTGTGTAATATATCGTTACTCTGTTCTCTATTTTGATGTACATTATGTCGCGGCAATCAAGGATATTGACGTTCCTGTCATATCGGATTTTGATGAATTGCTTCTTGTCATCATTGTTCATCTTCTCCACAAGATCATTCATGAATGTCACAAGTCTTGCATCATGTCTGCCTTTAAGCATACAATTCACATGATTCGCCTCGTATATGTCCAGTTCTTCAGGGATTTTGTTTACATAAAAAAGAATCTTGCAAGATGGAGCTACGGCATTGATCCTCTTTGCCAGGTTCACACCATTCTTGCCATTTGGATACAGAAGCTCTGTTATAAAGATGTCACAGTCGAACTTCTGATAGTCGATATCCAACATTACTGAATCAAGGTTATATGAAACAAATCTCACATTTTCGTTATCAATAATGTTGTTTTTAATTTGAGAGCGCAGGAAATATACTGTTCTCTGCGTCTCGTCTGGATTTACATCGCATACGCCTATTGTCATATTGAATTCTCTCCCCCTCATTTATCTATGCGGTTCTCCGCCTCATTGCATATCAATTTAAAGAAATAAATGATCTTTATCAATTATTACCTGATATTATAGAGTCTGAAGTAATATGACTTTCAGGCAATGTAATCCGCACTCCAGACATATCATTGTCTATATTGCATGTTTCATTGTCTATTTTCGTTATTGAAAATTCCTTATTCTATTTTGTCGAAATATATCCTTTGTTATGTTGAAATAGCTCATTTTTTGTTATATATTCATATAGTGCTTAGCACATATATTTACTAAACCAACCTATTTCATTTCCATGAGGGGGAAACAAAAGATGAAATATCGTACCAGACCGGCGGAACACATATGCTCTCTGGAGGAACTTTTCACAGAGCATCTGGGGCTTAACATTCCCATTGTTCCACAGACGTCTTCATACTCCAACAAACATACTTTCAGCCAATTATTCTTTTCACAGAATCCGAACCAATATGACGATATTGACAAAATAATGTCATTTTCCGTCTTCAAGGATGCGGATATAGAATGGCTTAAGAAGGATGCAGATTCAGCCCAGAAACCTCTGTACTATCTCATCCATCCTGACGAGAGCTATCCTACAGGCACGAAGCTGAGTGTTTTCTTTTCCAACCTGGCAAATAAGAACTTTTCCGGAAACGAGCAGCCTCTTCCTATAAGAGCTCTGCTGAATGCGATAGATTACGACAAGCTGTGTGCTCATCTTGACAATCTTATAGAAACAAAAGGCGCACTGGACTCTGATTTTATAGTTTCACTGCAGTCATATCTGAGTAACGTCCTCTCAACAGACAACCAGCTTACACATTATTGCTCTTTGTTCAAATGCACCTCACCATCAGAATACCTTGCTACGATCCTTTTGTATGCGCTTTTTGATGATGTGAATTTCCCTGCATATGCATCGGAGGTTGCAATAACAAGAAATATCAAAGAACCTAAGGTCGCACATCCCGTGACTGATCTGAACAACCCACATTTTCAGAAGCTAATGAATGATGCCAGGAGGGTTGACAAGCTACAGGCATTTGCAACATATACACTGATAGTCCTTTACTCTGTACAGATGCTTGCAACCATCTTCTCTTCTACCTGGATCAGTTCCTATGAGGCGACAAGCACAAAGGGGACGCTGTTCAGTATTGTCATGCTGTGTGCATCCATCATTTTGACAGCTTTGAGATTTATTCCATTCTCATTGCACAAGAAGTATTCGGAGCTAAGCCTGATACTTGAACATTCCGTGCTTGATGAGAACAGTAACACCTATAGCATTACATATAATCATTTTCAGAACTGTTCGAGATCTTTTAATGATATACAACAGGGGAGACGAGTCATCATCACTTTGTTTTGTATGATGAGTATTCTGTATATTGTTGTGTCATTTGTATTTAACAGCTTTCCTCTTCTGGTGGCTCTCGTCAGTTTATCATTTGGTGGAGTTATGCTTATCGACAGCATGGTTCATGACCATATTACCTACAAAAGGTATGATGCTTTCTTCTCCTCGGATCTGCCAGGTCATGTTCCTGCGTCCAGATTCGGAGTGGCGCGCATGTGCTCATGGGATTACGATTCCAGACTGAACTCTTTCAGACACACCAGCTACAACAAGCTCACAAACTACAGTGAGGATTGCATCCGGCATATATATGATCAGGTAGCGGATTCGTCCAAATACAGTTGGGCTACTCTAACCGCTTTCATTGTCACTCTTTCATCCATAGGTGTGATCGCCGAGATCCTTCAGCTTGTGAATCCTGACCTGGAGTATTTCAGAATGCCAAATGCTTCCATGCTCTATTCCGTCACAATGATCCTTATTTTGCTGAACGGTGTTCTGAACATACTTATACTTCTCCGTGCGAGATCCCATTATCAGAAAATGGCCGAATTCTCATTCTACGCCGGCAATCCTGACTCTGATAATTATGAAGTAACAACACTGTTCCGACACAACCTGTACGCAGGCAGCATATCTGAGCTTGCGATTGCCAGAGGAATATATAACTACAATTTGTGTCAATTTGAACAGAGCCTGTCCACATCGGACATCCAGCCACCTGACGACCGTTATCATCCTATGTATATCGTGAATCAGAAGCTGCATCTCATCACAGATGTTGCGCTGTGCATATTCGTCGCATACCTGAGCATGGCGGTATGGCACTCAAATAATCTCCGCAATCTGATAGGCCTGCCCATTCTTGTCGCAGTGTATGCCCTGTGGACATTTGCAATGTATCCACTATTCAAATACAGAAAGATCAAATCCAGCATCCGCAAGCTGAATGTTGAACATAAAAATAAGGAAACACGCTGAACAACTAAGCGTGTTCCCTTCTCTTTTCTATTTCTTTTCTTCTCAGAACCACCATTGCTATGACAAGAGGCGACACGAGAAATACCAGTTTTGCCCATCTCATGCCAAGGGCTCCCACAACCAGACTTATTGCAAATATCCCCAGCTGATCTCCTATTCCATATGACAGTGTGGACATGGCTGACGCCCTTCCTCTGACCGATATATCTACACTTTCCATGACCATAAGATTTATCAGTTCTTCCGCAGAAAAGTAAAATCCATTCATGCAGCCCCAGAGTATTCCCAGCAACACCGATGAAACTCCATGCCCTACTCCAAGTGTAAATGCCATACCTGATATGAGGCTAAGCGCTATTCCCATCTGCACCACATATCTCCGTTCCATTTTGTCTGCAAGTATTCCTGTCAGAACATTTATAGCCAATGATGCTATGGGCTGTATGAGCAACACTGTATTCACATTGCCCTCTCCCATACCTGAGAAGGCACACAAAGGTTCATTGTAATATGTTATGCCTGCTGTCGCCATCCCCACCACGCTTATGCTTATGAGAAGATTTCTGGTTGCATGATCTCTGCATATATCTTTGAATGTTTTTATAAAATGTATATGTCCATCATCTGTGTTACATTCTGTACTGTCCACAGATTTTCCCTCACTCCTGTTTGCCGATCCGCCAACACTCGGTGCAGCTTTAGAACCAGTTATATTCGGGAATCTGTACAACATAACCAGTACCATACCTATTACTCCGCCAACAATTCCAACAGCGTAAAGGATCTGCCAATTATGTCCGCCGCCATCCACGTACAATGACCTGAGCAGAGGTATACACATGGCTGCTGCCATGGACACTCCACCACAGATTCCTCTGACAGTTCCTCGATGTTTTCTATCTACCGCATCGACTATGTATATCAGATGTATGTCCAGCGAATATCCCAGTATGAGAATTCCATTGCCAAGCAGGTATATCCACAGATTGTTTGCCAGCAGGCATACTGCACTTCCAACAGCCAGAAGCGCCACATTTATGATCATCATCTTCTTCCTGCCTATGATATCCGTATATGACCTGATAAATGGCGTGAGCGCTCCGATAAGATAAAATGGCAGCATGTCTCTGCTCATATATGCAACCGCCGCTTCAGAACTCATCCCACGCGGATCCATGAGAAATGTCCTAACAGAAAGTGACTGCGTCTTGCCGAACATCTCAGTGCAATAGGAATCCACAAATTGTACAAGTATTATGAGTGCCACAGCCGAGATAGCTGCGACTGCCAAACGTCTTTTATTTGAATCTGCCGTTTTGTCATTCATCAAGTTCTAATCCCCTTCTGTAGTACATAAAAAGGGAAGCTCATCGCTTCCCTTTTTGAATAACCACTGGCCGTTCGCCTTGATATCACTCAAAGCATCAACGACTCTTACTTACTAACCTTCCTGAAGTTCTTCTTACCACGTCTCACAACAACGCCCTCTCCGTCGAACTTCTCCTCTGGAATTGTAATCTGGACATCTGCGATCTTCTCGCCGTCCACAGCAACACCGCCCTGCTCTACGGCACGTCTGCCCTCGTTACGTGATGTAACAAGACCTGACTTAACGAGAACTGACACGATATCGATGGCGCCGTCCTTGAAGTCATCTGCTGTGAGTGTTACTGATGGCATGTCTGCTGCAACACCCTTGGAGAACAGTGCTCTTGCACTCTCCTGAGCCTTCACAGCCTCCTCCTCGCCGTGTACAAGCTTTGTAAGCTCGTATGCAAGGATCTCCTTTGCCTGGTTGAGCTGACTGCCCTCCCAGCTATCCATCTTATCTATCTCCTCAAGTGGAAGGAATGTGAGCATACGGATGCACTTCAGAACATCTGCATCTGCCACATTTCTCCAGTACTGGTAGAACTCAAATGGTGATGTCTTGTTAGGATCAAGCCATACAGCACCCTTCTGTGTCTTACCCATCTTCTTGCCCTCTGAGTTGAGGAGAAGTGTGATGGTCATGGCGTATGCATCCTTGCCAAGCTTTCTTCTGATGAGCTCTGTACCACCAAGCATATTGCTCCACTGGTCATCGCCGCCGAACTGCATGTTGCAGCCGTACTTCTGGTACAGTGCGTAGAAATCGTAACTCTGCATGATCATGTAGTTAAACTCAAGGAAGCTGAGTCCCTTCTCCATACGCTGCTTGTAGCACTCTGCACGAAGCATGTTGTTGACTGAGAAGCATGCTCCAACATCGCGGAGAACATCTACATAGTTCAGGTCGAGAAGCCAGTCTGCGTTGTTGACGAGAAGCGCCTTGTCCTCTGAGAAGTCTATGAACTTGCTCATCTGCTTCTTGAAGCAGTCAACGTTGTGCTGGATAGTCTCCTTTGTCATCATCTGTCTCATATCTGTACGGCCTGATGGATCACCGATCATGGCTGTACCTCCACCTATCAGCGCGATAGGCTTGTTGCCTGCCATCTGAAGTCTCTTCATCAGACAGAGCGCCATGAAGTGGCCTACATGCAGGCTGTCAGCAGTCGGATCAAAGCCAATATAGAATACTGCCTTACCATTATTTACTAAATCTCTAATTTCATCTTCATCTGTTGTCTGCGCTATAAGCCCTCTGGCTACAAGCTCGTCATAAATCTGCATGTCCCTCTAGACCTCCTGTATTTATTTATTCAATGTGCGGTTCACTAGCACCACACAGGCAAATATTATAACATTTTGCTATGCACTGTGGCAAGTATATACACACAATTCCCTGTATTATTTTCTTATAAATCATATTTCACACATCATTTTCTGCCGCCGATTTCTGATCGACACCTGTATCTGCGGCACAGTCCTCCTGCAATGGCTATGAGCAGGAATATGTATGGCGTTGTGAGCGACTGGTTAAGATTGACAAATGCCTGAACGGCATACCCGGTTATCCCGAGCAGAACAGCTATCATACTGCCCTCATCCTCAGCATATCCAAGCAGGCACTCCAAGCCAGTCCCTGTCTTTGAACCTCTTACAGTTCTTGAATCTCTCGATGTCTTCTTCTCCTTCGATCTTTTTCCTGCAGATTGTCCGCTTGCGTTTTCATTCTCATTCATCACAGCTCCTGATACCGCAGTTCTCACAAGCGCACCACCTGTGGTAACCAGCAGTCCTACGTAACTCACTGCACCGAATATTCCTGTGGTTATCAGATACTGCAGATACTCATTGTGAGCATTATCATATATAACACCCACCGTATTCATCATATCGTCATAGTACCTGTCAGTCATGATCGCCTTCACTGATTCATTTCCATAACCGAACAGCCTCTGTGGAACACTGAAATCCCTGTACGCCTCCATGAGCCTTCTCCACACGAACCCCCTGTAATTCCCCCAGGAATCCTCAAATGAAAATATACCCATGTGGTTGTGCACCGCATATATCACTGCAGCCACTATGCCTGCAAGCGATACGCCGACCGATACAGCAAGTGCTGCCTTTCCGCGGAACTTCACAGTCCACTTTGAAGCCAGCCTTATGGCCGCCCATACAACGAGAACGACCACGGACACTATCCACACCATCCGGCTGTCACTCACAAAGTAGCTCAGTCCGTCAAGCTCCGAATATCCACTGTCCGTCTGTCCCAGAATAATACTGATCGCCAGGACTCCGCACGCCATGACCAGGCATACATCCGCAAATTCTTTTATCTTTCCTCGGTATGACGCCCATATCCACGCAGCTATCATGGCACCGCCCACACCTGCGTATGCAAGGTTTGCATTGGATATGATCACCGCACCTGTTCCTGTGAGCACAGCGATGACTGCTGTTATCCGTATCACTATGCTCTCTTTTCCCTCCGAGCTGATATACGCCCCGGCTGCCACCGGAACCAGCACGCACAGGAAGCTTGCAAATATGTCGATATTGCCCAATGTGGATATGTATACATTTCTTATGCTCTGCATCAGCCCTTCCCTGAGTCCAAGGAAATCATATCCCATGAACTGGCATATGCCGACAATTCCCACAAATGAGCCCGCAAGCATGAATATGACCACCACATACCGCCTTATCCTGCAATATCTCGCCATACACACATACAGGAAAAAGGCCAGCAGCACGAACTGAAGTCCGCACCTTCTGCCCTCCTCGCCTGTATATGCTGCTGCCTTATTCCCTGACATAAAGAATGCCAGAACATTTGCCAGAACAAATCCTGCCATGAATATATCCATGGTCATGATATTATGCATATCCATAAAATGTCTCAGGCGTCCAATAAACCTGCTGCCATGTGCCGCCCCTGCTGAAGCATCTACATTCCCGCCTGAGCTCTGCGACCCATGCCCTGTGCTGACATTCCGTCCCAGCACATCCACCAGCACCGCCAGCACCATGAGCACCGCATATATGCACAGCGCAATATAGAACGCCCTGTACTTGGTTACTGTTATATCAAAATATTTGTCATGCATTATCAGGGGATATGCAGCCCCCATATATATAAGAAATAATGTGGTTATTCCGTTCTGAAGTTCCCGCCTGCCGTCTCCTGCAATGTTGTCTTTTCTGCCCATACGGCTATACTCCTTTTATAAAAGCGGTGACAATAATCTGAGTATCGCACCAAGTATATTCACCCTGCTTATGTTATTTCTGCACCACGGAATATCTATCTCCTCCGACTCGGCAAATGTATCCATCATATCCTTCTTCACATCTTCTATGGCCTTGCAGTCATACAGGAGAGTTCCACACTCAAAGTGGTGATAGAAGCTCCTGTTATCCAGATTGATGGATCCCACAGATGCAAGCTTGCCATCCATGAGCAAAGTCTTTGAATGTATAAATCCAGGCGTGTACTGATATATCTTCACACCCGCCAGAAGCAGCTCCTTGTAGCTGAACTGGGTCATCTTGTATATATATTTCTTGTCCGGAATGGCCGGCGTAACAATACGCACATCCACGCCCCTCTTGGCTGCCAGCTTCAGTGCCAGCATGAGCTCGTTACACACGATAAGATATGGGGTAAATATATAAATGTACTCCCGTGCATCATTTATCATCTGCATGTACAGATTCTCACCCACATTCTCTCCGCTCAGAGGACTGGACTTGTACGGCTGAACATATCCGTCACTTACGCCACTATAGTCGATCTCCACCGGTCTATAGTTGTTGTAGCTTCCCTCTGAATATCTGAAGCTGTTCCACATCTGAAGGAACATAACAGTGAAGCTCCAGGCGCCCTCGCCCTCAAGTCTCACTCCACTGTCCTTCCATTTGCCGTACTTCTCTATCTTGTTGATATACTCGTCAGCCATGTTGTAACCGCCGGTGTGAGCTATCTTGCCATCAATAACAGTGATCTTCCTGTGATCCCTGTTATTGAAGATAGTGGCAAAGAATGGAACCACCTGATTGAACGCCATACATTTGATACCGTAGGATTCAAGTTCCTTCCAGTAATACTTCGGCACATTGAACACAGATCCGATGTCATCATACATGAACCTGACATCAAGTCCCTCCGCAGCCTTGCGCTTCAATATCTCAAGTATGGTATCCCACATATAACCCTTGTCCACGATGAAATATTCCATGAATATATACTTCTCCGCACTCTCCAGGTCTCTGATGAGATCATCCATCACATCATCGCCTATGGCATAATACTTTACACTGGTATGCTTGTACAGAGGCGCCTCAGCCACATTCTCCATATAATTACATATCCTGTATGTAGGCTCCGACTTTAAATTCTCCGCTGGGACCCAGTTGTCCCCCTTGACGTTCTCATATACCTCCTGCTGGAGAACCCGCAGAAAATTCTTTCTGAGTTTTTTAGGTATCAGCACATGTCCATAGAGCACATACATGAGACCTCCCAGCACCGGGAATATGAGTATCGGCACCATCCATGCCATCTTTACCATAGGGTTAGTATCCTTTGTTATAAGATACATTACAACTATTACGCTGAGCAGCTTGAGAGCACCCGATATATAGATATATCTGTCCTGAAGAAAAACAACCCCCAGTATCATGATCGCCAACTGGACGACCACAAGAAAGCACGTTATTACCATTCTGCTTAGCAATCTGTTAAGTATCTTCTTCATATATTTCCTGCCTTTACTGAATTGATGTCACCTTATAATCCTGATCCTCTACTGTCTTCTTGAGCACGCTGTCATCAACGTCTGCCTTGAGAGTGACAACCGCTGTTCCTGTCTCATGGCTGACTACAGCCTCCTGCACCTGGTCAAGGGCCTCAAGACTCTTCTTGACTCTGGCTTCACAATGTCCACACATCATACCTTCGATCTTCATTGTCTTTGTCATAACTTTGTCCTCCTTGATTCTATACCTTTTATTTTTATCATAAATGTCTGTCAAATTCAACCTCAGCGCATTTGTAACAACACAAAAACTTGACAGGCTCATGGCAAACGCTCCGAACATAGGATTGAGCGTCCAGCCAAATATCGGGATCCACACGCCGGCGGCAAGTGGTATTCCAATTATATTATATATAAATGCCCAGAAAAGATTCTCTTTTATGTTCTTAACTGTTGCCCTGCTGAGTCTTATGGCCGCCGGAACATCTGTGAGCTCACTCTTCATGAGAACAACATCCGCAGCATCTATGGCTATATCCGTGCCTGCACCTATGGCTATTCCTATATTTGCCCTTGTGAGTGCAGGGGCATCATTTATTCCATCACCAACCATGATCACATGCCCCTTCTGCATGAGATCTCGCACAACGCTCTCCTTGCCGTCCGGACGCACGCCCGCTATTACTCTGTCTACGCCGACCTGCTCTCCTATGGCTTTGGCGGTTCTCTCATTATCACCGGTTAACATAACTACTGAAAGTCCCATCGACTGAAGCTGGCATATGGCCTCAGCGCTGTCCTCCTTCACAGTATCCGCCACGCCTATTATTCCGAGGACTCTGTAATCTCCGTCAGTCTCCTCGGCAAAGAACATAGGTGTCTTTCCCTGCTGTGATACCTTCTCTGCGTTATCCTTCATCGCCTCAGGTACATCCGCATAGCCCTTTATATAATCCATATTTCCTCCGATGATCTTTCTGCCGTTCAGACTTCCCATCAGACCGTTGCCCGCAACAGCCTTGAAATCGGATACCTCATAATTTTTATCCTTCTGTGCATCACCTGTCTGGTAATTCTCACTGTAATATCCAACCACAGCCCTTGCCAGAGGATGCTCTGACAGCTTCTCCAGAGCCGCAGCCTTCTGCATCAGCTCGTCATCACTTACTCCATCTGCCGCCAGTATATCCGTCACTACCGTCTCTCCCTTTGTGATCGTTCCTGTCTTGTCCATGACCACTATGCTGCCCTTTCCTGTCTCCTCAAGGGCGGTCGCCGTCTTGAACAATATTCCATGCTTGGCACCTATTCCATTTCCCACCATGATCGCAACAGGTGTGGCAAGCCCAAGGGCACATGGGCAGCTTATAACAAGCACTGATATTCCTCTCGCCAACACATAACCGGCATCCTTGCCCACTATTATCCACACTATCATCGTGATAAATGCTATCAGTATGACAACAGGTACAAACACTCCCGAAACCTTATCAGCAAGCTTTGCTATTGGAGCTTTGGTAGCCGCCGCATCACTTACCATATCTATTATCTTGGACAGTGCGGTATCCGCACCTACCTGTGTAGCACGGCATTTCAGATAACCCGACTGGTTGATCGTCGCCGCAGACACACGGCTTCCTGCAGTTTTGTCCACAGGTATGCTCTCACCCGAGAGAGCTGACTCGTCCACGGCGGAATCCCCCTCAAGGACTACTCCGTCCACAGGAACGCTCTCACCCGGTCTAACGGCAAATATATCTCCAACCGCAACTTCGTCTATATCCACGGTGACCTCCTCACCATCCCTGATGAGAACGGCTGTCTTCGGGGCAAGATCCATCAGACCTTTGAGTGCGTCCGTGGTTCTTCCCTTTGAATATGCTTCAAGCGTCTTGCCGACTGTTATAAGCGCCAGTATCATGGCCGCAGATTCAAAATAAAAATCATGCATGAGCGTCATGACACGCTCACCGTCACCTGCTGTCTGCGCCGCTGTCATGGCATAGAGCACGTACACGCTGTATATGAATGAGGCACCTGAGCCCATGGCCACCAGCGTATCCATATTAGGTGAACCGTGTATAGCGCCCTTAAATCCACTCACAAAGAATCTCTGATTTATCACCATCACGATTATGGTTAGCAGCATCTGCGTGAGTCCCATCGCCACATGATTGCCGTCAAAGAAGCTTGGCAGCGGCCAGTTCCACATCATATGTCCCATTGATATATACATGAGGGGAATAAGAATTATAACTGATGCCACCAGTCTCTTCTTCATTTTTCCAAATTCTTTGTCCGCCTCACTCTCACCGGAACCGCTGCTCTTCCCACCTGAATGTGAAGTATTTCCGCCAGCGGATCTTCCACCCGCCAGACTCGCACCGTATCCTGCCTTCTCAACTGCAGCCACTATAGTTCCGCTGTCGGCTGTTCCATCCACCATCATGGAGTTGGTCAGGAGATTCACCTGACACGAGGTAACTCCCTCAACATTGGATACGGCCTTCTCGACTCTTGCACTGCATGCACTGCATGTCATTCCTGTCACATTGTACTTGTCCATATATTTCACCTTCCTTTATCAAGCATCAGTCAGTTCGTAACCGCACTTGCCAATAACTGACATACCTATTTCATAAGTCTGGTAACCGTATTTACCAGATCCTCTATAGTATCATCCTTGCCATTTCTTATATCGTCTGCAACACAGGTCCTGATATGTTCGGCAAGGAGCTGTCTGTTGAAGCTGTTGAGTGCCGCATTGATCGCCGACACTTGGAGCACGATGTCTGTGCAATAGGCATCATTTTCCAGCATACTCTTCACGCCTCTTATCTGCCCCTCTATCCTGTTCAGTCTGTTGAGAAGCTTCTTATACTCCTCGTCTGTCCTTGTCCTCACCCTGGCTTCCACATCGCTTATCTCTCCGCCATGATGACAGCAGCATTTCTTCTGTTCTTCCATATATCTTTCCTCCATCCTTATTGAACTCCAGCCATGCAAAATTTGCCTTCGGCAAATGGCTGGAGCTACATGTCAAGTTTTCATAGAAAACTTGACACATCCCTTGTACATCAGCCATTTCTGTTCACATTTCAAATGACGCTGCATATATGCCATCTATTTATTATCTGCACATTACGGCTGTTAAATTCTCTTTTCATCCACGGATTATATACCCCCTAGGGGTATGTGTCAACAATAAAAAATCCTCATAGACCAATATTTATACCACTTTATCAGTCTATGAGGGTTTTTCTCCTTTAACCTATATGTCTGAGTTTTATTTACTCTGTTGTATCCTGATCGCCCATGTCGATATCAGCATCTCCGATATCAATCGCATCTGCGCTTGACTCATCACTGCTGTCTGCATCGTCAGTATCAGTTATATCAGTCTCATCAATGAGGCTGTCGTCACTTATATCAAAATCTGAATCACTGTCAATAACAGAATCAACTACAGATGAATCATATGTCTGCTGGTTCAGGACATCCTTAAGATCTATCATATCTCCTGTGGTAGCATCTAACATGATGAGCTGTATTGGATAATCCTTATCGAGGCTTCCATCCTCCATCTTGTCGCACTGTGCAAATACCCATACAGGGCTGTATGTGTACTTATCTCCATCCTTGAGCTTGTAGTATGTAAGTCTTACATCGTTGAACTCAATGGTGCTGTACTGTGTCTTGTTGTCTGTGTAATACTTATTTACAGCCTCCGGAAGCTTCTTGAGTGCATCATCCCAGCTTATAAGATCAACATTGTCCTTCTTGTCTCCTGTTGCTCTGAAGGAATCAAGGCAATATGCTGAGATAAGTCCATTGTCATCAATACCGAGCTGGAATGTCTCATCCATGGTGTCATAATATACTGAGTCATCCCCTGTCGAAAGGGAATCAAGGCCGTATACATTAGGTGTATATGGAGCCACACCGTCCACAGAACGCTTATATGTTACCATGTAACCATTCTTCTCTGCGGCAACTGTGCTGTTTGATGCATCGCTGTAATCCCACAGCAGATCAAAATTACTTGTTTCTATGACATCTGAGATTCCACATGATGCAAGGAAATCTGTTCCCTTCTGCTCAGCATCTGCCGCACTGATAGAAGCTGTGTTTGTGGAAGCCTCCTCGTCAGAATATTCACTGCTGTAGCAGTATACACTTGTTGCGCCATCCTTAGGTCTGTACTGTATAAGCTGATCCGATGGATAGTAATCCAGTGAGAATCCGCCGCCTGTGGACATGTCATCGCCACTTCCATAGAATGTTACCATGAACTCGTTGTCCCCTACAGATCCGATGAATGTGTCTCCACTGTAATCTCCGGCTCCCTCTCTCGTATCAGACGCTGTCTTGAGTTGATCCTTAAGTGACTTCATGTAATCCTCATAATAGCTCTTATCATCATCCGATGTTGCCTGATCCATCATGGACTGAAGTGAATCTATCTCTCTCTGTATATCCTCCTTGTACGGCTTATCCCAGTTATATACATATACACCTGCGCTCACGTCAAATATATTCTCGCACACACGCTTCTTGTAGTCATTGTCTACATTGTTAAGCTCGTAATACAGCACAGACATCTTATCTGTGTCAGGCACCTCTATCTCTGTCGCATTTATCGATACATCAGTGAGACCGGTATCTGCATTGATACCCTCAAGCTTGCCATTGTATGACTCCGGTACATCGAGTCTTGATGCCAGCTTACCGCCGCCACCGCCGTTCTCGTCGTCTCCCATGTTGTAATCCACCTTCTTCTTGCCACATCCTGTGAGCGCAGTTCCTGCCACAAGTGATGTCACCAAAAGCAGCGCCGCCGCTTTTTTGTAACCCGCTTTTCTCATATAAAATACCAACCTTTCCTTACTTAATTGAAGTAATTATAATATATTTTCCCCGCTGACACAACACCATCTGCTATCACTCTTTTGTGATGATGACCTTGCCGTCAACAACCTGAACCTTGACCTTATTGCTGTCGATTCCGGCAGCCGCCAGCATATCAGGGCTTATCTGTACACGATTTGCCTTATCGAGTATCGAGAACTCCTCATGTGAATCATCAGATGAGAAGCCGTCTGTCGTCAGCTCGTTCATTCTGTCCTTGTAAGATTCCTTCATGATCTTCTCTGTGCTAATCTTGCCGTCCGCAATCATAACCACACGTCCCACCTTATTTGCAAGGCTTATATCATGTGTAACTATGATTATCGTTATCCCGAGCTCTTCGTTCAGCTTTCTGAACAGATCCTGTATCATGTTGGATGTCTTGCTGTCCACGGCTCCCGTTGGCTCATCCGCAAGAAGTATCTTCGGATTATTTGCCAGGGCTATGGCTATGGCAACTCTCTGCTGCTCACCACCTGACATCTGAGATGGATATGAATTTATCTTGTCCTCAAGTCCCACTCTGCAGAGCAGATCATGGGCTCTTGCATACTTGTCTTCCTTGTTACTCTTGTCGAAGTACATAGGTACCTGAACATTCTCTATGGCTGTCATATATGGCAGAAGGTTTCTGGAGTTTTTCTGCCACACAAATCCTACAGTGTGCTTTCTGTACTCCACAAGCTCCTTATCCGTCATCGCAAACAGATCCTTGCCGTCGACATACAGCTTTCCGGCCGTAGGTCTCTCAAGTCCTCCGATCATATTGAGGAGTGTGGACTTTCCTGATCCCGACTTTCCGATGACCGCCATGAGCTCGCCGTATTTGATGTTGAGCTCCAGGCCCTGAAGAGCCATGACCTCCACATCGTCAGTCTTGTATATCTTGACAAGGCTGTCACACTCTATGATATTCTCCTCAGAACCAAGGCGTTCCCCGCCGGCTTCTTTATCTGTGCCAGCCTCAGGATCTGCTTCCACGGCTTTCCCGCTGTCAGTGCCCTCGTCTTCCTGAAGATCCATGCCGTACACGAACTCCTGCGTCTCCTGGCCATCCGTGTTCTCCATGTCCTGTGTCTCCACATCCGGTGCTATAGTTTCAGGCTCCACAGCATCGTTCTTCTTTTTTCTGAATAAATGCTTATCGCTCAACTATCTCACCATCCTCTATCTCATATACTACATCACCGAGCTCCATAAGCTTCGGATCATGTGTCGTCATGACTATCGTTATTCCTTCCTTGTACACCAGCTCCTGGAACAGCTTCATGACTGCAAGTCCCGAAGCCGTATCAAGGGCTCCTGTAGGCTCATCCGCAAATATTACCTTTGGCTTATGAGCCACCGCTCTGGCTATGGCAACTCTCTGCTGCTCACCACCTGACATCTGATTTGGGAAATGCGTCATTCTGGATGACAGTCCCACCAGATCGAGCACCTCTTTTATACGGGCATCCCTGTTGCCCTCATATTCCGCAAGTCTGAGTCCGAAATCGACGTTCTCATACGCACTCATAATCGGGATCAGGGCAACCGACTGGAATACAAATCCTATATTGTATCTTCTCAGCTTCTCCTTTTCCTTCTCGTTCATCTCGCTGTACACGTGGCCGCCGACTATCACTTCGCCCTCAGTAGGCTCATCCAACGCGCTCAGGATATTGAGCAGTGTCGTCTTACCCGATCCTGAACGACCTTTGAGTATAGTGAGCTTTCCAGCCGGGACTGTTATATCTATTCCCTTGAGTGCATAGAAATCTTCTCCGCTTCCAAGTCTGAAACAGCGTTTGATTCCATGTGCCTCTATCATAATTTCATCCATAGATTAATCCTCCCCCAGCTTTAATGCCTGTGTTATATTCATCTTCTTCAATATAGTTCTTATGACTACGAAACATACAACAAACATAAATACAACAACCGCTGTGAGCTTTATGATGTCGTAAGGATCCACAGCTATCGATATCGCTATGTTGTGTGATTCCGGCAGATAAACCACGGAAACCAGCTTGACGAAAAGCGCCGTAGCCGCAGCACCGACTCCGTATCCCGCCAGACTGGCAAGTACCGAGCTGAATATCTGCTCATTTATGAGCATCTTGTTGATCTCACGCATGCTCATACCCATAGCTCTGTAGATACCAAACAGAAGTTCTCTCTGTTTGATGGATGTTATCCAGTATATCAGGAATCCCACCGTACAAAGTATGATCGCTATGATAAATGACAGTGAGAACAGACCATTTGTTATGAGCACCAGAGGTGACTCCTGCATCTCTGACACATCCTTATCCACACTCTCATACTGCACTATATTGACATCCTCATCACTGAGTGCCTGAAGTACATCCTTGTAGTCCACACCATCCTTGAGATGCATCCATACCTGGTATGGTGTCTGACTGAATGCACCAACAACATATGCATAGTTGGCAACTACGAGGTATCTCTCCACCTCCTGCATCTCTCCCTCGGAATCCTTCTCATACACATACTGTTGGAATCCCGGGAATGCATCCACTATGGCACATACCGTTCCGCTAGGAGATGCGATCTCCTCCTTCTCCTTGCTTGCAATAGGACTGTATCTCGCATAGTTTATTGAATCTCCAACCTTTATATTGTACTTCTTTGCAAGGTTTGATGAAATGATGACTCCATTCGACACTGTTGCAAGATCATTCAGGTAATTGTACCAGTGCTCCTTGTTGAGTCCGCTCTGCAGTCTGGCCGTCTCACCGAACTCCTTGGTGTTGATACCCATGAGTACGCTGCCCGCCAACTCCTCGCCGCCCGCTTTTATGACGGCATTGTCGTCGTATATGACTCTTGTCACCTTGTCACACAGGCTGTCCTCGAGCTTTGTAAATCTCTCAAAATCCTGCTCTGTGTAATACCAGTGGGTCTTCTTGTCTTTGTCTATGTATGTTCCTCTAGTCCACTGCTCCTGTACCACAAGATCCGTTCCCAGATTGTAATCTATTCGCTGTGTCTTGTTCTTATTTATGGTTCTTGCCATGTTCGAGTTGAACATACCCATGGCTATTGTCATTACAAGGAACACTGATATGAATCCCTGCTTCTTGACCGTACGTGTGATCTGCAGGAATGATGCGTACACAGCCGGTGACCATCTCTTTCTTCCGATCCTGTATATCAGTCTTATCAGGTATTTGATGAGTCTGAGCACCAGAAGTCCCACTGCAAATATAAAGAGTGAGGAGTTCAGAAAGATGACCGGATCAGGTCTTGAACCCGCAAGTATATCGAGTGCTATCGTCGATTTCTGCTTGTTGTAATTGTACAGGAGGTATATTGAAAGTGTCACAAGGATGACGTCCACAAAGAACTTCTCCCAGAATGGCTTGTAATTTACCTTTCCTGTTCTGCTCTTCTGCTCTACTATGGAGTTCTTGGCGTATTTGAACACCGGAAGTGTCACAAATAATATAGCTATAACAGCGGCAGCCAGACTGTATACTATCATCCACGGATCTACTCCATAGAAATGTGTATCCTTAAATCCAAACTGCAGGAACGAATCCGTGCTTGCTGCAAGCTTACACAGAAGATATCCTATAGGGATTCCTATCACTATGGCTATCGCCGACAGTATTGCCGACTGTCCAAGGTATATTCCGAGAACCTGCTTCGTGCTGGTACCACGGCTCTTGAGCATGGCGATCTCTCCATCCTCCATCTCAAGTATCTGACTTGATACCATGTAAATGAATGCCAGAAGCAGAACCAGTATTGGGAGCTCCAGAACCCATATGATTATACCGATGGTTCTTGCATCGCCTTTATAATCTATGAGCACACTGCTGAAATTCTGCTCAAAATATTTATCTGACTTCTCAAATGACTGGAGATAATACAGCGTGTCCATGGCATTCTTGTGTGTTATCTGTGAGTAGTCAAGCATGACGTGATCCACGTAGTATATTGTGAGGAAGCCGTACTTGCCTATCATGTCGTTGAAGTCATCCTTCTTCACATATACCTCGCTGTCGAGATCTGCAAGCTGGTCATACCAGAAGCTGTCTGAGTAATCCTTCTCCTCAAATACACCTACGATCTGATACTTCATAGGATTGCCCTGTGAGTCAACGGCATCGCTGAGTCCGGTATCTATGCTGAATACCTCTCCAACGACAAGGCCGTATTTGTCAAGGTTTCTCTGTGAGATGATACAAGGATACACACCATCCTCTGTCTTGGCATCCTCGAGTGACGTTCCATATGTTATGTTCACATGATCCTCTATCTGTGGCATATATGTCATGTTGAAGCTGGTCCTGTGATTCAGGTTGCTCTGGGTGTACCCCGCCTGAAGTGACAGGCTGGTCTGCTTCTGCAGAGCATCTATCTCCATGTAGTAGTTCCACATGTCCTCATATTTGCCGATCCTGCCAAGCACTGCATCGGCATCGGCATAATCGTCTACCGCGCATGAGCCTGATCTGCCGATAGTTGCCGGATACTTGTTCTGCTCTACCATCGCCGCGTCAAACTTGGACGACATGAGCATATCCAGCGCTCCGTTTTTGAACATTGGGTTGCACGATGCAACAGCCACCAGCAATATGATTCCAAGCAGGAGACATGCATTTAACCACTTCTTGTTCAATAATTTATGTGATAAAAATTTAAACATTATATCTCCTCTCTGCTACTCTGCTGCCGCCGCATCTCCGCCAGATGAATCCGATCCGCCATCCGACTGGCTGTCTGCGCCTGACTTTGAATTATCGGAACCATCTGATGAACTCGATGAGCCACCGGTGGATGTTGCTCCTGATTCCTTAGCTATGACATCGCCCTCTGAAAGACCTGACAGTATAACCGTCTTGGTCTTGTCTGCCTCGCCGAGAGTGACATACTGCTTTATGATCTCATCATCCTTGATGAGCCATACATAGTCATACTCATTTGAATTGTTCTTGCTCGTCTCATGATAGATCATGTTGTTAGGTATCATGACCACGTTCTCATAGGACTTTGTCGGGTAGCTGACCTGATATGACTTCGGCTTCTTGTAAAAGCTTGCATCATCAACCTTTATATAATACTTCAGTTCATCACTGCCTGAACACTTGGTTACGTGAACCCCGCCCTCTGAATCAGTACTGATATATGACTTGGAGCTGTCTCCGGTGCTTCCGACACACACTCCGCTTATCTTCTTACCGCTGTTGTTCTTATTTGATATTGAAACCTTCTGGTTTACAGCAAGTTTTCCCTCTGATATGGATATCGCCAGGATCACATTGTCGTTGCTTCCGACTGTGAGTACATTTGCACCTTCCTTGACAGCCACATCAGTCTTCGCGCCAACCGAGAGGACTGTTCCCGCCTGGTCAGCGTAGACAGTTATCTTTCCGCTTCCATCATTGTTCTTGTTGAGCTTTTCTCTCTGTGCGTTTAAGCTCTTAATGGTTGCATTGTGTGTATATATCCTAAGATCCTTGTTGTATGTAACAACATTTCTCTGGCACACGAGCTGCTCCGCCATGTAGAGAGTGTTCTCTGCATCCGTCGGCGTTGCCACCTTACCCTTCTGGTATCTCGTGATCTCATTTGTAAGCTCATTTATCTGATCATCAAAATCCTTGAGATCCGAACTGTAAGTCTGGTTCTCCTCGCTGATCTGGTTATCTATATCCTTGACCGCCGCTGTTCCGCCGCCACTGTCAATGACAAACAGCACATCCCCCTTCTTAACCTTCTGGCCCTTCTTGACGTTGAGTGACGTGAAACGTCCATCGCATGGTGCAGTGTAGCTGACACTGTTGAGGTCCTCCACCGAGAACGAATCGCTCTTCACCGTTGCTGTCTTCGTATATGAATCGAGTGCCACCGTGTATTCTGTGTAATCACTAGGCATGACCGCATCTGAAGCGTAGTAGACAAGATCGCCTTCCTTGAGTCCGCTGACTACCTCTGTGTAGTTATTGTCGCTGGCACCGGTCTCTATATCCCTGCGCTCCTTCTCACTGGAATCTGTCTTGACATATACAAATTTCTGGTTGTTCTCCTCGTATATGGAATCATTTCCCACTGTGAGTACGTCCTTTGCATCGGATGTACTGAAATACAGTGACACCGTGTTGCCCACGCTGAGGATCTTATCTGCATCCTTCACACCCTTGAGCTTAAATCTTGTGTATGGAAGACTTGACTTGCTCTGTGCCACAGCTATCTCCTGATTGGTGTAGTTGTATGGCACTATGTCATACTGCTTTCCATTTATCACAGTGTACATGTTCTTATACATGCTGTATGTATTCTTCTTGAAGCTCTCACCGGTTATCTCTATATATGGATCACTGTAATCTGAAACCACGACCACGTTCTCACCGCCGCCGACAGTATTCTCACTGCCGCTTATCTTCTTGGCGTATGTTACCGTGCCCGGACGGTCTGCCTTGAGCGTTCCGCTCTGCTTGACCTTGTCCTCATCCTCGTCCTGCTGTGTGAGCTTTTTCTGCTCATACTCATATAAAAGATTATCGTACCTGTTGTTCTCCTCATTTATGGCTTTTTCTGTTCTGGCCTCTGCAGCGCCCTTTGAATCACCGATCTCTTCGCACGCCTTTATCTTCCAGTCCAGCTCAGCCTGATTCTGCTCATATATCTTCTGCTTGATCTCATGTGAATACTTCTTCACATCCTGGGAATCAGCTCCCGAGCTGTCGTCCCCATCCATCGATGTTGAAGAATCATCCACTATTGAGCCTGAATCTGTACCACTGCCATCGTCTCCCGATGCTGTGGATGCATTGCTGTCGGTCTCTGCAAGAACCGTGTCCTTCTTGACCTCATCGCCCACATTCACATACACCTTTGACAGAGTCACAGATGTGTCATAGTAATAACAATAGTCAGTTGGGACTATCGTTCCGGTCTTGATGACCTTTTTGCCTATATCTCCATATGTGACCGGTCTGTATGCCTCATTTGTACTTACAGGTTCAACGAGCTCAGGAACCTTCTCGCTGTTCTCCTTGCCACAGCCCGCCATTCCTCCTGCCATGACAAATGACATTACCAGGCATGCTATTCTGGCGGTCATATTCTTTTTTGTCCGTGTGCTGCCTTTATGCATAATATTCTGTATCATCAATTTATCACCACCTGCTCTCCGGCCTTCAGTCCTGATTTGATAACTGTATAATCATCCACCGTATCTCCAACAGTAACTTCTACCGCATTCCTGTATCCGTCCTCATTTACAGTGTACACATACTTCTTCTCACCCGAGCCGTCAAACACAGCCTTTTTATTCACATATACAACGTTCTTTACAACCGGCTTATCTATGACCATCTTGAGGGTATCCGCTTCGGTCACTCCGGTCATATCACTGACAGGCTGAAATGTAAGTTTCTGCATCTCCTCTCCGGTGGCAGAGCTTGTATACTTCTCACACTTCGTGAGCTTCAGTGTAAATGTTGCCTCCTGAAAATCAGCATCGTAGGTCTGCCCCTCCTTGAATTCGTATGAATCCGCAGTCTCTGATACATAATCAGACGAACCCGAATCCACCGTTATGAGCGTATCACCCGCTGTGACATATCCATACTGCAGATCTGAGTTGACATAAGTCACTGTTCCGTTCTTGTCTGCAATGACCTGATACTCCTTCATTCTCTCGTTCTGCTCTTTGATGTATGTATCCGCCAGATCCATATCCTCCTTCGCCGCGGATATGTCACTGGAGTAATCCTGGCTGCTGTCTATGCTCGCCAGCCTGTTGTAATGGTCTATAAGAAGCTGATCCCGCTCCTTCTGATCCGTATACTGATCTATGGTCTTCTGGATATCCTTGGCCTCAAACTGGATCATCACATCGCCTTTGGCCACCTTATCGCCCTCTTTTACCTTGACCTCCTGAACCTTGTAGTCAGACTGCTGTATCGAGTAATCATTGCTGCTGTAACCATCAGGCTTGAGCTCCAATGTTAATGAGGACTGGATATCTCCGCTCTTAACCTGATCCGTATTGAATTCCACCTTGCTATACGGCTCTATATTTATTCTGGAACTTCCTGTCTGTCCACCGGTACTGCCTCCGCAGCCAACCAGCGACACGGACATCAGACCGGCAATCGCTGCCGCCAGAACCTTCTTATTGAATATCGCTTTTGACACGCTCTATTCCTCCTGTTTTTATGAATATATTTGATTCTACCCCCTGTCAGCCCATATATCAAGGAAATCTCCCGGGAGTTAATATTAGTTAAAAAAAAGAGAAAGCTTATGTTTTAAGCTTTCTCTAGAAATAAAAAATGCGGGAGATGGGACTTGAACCCACACGCCGTTTCCAGCACTAGATCCTTAGTCTAGCCTGTCTGCCAATTCCAGCACTCCCGCATATTCTATATGTAATTGATAACCGCCCATTCTCTCACATCCGAAATTCCATAGGACTTTCAAAATAAAAATGCGGGAGATGGGACTTGAACCCACACGCCGTTTCCAGCACTAGATCCTTAGTCTAGCCTGTCTGCCAATTCCAGCACTCCCGCATATTCTATATGTAATTGATAACCGCCCATTCTCTCACATCCGAAATTCCATAGGACTTTCAAAAAAAAAATGCGGGAGATGGGACTTGAACCCACACGCCGTTTCCAGCACTAGATCCTTAGTCTAGCCTGTCTGCCAATTCCAGCACTCCCGCATATTTATGTGATGTCGACTTCTGTGCTCGTCACCAACGAATAAGATAATACCATCTATCGAATACAAAGTCAACAACTTTTTTCAGATTTTTATCATATTAGTGAGCTTTCTGTCCACATCCTTCATAAGGTACTCCTTGAACGCTGTGTAATACTCATGTGTGAACTGTGTATACAGGAACTTATTCCAAAGATTACTGCAGTATGTACTGTCAAAATCATAATATGAATCAGTATATACCAGACCATTGCTGAACCTGGTCACATCCAGATACGGTTCCTTTCCTGCATAGTTAAGTCTCATAACGAGGTTCTTCTGCTCACTACAGCAAGCAAAAGTCTCAAGAAACATCTTCATCTGATCCTTTGTTATTCTCTCTACGAACATATGTGCCTCCTACTCTGTGTCTTTACTCTCATTGGTCATCCCCCTAACCTCTATAATTATAGCATACGCCTCCGAATTATAAAACCTTTTCGCGCAACAAAAGAACCGGATGTGTAAGTTTATACCACATCCGGTTCTTTTTACTTATATATAGAAGATTCTATATTCTATATTATGATAACTGTGCCTTTGCAACCTCAACAAGCTTTGCAAATCCCTCAGCATCGCTGATAGCCATCTCTGAGAGCATCTTTCTGTTGATGTCAACACCTGCCAGCTTAAGACCATGCATAAGCTTGCTGTATGAGATGTCGTTCATTCTTGCTGCTGCGTTGATACGAGCGATCCAGAGCTGTCTGAACTGTCTCTTTCTCTGCTTTCTGCCAGCGTATGAAGATGTAAGTGCTCTCATAACTGACTGCTTTGCTACTCTATACTGCTTGCTTCTTGCTCCTCTGTAGCCCTTTGCAAGCTTTAATACCTTATTGTGCTTCTGCTTTGCGTTCATTCCGCCTTTAACTCTTGCCATTGGTTTTCTTCCTCCTGATCTATTAGATATAAGGTAATATCTTCTTCATTACCTTCTCGTTTGTTGCGTCTGTCATTGTAGCCTTTCTAAGATTTCTCTTTCTCTTAGTGGTCTTCTTTGTTAAGATATGACTCTTATAAGCTTTAGATCTCTTTAAACCGCCGTTAGCTGTTTTCTTGAAACGCTTAGCTGCTGCTCTTTTTGTCTTTAATTTAGCCATTTTACTTACTTCCTCCTTGAATTATATGTCTATAATAATTTAACGCTTTTGTGTTAAAAACATTATCATGCTTCTTCCTTCAAACTTAGCAGGCTTATCGATAACTGCTATCTCTGCAAGCTTCTCAGCAAAGTTGTCAAGAATAACCTTTGACTGCTCTACATGCGCAAGCTCTCTTCCCCTGAATCGCAGTGTAACCTTAACCTTATCGCCATGCTCAAGGAACTTTCTTGCCTGATTGATCTTGGTATTAAGGTCATTCGCATCGATGTTCGGTGAAAGTCTGACTTCCTTGACTTCCATGGTCTTCTGCTTCTTCTTGGCCTCTTTCTCTTTTCTGGCCTGCTCATAACGATACTTACCATAGTCAACTATCTTGCACACCGGTGGCTGTGCCTTAGGTGCTATCTTCACAAGATCAAGTCCTGCATCCTGAGCCATCTTGTATGCATCCCTGGATGACATTATTCCAACAAGCTGACCATCTTCTCCGATGAGTCGTACCTCTCTGTCTCTAATCTGTTCGTTGATCATTAAATCGCTAATGACTCTCTACCTCCACACTTTTAAAATTCAATTCTCTGACATAAGAAAAGTGGATAGAACCATCTATCCACTTTCTTAATACAAAGCATATTCAAACTCAGGGAAACCCTGTAAATCTTCTAAGCTAAATATTAACCCGAGTCATGTCAGACCATGCTGAGGTGAGAGTGGATACTCTGCTTCTATGTTCACTGTTTCACACAGCAATGGTAGAATACCACATCGCCAGCCGTGTGTCAACTGTTATTTTTCTTTTGTCGATATGCCTCTGTGCTGCCTTTATATCACTCATTATCGCCGTGGGATTCAACCGGGATGAACACCCTGTCATTGTCCTCTTCCTTCACCGGCTTCTGACTCTCCTGCGCAAGCTTCACAAAATACATCTGTGAATCAAGCTTTGCCTTGCCCCTGAGATCCTGCTTCGCATATGAGCCGTCAGGCTGCATGATGTGAGCCTTGAGTGTATCCTCAAGCTGTATCTTAAGGATATTCTTTATCTTCTTCTTAAGCTCCGGATCCTCTACAGGGAACGTTATCTCAACTCGCTTGTCCAGATTTCTAGGCATCCAGTCCGCACTTCCCATGTATATATCCTCAAATCCATCATTGTAGAAATAGAATATTCTCGAGTGCTCAAGATAATTTCCAACTATGGATCTTACTGATATATTATCTGAAAGTCCCGGAACTCCTGCCTTGATACAACATATTCCCCTGACGATGAGTTCGATCTTTACGCCTGCCTTTGAGGCATCGTAGAGCGCATTCATGATCACCGGATCACAGAGACTGTTCATCTTGGCAACTATCCTTGCCTTTTTGCCCTGTCTCGCATTCTCTGCCTCACGGCCTATCAGCATGAGGAATTTGTCCTTCAGCCAGATCGGGGCAACTGCAAGCTTGTTCCACTTCTTCGGCTCTGAATATCCTGACAGCATGTTGAACACCGCCGTCGCGTCCTCTCCTATGGCATCGCTGCAGGTGAGAAGTCCCATGTCAGTGTAAAGCTTTGCGGTCTGATCATTGTAATTTCCTGTTCCCAGATGCACATATCTTCTGATTCCGTCCTCCTCGCGTCTGACAACCAGTGCGATCTTGGAATGTGTCTTAAGACCCACAAGGCCATAGATAACATGACAGCCCGCCTGCTCCAGCTTCTTGGCCCACGCTATATTGTTCTCCTCGTCAAATCTTGCCTTGAGCTCGACGAGAACAGTTACCTGCTTGCCATTTTCGGCAGCCTGTGCAAGTGCCGCGATGATAGGTGAATTGCCGCTGACACGGTAAAGTGTCTGCTTGATCGCCAGGACATCAGGATCATTTGCCGCCTGTTTTATGAACTCTATGACCGGAGTGAACTCATAATATGGATGGAACAGAAGGATGTCTCCCTTCTTTATCCTGTCAAATATATGGCTGTAATCGCCCATTCCAGGTACAGGCTGCGGTTTGTACTTAGGATACTTCAGATGGTCAAAACCATCTATGCCGTTCACCTTCATGAGAAATGTGAGATCCAGAGGTCCGTTGATCTTGTATACGACCTCGTCATCGACTCCGAGATGCTTCTTGAGCTCCTTAAGGAGCTTCTTGTCCATTGCCTCGTCCACCTCAAGTCTTATGACCTCTCCCCACTGTCTCTGCTTGAGCTGCTTCTCGATCTCCTTCAGCAGATCTGCGGTCTCCTCCTCATCTATGGAGAAGTCTGCATTTCTCATGATACGGTATGGATATGCACACACTATGTCGTAGTTCAGGAACAGCTTGTCAAGGTTCTTCTCAATAACCTCCTCCAGAAGAATTATCTCGGTAACGCCCTTCTCCTCAGAAGGAAGTCTCACGATCCTTGGAAGTACAGATGGAACCTGGACGGTCGCTATATCCGTCACGTCCTTTTTCTTATCGTATATGAGTGCACCTATATTCAGTGATTTATTGCGCACCAGCGGGAATGGTCTGGACGAGTCCACCGCCATAGGTGTGAGTACCGGGTATACATCCTTCTCAAAGTATTTGTCCACGTACTTTGCCTGCTTTGGAGTGAGATCCTCATGGTGTCTCACAAGCTTCAATCCGTTCTGGGCAAGCTGAGGGATGAGGGATCTGTTCAGTGTCTGATACTGGTTCTTCATGAACTCTTTGGTGCTGGCATGGAGTGCGTCAAGCTGCTCCCGCGCCGTCATTCCGGCTATATCCTTCTTGGTGTATCCGGCATGCACCATATCCGTGAGTGATGCTATTCTTACCATGAAGAACTCATCCAGATTGGATGCCGTTATACTCAGGAACTTTATTCTCTCAAACAGAGGAATGGTCCTGTCCTTCGCCTCGGACAGACATCTCTTGTCAAATTCAAGCCAACTGAGCTCTCTGTTATAAAATATCGGATTCTTATCTGCCATCCTTTACAACCCCCTTTTCTGTTTTAACACAGGCTTCACTCCAAAGACCTTTCTGAACAGTTCAGTCTTTGTCTTGAACACCCCTGCCTCAAGCGTAATATCATTCAGTGTATCTACCGTCATCGTGAGCACGTAGTCCTTGAAGCTGAACTTCATATCACTTATCTTCTGCCTGTGGCTCTTGTCAAGGACATCCGCAAGTCTCAGTATGGATGCCAGCTTGGCGACCTTCATGTAATCCGCAGTCATCAGCGATACCTGTGCCTTTGTCTGTGAAGGGAGATAATACTCGTTGAACTTCACAATATTTGCAATCTCCTCCCTCTCCTTGTGGGACAGTCCAAGTATCTCCGTGGACATGATTATGTGATAGGACATCATGGTGCCCACGTTCATATTTACAAATTTGCCACAACTGTGGAGCATGGCTGCGATCTGGAGCTGCAGTCTCTCTCTCCTTCCGAGTCCGTGGACGCTCTTGAAGGAATCAAATATATCCAGTGCGTTCTGCGTCACATTCTGTGTGTGCTTCCTGTTGACCTTATATTTCTTGGCTATGCTGTTTGCCGATGCAATGATATCCTCGTCGAAATTCTTATTCAGCAGAAGCGTTCCGTTCTTATCCATATAATCGGCAACTATTCCGTCACAGAACGTAACATCCGGCGTGATGATATCCTCCGCCCTTGAGTTGTCGAGGAATGACTGGTAAATGATCGCCATCGGAAGCATCAGTGTCGCCCTCTCGTATGGCACACCATATTTTTCTGAAAGGACCTCCGGGGTGGTCTCAACTACCTTGTGATAAAGCACGCGGAACTGATCTCTTGTGATCTTGTCTGTGATATTCAGCTCCGGTCCGACCTTCTTCAGATTTGCGATTCCGTCTCCTATGGCTATTATGCTCTTGATGTCCTTATCGTTTATAAAGAGGTTCCTGAACTCCTCTATGAAGTTCGATACGAACTCCTCCATGATATTCTCCAGAGCCACCGTGTCTGCGCCGTATTTTGCCAGATAATCCCTTATTCTCACGGCTCCTATAGGAAGGTTCTGTGTCTGGATCAGATTCTGCTTGTCAAATATAGATATCTGGAGACTTCCCGCTCCTATGTCCAGAAGCGCCCTGTTCTTCGTGTCGGCATCCTCAAACTTCGACTTTGCCGCATACGCCTTGTAGTTCATGAATCTCTGCTCCGAGTTGCTGAGCACTGAGACGTCGATGCCTGTGTGCTGCTTTATCCTCTCAAGGACCATGACTGAATTCTCCGCCTCACGCACAGCGGACGATGCATACGCCTTGTATTCACGCACATCGTATTCCCTCATCTTCCTGCGGAATTTGTTGAGGATCTCACATACCTTCATTATGGAATCCTCGGTTATCCTGCCACTGTTGTAGGTATCACTTCCGAGCTCAACTGTGCTGTTGACGTAATCGATCTCCCTCGCCCCTTTTTTGGGAGTTATCTCATACACCTTCATTGACAGCTCGTTAGAACCTACATCGATGGCTGCAAATACCTTACTTGCCATATCTACCCCACCTTTCATGTTACTTATCAGTATGTTCCAATTATCTTGAAATCCATAGAATCCTTATTTATATGGTCCAGCGCATCTATCGTCGCCGGATCCATGAGACTTCCCTCAAGAGTTATGAAGAATGAATATTCCCATTTTCTTCCCCTGAGAGGCCTCGACTCAATGCTTGTCATATTGAGCCCGTTATGTTTTATATGTCCAAGTATACTGTAAAGGGTTCCACTCTCATGTGGCAGTGCAAAGCATACGGATATATTTCCCGCACTCTTCACATACTCCTTTTTCTTTGACAGTATGATAAATCTCGTTGTGTTGTTCTCATTGTTGACTATATCGTCCTTGAGTATCTCAAGTCCGTATATATCTGCGGCAAGAGCGCTCGCTATGGCAGCCTGGGTAATATCACCTTCATCCCTGACCTTCACCGCACCCACTGCAGTGTTCGCAACCGGGCACTGTGCGTATCCGGCTCTGTTTAGGAATTCACTGCACTGCAGAAGCCCCTGCGGATGGGAATATACAGTCTGTATATCAGAAAGCTTTGAGCCCGGAACTCCCATGAGCATATGTGCCACCTTGACCTCGTCTCCGCCCACGATGGTCAGGCCGCTGCTGCCAACCATATCATATATACCACTCACAAATCCGGCAGAGGAATTCTCTATAGGCAGGACTCCGTAATCAGCCTTGCCGCTCTTCACCGTCTCTATGACATCCTCAAATTTTGCAACATTTACATTTTTTATATCCTTGCCAAAATAGTCATGCATAGCCTGATGACTGTAAGCCCCCGGAACACCCTGGTATACAACCACCGTGTCTTTATCGACCTTCAGATGATCCACGGGCACAAACCCGCTCACCACATCAGAGCTTATATGTGCCAGCGCAATATCTCTGCCCTCAACACACGCTCTGTCGATAAGCTCATTCTTTCTGGTGATAAGCTGCTGTATCTGCTCCTCCAGACTGTTTATCTCTTCCAATGTATTCATTCTATCTATCCTTCCACTTGAAGTGTCAAATTTATCACTGTTTGTCCAGCCCGGCACGAAGCTCGGATATTGTCTTGCCAAGCAGCGGGTGCCTCTTGTATCCCGCTATCGCGGACAACGGTTCAAGTACAAACTCTCTCTTGTGCATCTCCACGTGTGGTATGTGAAGATCCTCACTGTCATACACGACATCATCATAAAGCAGGATATCGATATCCAGAGTTCTCGGTCCCCAGTGGATCAGCCTCTCTCTTCCCGCCGCTTTCTCTATTCCATTCACCAGTCTCAGCAGTTCCTCAGGAGTCCTGAGCGTCTCTATCTCCAGACAGCCGTTCAGGAAATCGTCCTGCTCAACGCCGCCATACGGCTCGGTCTCTATAAAATCTGATACTCTTGTCACCTTGGTGTATTTATCCTTGTTCAGCTCATCTATGGCCATGTCCAGATATGATTCCCTGTCGCCGATATTTGACCCAAGTCCAAGATATGCTGTGTGCTTTTTTCTGCTTATGGACACGGACACTGTATCTACATGTACCATGACCGGAGCCCACGGCTTCTTTACCGTCACATTTACCCCTCTCACATCATCGTAAGTGAGAAGTATCATGTCTGCTATCTCCTCAGCCACAGTCTCTATCAATTTATAATTTCTGTTCTTCATGACCTTCTGTATGCCCTCGCACACGCTGCCATAGTTCACAGATTTTCTTATATCATCACTTCTGCCGGCCTCCTGGGTCGACACCTGCATGGATACGTCCACCACGAACTTCTGTCCAAGGACATTCTCCTCCCTGTACACTCCGTGATGTGCAAATACCTCAAGTCCTTTTATATTGATACTGTCCATACCGCACCTCCGCTATATTTTATCTGGCACTCAGCATCGCATGCGTCATCTTGAGTGCTCTGTAGTTGCTCTTCACATCGTGTACTCTGAAGAAATCGCAGCCCTTCACAAGCCCAAGCACTGATGTGGCAACTGTTCCCTCCTCGCGCTCGGTCACCGGAAGATCAAGTGTAAGTCCTATCATCGACTTTCTCGACGTTCCGAGGAGTATCGGGAGATCCCATTTGTGGAGCAGCTCCAGATTGTTCATGAGGAGCAGATTCTGATGCAGATCCTTTGCAAATCCTATTCCCGGATCCACCATGATCTTGTCCCTGTCTATGCCTGCTGCCAGAGCCATGTTAACCGACTCATCCAGATCTGATACAACATCAGCCAGATAGTCTGTGTAATCTGTGTTCTCCCTGTTGTGCATAAGACAGCACGCCTTGTCGTACTTCGCTATGACAGCCGCCATCTTCTCATCGTACTTCAGTCCCCATATATCGTTTATGAGATCTGCACCTGCATGTATACCAGCCTCAGCCACCGCAGACTTGTATGTGTCGAGTGATACTGCCACGTCGAAATCTCTCTTTATCGCCTCTATGATCGGTGCGGTCCTCTCTATCTCCTCCTCATCCGATATCTTTGTATATCCAGGTCTTGTGGACTCACCGCCAACATCTATTATCACAGCACCCTCAGCTATCATCTTCTCTGTGGTAAACAGAGCTGTGTCCATGGTGTTATGCTGTCCTCCATCCGAAAATGAATCCGGGGTCACATTCAGTATCCCCATCACATAAGGTTCTTTTCCACTCTCAAATGTCTTGTTTCCTATTATCATCCTTTTATCCTCCAGATATTAAATATCCGCACATGACGTGCGACCCCTTGGTATTTCCCTTAATATTTTATCCCTGTATTGCGTGCACTCTCCAGCCAGTAACACTGGTCTGATGCCTCGCAGTCAAAACAGTTTCGAGACAGCTTATCCGCATTATACAACACATATGCCAGTCCTTCCCGCTCAGCACCGTCTGTATTGTGTGAGCCTATGGCATCACATATCTGCTCATTCTCCTGCGTGGAAAATCCGCACTGCTCCAGTATTCTGCCCGCATACTCAACACTCAGCTCATGATGCTTCCTGCCGGTGTCATCAGGATCTGCCCGTCCCACATCGTGAAGAAGTGCCGTGGCATATATGATCTCCCTGTCTATCGCATATCCCTGTTCGATATTCATTATATACGCTATCCTGGCAACATCCAGGCAGTGCTCAAGTCCATGCCGGCAGAATATCCTGTCGGTCTCCTTGTTCCGCACAGTCTCCATGAGACGTCTGTATTCATCGTTGTATATGATTCTGTCCACTCTGTCCATCTCTGTCTGCATCAGCTTTCTATATATCCTCCATGTTCCGCACGGTCTATGATCGGCCCAATAAATGACAGCGAGCCAAATACCATCACCACCGAATCCCGCCTGCCATCAGCCAGCGTCATCGCCTGCCTCACGGCATCGTCCACATCTTCCTGCTCATAGACTTCATCTATATATGTCCCTGCCAGCTTTTTCAGCTCATGCCTTGAAAGTGCTCTCGGGTTATCCGGCTCAACTGCTATGAACGCAGAAGCCCCCGGCATCATGATCCTGAGCATCTGCTCATAGTCTTTGTCCTTGAACACACCACATATATATATGAGGTCTCTTCCGGCAAAATACTCATCTATGTTCTGTCTAAGTGCTCTCCAGCCTCCCGGATTGTGCGCGCCGTCCACATACATTAGAGGTTTGTCCATAAGCTTCTGGAATCTTCCCTTCCAGAACGTCGCTTTAAGCCCTCTCCTTATGTCATCCTCAGTCAGCTCGTATCCAAGCCTCATGAGAACATGTGCGGTCGCAGCCGCTGTGGTACTGTTATATATCTGATATATGCCCGGAACCTGAAGTTCGTATCTCTGTCCGTCATATATATATTCACTTCCACCTACTGACTCTCCGCATATCTCTATATCCTTCTCCCTGATAAGTACCGCCGAGTCCGATATATTATTCTGCTCACATGCCATATCCCACATATCCTCAAGCTCTGAGGCAAGCGGGTACGCCACACATGGGCAGTTCTTTTTCAATATTCCAAGCTTCTGTCTGTATATATCCCTCAGGGTATTCCCGAGGAAATGCATGTGATCCATGCTTATACTTGCTATTATCGTACAGACCGGGTGGCTACACACATTTGTGGCATCCTCCAGGCCTCCCATTCCGGTCTCAAGCAACAGGAAATCGACCTTTTTGTCGCAGAAATAACAGAACGCCACCGCTGTCTCCGTCTCAAACGATGTGGGCCTTCCCCAGCCGTCCGACACCATGTCATCCGCTGCATCTTTCACCGTCTCTAGATATACGGCAAAATCCTCCTCAGACATATATTCCTTATCTATCTGAAATCTCTCAAGATATGTAAATATCGTCGGAGATATATATCTTCCCACACTGTATCCTGCACTCTCAAGTATCTCGTCCAGAAATGCGCATATCGAACCTTTGCCATTTGTTCCTGCTATATGTATAACCGGGACTGCGTCCTGCGGATCGCCCAGCCTTCTCAGCAGCTCCTTTATACTGTCAAGCCCCAGAACGCTTCCCATGGTGTCCGTATATTCTATATAACTTCTTGCCTCTTCATAAGTCATGGCATATGTCCGTCCCTTCTCATCTGTGCCTGATAAGTGGTGCATTCTCATCTATAGGCAGCAGCTCATACCCATCATCCCGGAGTCTTTCAATGAGCATCGGCAGTGATTCCACCGTGGTGTGCCTTGACTCAAGATCATGCATCAATATGACCACATCGTCGTGCTGCAATGCATCATTCATGATATTGTCGACAAGCTGCTCCGGCGTGTAGCTGCCACACACGGCATCATTGTTCAGCGCATTCCAATCATAATATATAAGCCCCTCGGCATTCACATAGTCTATCAGGGTGTTCATATCCACTCTGGATACCGTATTTGAACTGCCGCCCGGGAATCTGTAATATACACAATTTACACCTGTTACATCATACAATAAATTTCGCAATTCCTCAATATCTTCGGAGAAATCAGCAAGGCTTCCATATATTTTATCGTAATCATGGGTGTACGAATGAAGCCCCAGTGTATGTCCCCTATCCACTATATCCCGGTAGGCATCATAATAGCTCTTGTCGCGCCCCACGACAAAAAATGTTGCCTTCACATCGTATTTATCAAGGATATCCAGTATCTCCACTGTGTTCCCGGATGGCCCATCGTCAAATGTGAGATACGCCCTCTTCGTTATCTCCGGCTCCGCATCAGACTCCGTTTCGTCCTTCTCCGGCTGCATCTCCCCGGTATCATTTGCCCCATCCACCTCCGATGGTGTGCTCTCATCCGCCCCCAGGACATTTGCCTGCTGCCTGACCGGCCCTCCGGCAGTATAAAAGCCCCACCTCGACTGGCTGATTATGTAATAACAACAGAAAATTATGGCAAGAAATATGGCAACCGCCAGCATAATATACTGCCATCTGTCAGTCACCTCCTGCACATTGTCAATTTTTTTCAAATGATCCTCGCCGCCTATAGCATTTTTTCTATTATATTATTTTTTATTTTTAATTATGTGTCTATTTTTTATGCCATGAATATTTCTCAGATATACGGAGAATATAAATAGCAAATATTAAAAAAGGAGAACATGTACAATGAAAAAATACTTTTTACTTGTGACGTGTATGACACTCACCATGATCATCTTCTGTGGTTGTGGCAATTCAAACGGTGCTTCAAGCACTGGCTCATCTTCAGCAGCCAGCACCCAGACAACATCTGAGTCTCAGAATGGTAACAGCTCTGAGGGAAACAGCACCGACTCATCTGACAAAGGCGTTGTAGGCGGAGCAGCCGACGCTGTAAAGGATGTCGCTGACGGCGTGGCCGACGGTGTAAAGGATGTCGCTGACGGCGTGGGAAACACCGTGTCAGGCATCTTCGGTTCATTCGATGATGCCCAGGACTGGTTCATGGATCAGCTTCCCGCAGGTGACGGAAGATTCGAGGTTGCCAACAGTGACAAGGATCTCACAGAATTTTCCGGTGGAAAAACAGGCTACCACATCGAGCTCCACGACAACAATAAAGAGGGCGACACCAAGGTCGGTGATTTCTATATCGACTCCAGCGATGGCAAGGTGTACAGATCCGATGAGCACGGGAAGACATTTGCAGAGTATGATTTCTCTGATTATAAATAGATGAAATATCCCGCATGAAAAAACAAGCGGCACGGAGGTATCTAAAAACCTCCATGCCGCTTTATTCTATGTTCTTATTCTGCCACATCCGCTGCATCATCAGCTTCAGTAACAGTCACTTGTTCGTCTTCACCCTTCTTGTCTGAGCTCAGCATCTCTCCTGTGAGCGGATTGATCTTGACTCCCATCTCCGACGCAATGAGATTGTACATGTCAAACTCTCTGTCTCTGGCAGCCTTCTTTCTGGCCTTTACGCCCCTGGATCTGACCAGCTCCACTATTCCGAATCCGATCATCAGTATGCCGAAGAATATGAAGCCCGCCATATTTTTTGAAAAAAATGCATGAGCCACACTTATTGCGCCTATTCCGATCATCACGATACCCATAACGAAATTGAACATATATGCTTTACCGCCTTTCACCAATCATCTGTTTACAAACGCATCTATGCCCGCCTTCTCGAGCATTCTGTCGTATTGCTCATACATATACTGGACACTGTTCTCAAGAAGATGATAGTGCATTATGTATGGAACAAGCAGCACCATGAATGCAAGTGCAAGTATCAGCAGCGATATATTGGCCGTCACGACAAATGTTATACATGTTGCAACCGTCAATACGGCAAACAATACCAGCACTATGAGGTGGATAAGTCTCTCATGCATGAAAAATCCTACCTGCGTGAGATGTCTCTCTGCCTCCCGTGCAAAGTCCACATCATTCCTCTTTAAAAGCTCATCAATATATGCTATATACCGGCGTATCCTCTTTGCCATCTGCCGCATCTTCCTTTCCTGATCCCTGCCGAACCGTCAGGCTAGTTCATCACCTTGTTCATAAAGTGCTCCCACTGTGCGATCACCTTATCATAGTAAAAACTCAGAACATAGGATTCCTCATCCACATCTATTATCATCTGATAGCATTTTCTATCAGCATTCTCCGAAGACTTGAGCATCTCCTTTGGCTGGCCCGAATAAAATACAACCTTGCCCTCAAAGCTCTTCAGCACATCCTCATAGTCCGCCCTGTCCACAGGCTTATCCGGTACTGACTCCTGGAGAACATCGTTCGCATCGTAATACTTATGACCCTCGAGCAGAAGTGCCTCGATCTCAGGCTCAGTGAATCTGACCTGCATATCACTGGCATATCTGTCAGTATAGAGCTCATTTGCAGAGTTGTCCTCTCTGACTACCGCGCCGTCAAATTCAAATTCCAGGATTCCCTGCTTCTCCGAATATATACATCTGATCAGAGTCGCATCCCTGAAAGAGAGCGTCTCGATCTCATCTACACTCTTGTACTTCATATCTGTATCTCCAACTAGTCCATTGCCTTCTTGATGGCCGCAAGAAGCTCATCGTATGTCTCAAATGCCTCAAGATCAGGATTATCCGCCTTGATCTGATCTGTGCTCTTGAACAGGAAGCCTGCCTTGCTCGCATAGATCATTCCCAGATCGTTGTGGCTGTCACCGCTTGCTATAGTGTCGTAGCCGATTGACTGCAGAGCCTTGACTGTTGTGAGCTTCGACTGTGGGCATCTCATCTTGAAGCCTGTGATCTCACCGTCATCTGCAACGATCAGCTCATTACAGAATATTGTAGGGTAACCGAGCTTCTTCATGAGAGGTCCTGCAAACTGTGAAAATGTATCGCTTATGATTATCACCTGTCCTATGGATCTCAGCTCATCCAGAAACTCCTTTGCTCCAGGGATAGGATCTATCTTTGCTATAGTCTCCTGTATCTCCTTGAGTCCAAGTCCGTGCTCCTTAAGTATACCAAGTCTCCAGTTCATGAGCTTATCGTAGTCAGGCTCATCCCTTGTTGTTCTCTTAAGCTCAGGTATTCCACTTGCCTCCGCAAATGCGATCCAAATCTCAGGCACCAGTACTCCCTCTAAATCAAGACATGTTATATACATATTATATTATCCTCCGTTCTTATAAATAGTGTGAATTAATGCATGTCATACTCCTCCCGTTTCTGACCACACAGATGCATTATAGCACAGTATCACGCAGACTAACAATCACTACTTTCAGGCATTTGCCCGGACTTCTTCCATCTGTCCAGAGCGTATCCATAATCCCGGATTATCATGTCGAGCTGCACCCTTTCCGTCACTCTCATGTGGCTTCCCTTCAGGTATACTCCGTCCATGAAACCGGTCCGTATCGTCATTCCGCACTCACCTCTCATCGCAGCCGGTCTCTTCACCACACTTGCACCCGCCGCCTTCTGAAGCTCTTCGTACCTTTCATAATTCTTCTGCCATGCCCTCATATAGGTCTCAACTTTCCTTCCCGGAATATTGACCCTCACTCCACCATAGCGTCCATCCGGCCCCGGGAAGAAATACTCTATCCTGAAGTCATTCTCACTTATTATTAGCGTACCGCCGCTCGCCAGCTCTTCTCTGCATGTTCTTCCCATAACTTATCCTCACACATTCCTGAGACTTTCAAATGTATTGTAAATGTTCAGCAGGCCATATCCCCACTCGGGATTCGGATACTGCCTGATCTCCAAAAGCCCGCCCGAACTTCCCGGTCTCACCGCTCCCCTTATCAGGTAGCCCCTTATCTGGTTGCCGTTTATATTCCTTATCATCTTTCTCCCATACGACCACTCAAGCATGATGGCACTGCAGCCCGCAGTGTATGAAGCCGCCACTGAGGTGCCGCTTCTTATAACCGTCTCCCCGCTGGCTCCTTCTCTCCTTATATTCACTCCGGGAGCGAGAAGATCCGGTTTCACCCTACCGTCCGCCGTATAGCCTCTGCTGTTGTCTATATACAGATTACCATTTGAGTGATCATATGCGCAAGTGCATATCGCAGTCTCCGCCACCGCCGGGCTGGTTATGGTCACCCCCGGATCACTTGACACAAATCTCGTCCCCGGGGATACAAAGCTGCTTATGGGCAGCCACGCGTTAAAGCTGAGCTCCGTGGTTCCAACACCGTACACCCTTATCCGCCATATACCATTTGCCGGGGTTATAAATCTGAGCATGATGAGCTCCTGCCCAGCAGAATCCTCTATGAGAAAATAGTCGACATATATCATCCCACCTCCAAATATCGGACGGATGATCGAGCTCCTGTCATACCTCGGCGATATCCTCTCTATAAATTCCCCGCCGGGAATCTCTATGGCCACCGAGTAGGTATTGGTGGACTTACCCCATATCTCAAGTGTAAAGCTGTTGCGATCTGCCACATCGATCTCAACGACATCGTATGCCCCTGTGACGATCCCGGAATAATGATGTCCTGCTCTCCCCTCGTTGCCACCGGCAGCAGATACCGCAAGCCCCTGAAGCTCTCCTATGTTGTTTATATATTTGTCAAGTGCTTCCGCCCCCGTATGGCTTCCACTGTTGGTCCCAAGCGTCACGAGTATGCTCATAGGCATGCGCAGCTTTTTCTGCTGCTCAAGCAGATATGCTATCGCTGTCATTATGTCAACCTCACTGTACGCATTTGCATCCGATGGAATACCATAAAAACTGCGTAGATTCTGCTTTGCCTGCTTTAACTTCACCACCACCAGGTCTGCCGACGGAGCCACACTCACAGCCGTTCCCGCGCAGAAGCTTCCATGCCCGGTGGTATCCGTCAATATCCTTTGTCTCTCATCCACAGCAGCCTGTATCTCCTCCGTGCTATACTCCCTGCCGTAGCCGTATGATGCGTTGTCAGCCTCCTCCACAGTCTGATCCCACGCCGCAAGTATCTTTGTCTTACCCCCATCCCGCACAAATGAACTGCCAAATATATCGATCCCCGTATCGACGATGCCAAGCAGTATCCCCTTTCCGGTGAGTCCGAGTATATTTTCCTGCTGGATATTGATAACCCCTATAGCCTCAAGAGCCCCCACATCGTCCATCAGACCGTACACTTTTGGGAAAAGATTGTACTCAAGCCTTGAAAAACTCTCCATATACCCGGCCGGAAACGGCTGATATGCCACCGCATATCTGTCGTCTATTATGTTGAGCCCGTATGGCTGATACAGATCCATCAGAACTTCCCTGTCTCCGTTGTATTCTATTATATATTCCACATAATCCTCTGAGTAAACAGCATCTGATATCACCGCACATCCCTCCAGGGGCAATCTATATAGTATATGCAGCAAATTCCGAATCTTTACACAAAAATACCGCAGCACGGAAATTTCTCCGGCTGCGGTATGTCTCCATCTGTACATTATATGTACCGGCTATATTCTATTTTATTGTTTTGTATCAATATACTTCTGAACCTGCTGCTTCAGGATATTGAACTGGCATGGACCTGTCTCGAGAACGACTGTATTGAACTCCTTCAGGTCAAACTTTGATCCAAGCTGTTCCTCAGCATAATCCCTGATCTCCTGCATCTCATAGAAGCCTGTTGAATAACTCTGGTATACGGCAGGATCACCTATCATGGTAGTATACAGATCGTCGGCAGCATCGCCGTTGAATCCCTTTTCATTCAGGTAATCTTTTGCTTCCTGCAGTGACCAGCCCTCATAGTTGATTCCTATATCGATCCTTCCACTTATGAGATAATTGATCTCATCGTTTAACCTGTACAGTTTTGCAACGGTGTCCGAATCAGATGCCCCATCAAATGTGTAATAGTTTATGGCATCATAGCACGCATACATTGCCCAGCCCTCCTTGTATCCAAGGAAGCTTAATATGGTACGTACCGGTTCAGGATCTGTTGACATGTAGTATGCATTCTGCAGCATGTGTCCCGGATATCCCTCATGGGCAAGTGTGGTCCACATACCATCCGTATGTTTGCCATTTACCCTGATAAGGTTGTTGTCCTGGTCATCGATCGCAGGTGACATATAGTATGCCAGCGTATTCTCCTGAATATCCTCAAGGCTCTTATCAAGCTTCTTCGCCTGATACTTTATCTCTCCAAAGTCTGGGTAGTTCTTGGTGGCTGTATTCATGAGTATATCTATTATTTCTGAAGGCTCCTTTGAGTCACTGTCTCCAAAGAGGTCATCGTAGTGCTCCACAAAATATTCATATGAATCGTACTGTGTCATGGCTATGGAATACAGATCTGTCATGAGATCTGACAGGTTGTCATCCAGCATCTGTGCCACTTCCTCAGGTGTCTTATCAGTTCCCGCAGCGTCCTTCAAAAGGTAAGCGTAATACTCTTTACCACCTTCATAGCCACACACACCGCCCTGGTTCTTACCGGTTCCCTTGAGCGATGACAGCACATCTATAACATCCTCATATGCAGGTATAAGACTTTCCGCAACAGCCTTCTTGTTCTGTTCCTCAAAGTCCGCTATCTCGTCCGCAGTCAGGAAGTCCAGCGCCTCAATGTTATCGTTGAACACCTGTATCATGAAGTGATTGTCCTTGTCCTTGATGAAGTCTTCGCACTGCTCGATGACCTTATCGCACACGGCATCACTCATAAAATATCCCTTCTCGGACTTTGTCTTCTCAAACTCTAGATTGTCATCAAAATAATCCCTTACCATTCCAAGCACCTGGAGATATCTCTCCACATCACCCTTGTCGTCAAAACGGTAGTCTGTGAAATATGTGGATATATTCGACTGCAGTCCCTTCATAGGTGAGAACGGCTCGCTGAGGTATATGTTCAGATAACCCTCTGACTCCGTCTCCAGATACTGATTAAGTATATCGTATGTGAGCTGCTGGCTCTCCGTGAGATCGTCCCTGTCAAATGACTTGAGCTTGTCAAAGGACTCATCAAACTCAGCCTTACGTTTTTTGATTCCCTCATCGCTCATATCCGAATCGCCCAGAGATACCTCCGGCTCAGGAATACCAAGGGCATCCCCATCCTTTATCTCATAGTTGTACGAGAGTGTGTCCGATGTCACACTGTCCACATACTCATCGTGCAGATATTCCTCGAACTCCTTCTGCACCTTTGTGTAGTCGTCCGCATTATCCTTTATTGTTCCTGTGATAGTCTTCTCATCAAACATATGAGAAGTACATGCAGTCATCGACATGGCCATGGCTCCGACAACAGCAGCCACGACAAATCTTCTCATATTCTTTTTGAATCTGGTCATACATCTACTCCTTACTTAATATATTGTCCCTTCACATAACCTATCTACACATTGTATGCCATAAACCATACTATTGTCCATTTATTTTATGTTAAGGTTACAATATACCTAGTCCGTCCAGAACAACCTTTACTCCTATGAGTATAAGTATGATACCTCCGGCAAGCTCAGCCTTTGACTTGTACTTTGTTCCGAATATACTTCCGATCTTCACTCCGACCGCTGAACATATGAATGTGATACATCCGATGAACAGCACTGCAAGTATGATATACAGAGTGGACAGCTTGAGGAATGCAAATGACACTCCAACCGCCAGTGCGTCTATGCTGGTTGCAACCGCCAGAAGGAACATGACCTTAAAGCTCATATCTGCATCTACTTCCTCTTCCTCGCCAAACGACTCCTTGATCATACTTCCGCCGATGAACAGGAGGAGCACAAATGCGATCCAGTGTGACCATTTGCTTACCAGATCTGCAAAAAAGCTTCCGAGGACATATCCTACCGTCGGCATAAGTGCCTGAAATCCTCCAAACCACGCACCTGCGATAAGCATGTGCTTCACCTTGATGTTGCGCAGGGACAACCCCTTACAGATAGACACGGCAAATGCATCCATTGAAAGACCAACTGCCAACAGGAATAACTCTGCAATACTCATAATTTTTCTCCTTGATATAGATTTGACGGATGCAGTCACAGACACATATAAAAAGAGACCTCCCGGGCAGCTAAAAGCTGTCCAGAAAGTCTCATCATCTACAGTAATACCAGATTCACGCCATCATCGACCGATGGCTGCCAATCATTATGTTGATATCACAACGCAAGCTCTGCGCTGACTACTCCCTTAATGAACGGTGATATTCTAGCATATTGATAAAATATTATCAAGTAGCATTTCCCTGTTATCGCATTATTGTCATTACAGATCTGTTCAGTCCTGCTTATCGATCTGAGTTGCGCTTGCCTCCTCAAGTGCCGGTGTTCCGCGCAGTTCTATGATAGGGCTTCCCTTGCCCTTTATATAATCACCTGTGATTGTCACCCTTCCTATGGTGTCATCCCTTGGGATCTGGTACATGATATCCAGCATGAATTTCTCTATGATGGCACGTAGAGCTCTGGCTCCCGTCTTCCTCTTGATCGCCTCCTCGGCTATCGCCTCGTATGCCGAATCGTCAAATCTAAGATCCACCTCATCCAGTGCAAGGAGCTTCTTATACTGCTTTAATATCGCATTCTTAGGCTCCTTGAGTATGCTCACGTACATATTCTTATCCAACGCATCAAGTGTGAAGAGTACCGGAAGTCTTCCAAGGAACTCAGGTATCATGCCAAACTCACGGAGATCCTCGGTTGTAACCTGTCTCAGCAGATTCGGATCATCATCATATTTGTCCTTGAGTTCAGCCTTGAAGCCCATGGACGCCTGCCTGCTTATTCTCTGCTTTATAATCTCCTCTATATCAGGGAATGCTCCACCACATATAAACAGTATGTTTCTTGTATTGATGGTCGTCATGGGAACCATAGCATTCTTGCTGCCCGATCCCACAGGTACCTCAACATCCGCGCCCTCGAGGAGCTTCAGCAGTCCCTGCTGTACGGATTCACCGCTCACATCCCTGCTGTTGCTGTTCTGCTTCTTGGCGATCTTGTCTATCTCATCTATGAACACGATTCCTCTCTCTGCCTTCTCCACATCATTGTCGGCGGCGGCGAGAAGCTTTGACAGAACGCTCTCTACATCATCGCCTATATAACCGGCCTCAGTGAGAGTTGTCGCATCAGTTATTGCGAGAGGCACCTTGAGAAGTCTTGCTATGGTCTTGACTATATATGTCTTACCACAGCCTGTAGGTCCCACCATCAGCATGTTGGATTTCTCTATCTCTATATCATCCATGGAATCTGTGAGAACCCTCTTATAATGATTGTATACAGCCACGGATATAACCTTCTTGGCATATTCCTGTCCCACAACATACTCGTCCAGCATAGCCTTGATCTTATGAGGAGCCGGAATTGTCTTAAGCGTGAGTTCTTCCTCCTGCTTCTTTTCCTTTGGCGCCTTCTTCTTGACTTTCTGTGACTTTGGCACGTCATTCTGTGCCTTGAACTTGGACATATCTATATTGCCAAATGGCATATTTGTCAGATCTATGAACTGCATATTGCCAAGCCCCGGCATGTTGCCAAACCCGGAATTGTTGAAGCTGTCAAATGATCTCTGCATGCAGTCTGCACATATATTTATATCTCCAGGCATATGTATCAGCTTGCCGGCCACGCTCTCCGGTCTCCTGCACAGGTAGCAGTATTTCTCGTAATCGTCATCGTTGTCCTTATCATCCGATGCATGTCCATCGGTATCCACCGTATCCGGTGTCTTCTTATCTATATCATCATAATTCTCTGCCATATCTCATTTTCCTTTCCTGATTATACATATAGTCTCAGTCAGAAATATAATAACACACATATACCACATTTACCAACACCTGCAAATATGAAATTACTGTAAATTAACCGCTGGCACGCAGCGCCGCCCCGCTTCTGTCCTTAATATTATTAAGTCATTTGTCTGTTTTTTGTATTATTTTACCGCTGGCATCTTTCGAATCGTTTTAAAATTTCGGCATTTGCGAAGTGCTATGGAATTGGATTTTTCGCTATGCTATAATCATAAAAAATAAATCCAACGGGTAAAAGGAGGACTGTAATTATGAAGAAACTTGAAATCGTAGTTCGTTCAGAAAAGCTTGATGATGTAAAGTCAATACTTGATGAGTGTGAATCAACAGGTGCCATGGTATCAAACATCATGGGTTACGGTAATCAGAAGGGATATAAGACAACTTACAGAGGAAGCGAATATGTTGTAAACCTTATTCCAAAGGTAAAGATCGAGACCATCGCAGCAGACGATGTTGCGGACAAGATCATTTTCAAGGTTTGCGAGAGAATATCCACAGGTAAGATCGGTGATGGTAAGATCTTCGTATATGATGTGGCAGATGTCGTTCGTATCCGTACAGGCGAGCGTGGAGAGACAGCGCTCTAATAAGCACAGGTATCCAGTATCATTCCTTTTTCTAAATTGGCAGGCAGTGACATTTGTCCACTGCCTGTTTTTTATCGTTCAGCTCTGTCTCCCAGTATCTTCAGCAGACTCCCTGGGGTCATCCCTGTATACCACTTAAACTCTCTCTGGAAATGCGCCTGGTCAGAATATCCCATGTCATCCATATAATCCGTGACATGTCCGCCCGGATGCTCCAGCATTTTTCTCACAGTCTCCCTGATCCTCACGATGCGGGCAAACCTCTTGGGGCTGACCCCCAGCTCCTCCACAAATCTCCTATGCACATGTCTAACGGTGCATCCCATCTGCTCAGCAAGCTCTGATATGCTTATCTTCCCTTTTGCCGCATATATGACATCCGCCTGTTTCACGATGTCCGAATCAGCCATGCCATTCCTCTGCCACAACGATCCGCATTTCTCTATATGCTCCGTGATCTCCTCTGTCGCACTCTCTATCGGATCTTCTGCACCATTTCCTGTAAATGCATGATCAGCCGTCAGCAGTTTTTCAAGCAGACGCATATCTTGGGTATCCAGAGTCTCCCTGCCAAATCCAAGATCCTGCTCCACAGATATGAAGCTGCAGCTCTCCTCAATGCAAACAGCCGCCTCCAGTTCACCCGGATACACCCTTTTGATGTGTCCATCCATACATATCACACATATCCCAGCATTCTCCTGTGGCACTATTCTCAGCCCACCCAAGCTGTAACCAGCTCTCACATACACAGACTTCTCATTCTTTTCTATTAAATTAGTATGTACTTCACTGCAAAAATTAACATTCAATAAAATCTGACTATCCATACGCCATCTCCGCATAACTTTATTTATCTTTACCGTATCTTTGCTTTATTATATTAAGTCCGCGCAAAATATAATAAGGTTTATCGTTCCACGTCCGATTTTTTCAATATTTTACCATATCTCAATACTATACTCAACCCAAGTTAGTAATTGAGGTGTGGCACTGAGATACTTATTATCAGTCATATCTCAGTGACGTACGATCAGATATAATGTGCACAAAGATGTGTTTTGTCAGGAGCATACCTGGCGGGACGCATCTTTTTTTTATTATCTGATCACTTCCACAACTACAATGTATTAAAAGGAGGAATGATTATGGAAGACGTAAGCACAATTGTATTTGGAGTATGGTTCCTTGTCGGAGCCGCACTGGTATTCTGGATGCAGGCCGGATTTGCAATGGTTGAGGCCGGTTTCACAAGAGCCAAGAATGCCGGAAACATTATAATGAAGAATCTCATGGATTTCTGTCTCGGTACAGTTTCATTCATGATCCTCGGTTCATCACTTCTGCTCGGCAGCAGTGACTGGGCACTCGGAGGTTTCATCGGAAAACCATCATGGGATTTGTTCCTTCACTTTGAAAACTATGACTGGTCAAGCTTCGTATTCAACCTTGTGTTCTGTGCAACAGCAGCAACCATCGTGTCAGGAGCTATGGCAGAGAGAACAAAGTTCTCTGCATATTGTGTATACTCAGCTATCATCTCACTGCTGATATATCCTATTGAGGCTCACTGGATCTGGAATCCAGGTGGCTGGCTTGTAAAACTTGGCTTCCATGATTTTGCCGGTTCATGTGCCATCCATATGGTAGGTGGAATCTCAGCACTGATTGGTGCCGCATTACTTGGACCTCGTATCGGAAAGTTCAATAAGGATGAGAATGGCAAAGTAGTAAAGGTTCACACCTTCCCTGGTCATAACCTTCCACTCGGCGCACTCGGTGTATTCATCCTGTGGTTCGGCTGGTACGGATTCAACGGTGCAGCCGCAACATCTGTTGAGCAGTTAGGTTCTATCTTCCTCACTACTACTATCGCACCTGCACTTGCAACAGTTTCATGTATGATATTTACATGGCTCAAATATGGCAAGCCTGATGTGTCAATGTGTCTCAACGCTTCACTCGCTGGTCTCGTTGCCATCACAGCTCCTTGTGATACAGTCGATGCTTTCGGCGCAGCTATCATCGGTATCGTTGCCGGACTTCTCGTAGTATTCGGAGTATGGCTCTGTGACCACGCATTACATGTTGACGATCCTGTCGGTGCCGTAGCCGTACATGGTGTAAATGGTATCTGGGGAACAATCGCTGTAGGTCTCTTCTCCACAACAACTGTTCCTGGAAATGATACATTAAACGGTCTGTTCTACGGCGGTGGCATTCATCCACTCCTCATCCAGTTACTTGGATTTGCAGCAGTTGCAGCATGGACAGCAGTTACGATCACCATCGTATTCCTGATCATCAAGAAGACTATGGGACTTAGAGTATCTGAGGAGGAAGAGATCAAGGGACTTGATCCTACAGAGCATGGTCTTCCTACAGCATACGCAGATTTCCTGACAACAAAGTAATTCATAATATATAGTATTATCTGCAATCAAAAAGCCTGTGGTATGAATCAAAGTTCATATCACAGGCTTTTTAATATATTCACATCCACATGCCATGTATAAGCAGCATATGCGGATTCTTCCTGTCTCCATACTCGTGTATTGTCATCTCTTACCCCCTGTAAAAGCATTAGTTAGACTATCCTAACCTATGGCATATTATCACAGAAAGGCACTTATATACAACACAATATTGCACAAAGAAAAAAGATCCCAGTCATTACGACCGGGATCCGTCTTAAAACAAACATCTATAGATTAAAGACTGTAAGAACCTGATTCTCCATCAGCTGTATAATATACCATGCCTGTTTCTGGCTGGTAGTATACGTTCAATTCCTTAACTGTCTTATTGCCAATAACTTCCTTCACCTTAGCAACGATTGCTGCCATCTTGATCTGACCGCCAGCGAACTCAACAAATACATTCTCTGTTGTCTTAGCTGGAGCTGCCTTCTTTGCTGTAGCCTTCTTTGCAGGTGCTGCTGCCTTTGTCTCTTCCTTCTTAGCTGGTGCTGTTTTCTTTGCAGGTGCTGCCTTTGGCTCTTCCTTAACTGGAGCTGCCTTCTTTGCAGGTGCTGCCTTTGTCTCTGTAGCTGCTGTCTTCTTTGCAGCTTCCTCTTTCTTAACTGCCTCAACCTTAGCAAGTGCTGCTGCAGGTGTTGCCTTTGTTACCTTCTTTGTCTCATCTGCCTTCTTTGCTGTAGCCATGATTCTTTCCTCCCAAATAAAAAGTATCTATGTAATCTTATGTATTTATTTTCAAGCTAGGTTGATATTACTCCATTTTTTATATTTTTTCAATATAACCAAATTCTTTTCTCCCTTTTGTATCGTTTTGGGAATTGATTTACAATAAATGGCAACACTTTACACAAAAAGGCGGTCACAGATCGTTGTAAATCCGTGACCGCTTTTGTCATTTTGTACAAATACACACACTAATTCGTGAGAATATTAACCACTTCACTCAATTTCATTCCGTTTGATCCCTTCAAAAGCACTATATCCTCAGGCTTCATGAGCGCCATAAGGTATATCGCGATCTCCTCCGTGTCAGTGAATGACACAGTCTTGGCATACTTCGTATCACAGGCATCCAGAGCTTCCTTGATCTTCTGGGCATGCTCTCCGATGACTATGACCTCATCTATCTTCTTATCTCTGAGATACTCTCCGACTTCATAGTGGTACTCATCGCTCTTCTCTCCGAGCTCAAGCATATCGCCGAGCACGATATACTTCTTGCCCTCGCACTTCATGTCACAGAGGACATCGGTGCTGGCCTTCATGGAATCAGGGCTTGCATTGTATGTATCGTCTATGATCGTGTATTTGCCAGGAAGCTTGATGACCTTCTGTCTGAGGCCTCTGAAATTCTCAAATGCCTTCGACGACTTCTCATATGGAACTCCAAGCTGATGCGACACAGCCATGGCCACCAATGAATTGCGCACGTTGTGCAGTCCCATCACTCCTACCTTGACAGTTACAACGTCATCCCCATGTACCATATCGTATACAGAATATCCATCCTCCATGCGGATGTTAGTCGCTCTGAAGTCCATGCCCTCGCCGCAGCCATATGTGTATACCTTACATGGTATCTCATCCTTGACCGCATACAGCATAGGATCATCACCGTTGATATACAGTGTTCCATTCTCGCCCATGCCATTGATGATGCTGAGCTTCTCCTTGCGGGTGTTCTCCAGTGAACCCATATATTCTATATGTGCAACGCCTATGGTCGTTATAACGCATATATCCGGCTGAGCTATATCAGTGAGGATGTCCATCTCACCCGGCTCGCCGATTCCAAGCTCAAGAACAGCCGCATCGTACTCGTCTGTCATCCTTGACACCGTGATAGGCTCGCCGTACACCGAATTATAATTGCCCTCTGTGTGGAAGCACTTCATTCCAGCACTGACAGCCGCTGTGATCATCTCTCTTGTCGTGGTCTTGCCCACGCTTCCTGTAACCGCCACAACAGGCATATCGTATCTGTTCCTTATATACTTTCCAATGGCCTGCAATGCCTTAACAGTATCATCCACCCTGATATACGCCTTGTCCGACACCACAACATTGTCATGCTCCGATGTGAGTGTGGCTGCTGCAGTCTGAAGTGCTGATTCTATAAATCTGTGTCCGTCGGTTCTTGTTCCTATGATCGGCACGAACAGATCGCCCTCCTTGGCCTCCTTAGAGTTTATACAGATGTCAGTGAGAACAGTGTTCTCATCTCCGCAGAGGAGTACGCCTCCTGTAGCTTCCAGAATATTTTTTACTGTTATATCTACCATCACTATCCCCTTTTTTCATATTGATAAAATATATACAACCGGGCTTTACCGCCGCTCCGGCTTCATCAGGTGTCCATTATAGCACTGTATTATGCTTTTGTATATTTAAATCTCTTTACTTTTATAATCCCAGAACTGTTCAAGGATCCCGTCCACATTTTGCATGTTGCATATCACGCTGTCATTCCATTCCACAGGAAACAGCTCCGTGTAACGCCTGGTGGCAAATCTCTCGTCTATCAGAAGTATTATCCCCTGATCCGTCTCCGTCCTTATGACTCTTCCGGCAGCCTGAAATACCTTGTTTATTCCCGGGTACTGGTACGCATATCTGAATCCATTCCTGTCGGATGCAGCCTCTTTTTCGTCCGCCGCGGTTCTGCTGTCGAAGTAATCCATCATCAGCTTTCTCTCCGTGCACACCTGGGGAAGACCGGGTCCGACTATTATCGCTCCTATCAGCCTGTCACCAGTCAGATCGATTCCCTCGGAGAATATTCCGCCCATGATACACAGTGCCAGCACATTGTCCTTCTCCTCAAATGCCCTCAGAAAGCTCTCTCTGTCGCTCTCCGTCATGTATTGTTCCTGGGCTATAACTTCCACCCCAAGAGACTCTGGAAGCTCTTCAGTGAGCACATGCACCTTCTCCAGCATGGCATACGATGGAAAGAACACCATATAGTTGCCCGGTCTCGCACTTATCACGCGCTCTATATAGCTGTAAATGTTCCTGTACATCGCCTCATTACGGTTCGTGTATCTGGTCGTGACATCATTTGCTATCATTATCTTCCTGTTCTCCGCAGAAAATGGAGACGGGATGTATATTGCCCTGTCCTCCGGGCAGTCCGACAGCATCTCCATATAATATCTGACAGGAAGTATCGTAGCCGAGAAAAACACCGTGGCAAGCCCTTTGTCCAAGCAGTTTCTTATGTTAACTGCAGGCTTGACGCAGTACAGTCTCACCACAAATCTTCCGTCATCCCTTATCTCGTCATACACGACATAATTCTCATCCATCATCTCCGCAATGTTCAGAAATGAAGTGAGATTAAAATAAAAGTTCAGGACTTCCTTTCTCTCCGGGATCTGCCTGTGCTCCTCCAGAAAGAGCTGTATTGCTTCATGGAGGCTGAGCAATTTCAGGTGAAGAGGTGCTATGCTCGAGAGCACCCTGTATCCCTCCTCAGGAACCTCCTTCTTCATCGTAAGCAGCTCTCTGTTGCAGCTTCCTATATGTCTTGCCATACGGCCGCCATACTGGGCTGTGAGCTTCTTGAGCTCCAGAAAGTCCTCCTTCACAATCTCCGCACTGTACATGGACGAAGCCCTGTCCACAAGGTTGTGCGCCTCATCCACAAGGAATACATAATCTCCCGGCTTACCGCCCTCCGCCGCAAAGAACCTCTTGAGGCTCGCCCTCGGATCAAAGACATAGTTATAGTCACATATCACCATGTCAGCAAACAGACTCACATCAAGGCTCAACTCAAACGGACACACCCTGTGAGCCTGTGCGTACCGTATTACCACATCTCTGTCAACCACCGTCTCATGTAATACCACGTCGTACAGCGCATCATTTACCCTGTCAAAATGCCCCTCGGCATACGGACATACCGCAGGATTGCAATCCACCTGTTCCTGACAGCATATCTTCTCTTTTGCCGTGAGTATTACAGTCTTAAGCCTGAGACCTCTGTCCTCCAGCAGCTCCACCGCATTTCTCGACACAGTGTGGGCTATGGTCTTGGCTGTCAGATAGAATATTTTCGACACATGTCCCTGAACCATGGATTTTATGGACGGGTACACCGCCGCCATGGTCTTTCCGATTCCAGTTGGTGCCTGGACATACAGATGTTTTTCCTGCTCAATAGCCCTGTACACATACAGAGCCATCTCCTTCTGGCCCTTCCTGTACTCAAATGGGAACTCCATGTCCGAGATGGACTGATTTCTCATGAGCTGATGCTTTTCCACCAGATCAATCCATTTGCAAAGCTCCGCCATCATTGAGCTGAACCATTTCTCCAGATAGCCAAATGAATATCTCCGCCTGAAGAACTTCTCCTTCTCGCTGTCAAGGTTTACATAACTTATCCTTACATCTATCCAGCTATAATTATTCTCTTTTGAATATATATACGCATAGCACATCGCCTGGGCCACGTGGACGCGCTGCGGGCTCTCCATGTCATCGAGGTTCCTGTATATGCCCTTTATCTCATCTATAAGCACATCGCTGTCATGGAAGTCCACAGCATACCCCTCTGCCATGTCAAAGCCGTCGTCAATATCCCCGGACTCTTCCTGTTCGCCACCGCATCTGTCTATGATTCCATCAGCCCGGCCCTCCACAGTTATCAGATGTCCGCCAAGCTCCTCTGTATACCGGAGCGGCACCTCTGAATTATAATGAGACCCTGCCCTTTTCTGAAGCTTCCTGTGAATCCTGCTACCCGCATTCATCGCTTCTCTGGACAGAGTCCCACTACTGCTATCACTTATATCGCCACTGCGGAAGATGAATTCCACCAGGCTCCTAACTGATATTTTTATATTCATTATCTCTTATATACTATCTTCTCTGCGAGATCGTCCGCAGTCTGTCTGTCTATGAGTATCTCAACCAGCTTAAGTGCAAATTCTATGGCTGTTCCCACTCCTCTGCTGGTGATCACATTTCCGTCCACCACTACCGGCTCCGTGCTGTGGCGCTTCGCCATGAGCTGATCCTCACATCCCGGATAACATGTTGCATTCTTGTCCGCAAGCACGCCAAATGCGCCAAGTGCTGTAGGTCCCGCACAGATAGCAGCCACATAACCGCCTCTGTCATTCTGTGCCTTGACCATGGCCTGAACCTTTGAATTTGTCTTGAGGTTCGGAACCCCCGGAATACCTCCAGGAAGAACTACAAGATCGCACTGGTCATCGATCTCTGATAACTTCTCATCCATCGTGACCTCCATGCCGCGCGCTCCTGTCACTGTATCCTGATCGTCAGCCGACACCATCAGGCACTCAACTCCGGCTCTCCTCAAGAGATCCACCACCGTGAGAGCCTCTACCTCTTCATAACCTGTTGCAAATAAAACTCTTGCCTTCATCACTTTTCCTCCTTATTCGCACTCTTTACAAAACTGTCTATATCACGTCTGTCCATGCCGCTCAGGGTGCTGTTCTGATAGATACCGTCCTCAGTCACATCCCTGCCAAACCACGTTGGCGGCACAAATGTATTTGCAAATTTCTCCTCCGGGAATTCAACCTCAGCATAGGTGAGTCCGCCAAATATCCCGTCGAACACGTCCAGCTCGATCTTCAGTTCCCTGTCCACTTCACTGTCACCACAGGTTCCGTCTGTATCGGAAAGCGGTATTATATACCGGTCCTTCTCTATTATATTGCCGTCTGCCTTACATCTGAGATTCCTGTATTCATCCTCGTCCAGATCCATCTCGAATTCCTGCCTGCTGAGCAGTCCCTTGGATTTGACCGTGAGCACACGTCTGTCGTCCGTTCTCCTGATCCTTATGACCGGCTTCACGGACACATACATCTGTTCCATGTGCTTCACCTGATATTTTGTCAGATCGACAGGTATCTCATGTACAAGGTATTTTCTCTCTATCTCCATATATGCCTCCACCTATTCAAACCAAATGACCGCCTTATCAGAACACATCTCCCGGCGGTATATCTCCACTCACATAGCTTCCTATAGCTTTGTTCATAAATACCATGGACACGACAAGTGCGATGATCCATACAACAAACGAGGATAACAGATATCCAAGAGCAGTGTTGACCGACATTATGAACACCGCCAGAGTCTGTGCATAGACACATATCGTAAATACCTTGCCGTAGGACAGTCCCGTGTTGAGAATTCTTGCAAGTCTATTGCCCGCTATACTGAATATCAGCGCAAGGAGAAGCTGTCTGCCCGCCGATGCCACCATCACCGCAATGAACATGATCACCATGTACATATAAAATACCGGTGTCAGTACCGCCAGCTTGCTATTGTTGAAGCCATCCGGCAGGAACATGTATTTGAGCGGTGTCTCCATGTAATCATAGCCCTTGCCATCTGAGACCATTCCCATGACTATATTCTCACTTCCTATGGCGATGTACACTCCATCCGTTTCCATGGAGTCAAGGTTCACTGACGCATTCTCCGTGTTGATGTACAGAGTAGCATTTCCTATCTCAAGCTGCATATCATGTTCCATGTCGAGCTTATTGTCATGATATGTGAATGCCGGGATCTTATTTGTTATGAGATTCCTCAGACCTCCGACCTTGCCAACCCAGAATATGGCGTCTATTCCAAACTCTATAAATGCCAGTAAAAAGGATATGATCACCACAAACCACACAAGGCGTCCCGTCTTCAGCTTAACCAGTTGTTTGTAATTCTTCGGACTGCTGACCGCTATCGACAACTGATCGAGCAGCGTCACCTTCTTGTTCTCTTCCTGTTCTTCCATATAAATCTCCAACTCTAATAATTATTGACCGGCAAAATGAACCAGCTATTCCATCGGCTCTATGATCCCAAGCTTCACCATAGCCTTATATATTCCATCATTCTCCGCATCGTCTGTGACCATCATAACCTGTCTTTTGAGCCCCTCCGGCCCCTTCTCCATAATTATGCTGTTCGGACAATATAATAACATAGGTGCGTCATTGTTGCCATCACCAAATGCATATGCATTTTCAAGCGGAATATCAAAATAATCCAGAAGATACTGTATACCTGTCGCCTTACTGAATCCCTTGGGAACTATCTCGCAGAAATTTGAACCTCTGTCGATATAGTCAAAATGCTGTGATACATACTCGCGGAACTCAGGAACATTTTTATTGTCATCCGCGAACCAGCAGCAGAACTTGTCGAATTCAAAGTCATCCGAGTCCACATCCTCCCCAACAAATATTCCATTTGCCCGGAAGTATCTGACCATCTCTGCAAGGAGTTCATTTCCCATGTTCTGACCGTCCACGTACACCTTGTCTCTGTGCTCATACATTCCAAACATGTCATATCTGCGGCATGCATAAGCTATATCCCTGCACACATCCCTGCTGACATCATTGTGGAACAGCTCTTTGCCGTCATAGTAAATGGATGTTCCGCAGCCACACACAAAGCCATCAAAACCCGCAGCCTTGATCTCATCAGTGACATTACAGTAAACCCTGCCAGTGTTGATGAACACCAGATGTCCGTTGGCTCTCGCCTGCGCCAGCGCATGCCTTGCGCTGTCCGGGAAGTATCTCCTTCCGTCCTCGGTTATAAGCGTTCCGTCTATATCAAAGAACAATATCTTCCTGTCTGTGCTTTTCATATATTATATCCATCCTGTCATATATTTACAGGCACATGTATTATAACTACACGTGCCTGTATCTTCTGTACGCATTATATTTTCACTTGATAACCTGCGCATGCATCAGCATGCTTCATTATATCGCATTTTCTGCAGTCTGCATTACAACTGCTTCATGAGGTCGATCATCTCAAGAGCTCCCATAGCGCAGTCATAACCCTTGTTGCCGGCCTTTGTTCCTGCACGCTCGATGGCCTGCTCGATATTCTCTGTTGTAACAACTCCGAACATTACAGGTACACCTGTCTCAAGTGATACTGAGGCAACGCCCTTTGAAACCTCGTTGCACACATAATCATAGTGGCTTGTCGCACCACGGATAACAGCACCAAGACAGATAACAGCGTCATACTTGCCGCTTGCAGCCATCTTCTTTGCGATTACAGGGATCTCAAATGCACCCGGAACCCATGCAACTGTGATGTCGTCTGCATTCACATCATGACGGAGAAGCGCATCCTCTGCACCACTGACCAGCTTTGAAACTATGAACTCATTGAATCTCGCTGCTACTATACCTATCTTTGCTCCATTTGCTACTAACTTTCCTTCTACCTTATTCATCTGATTTATCCTCCTTATTCTATATCGGAGCTTACCCAGCCCCTCCTTATGAAATATTAGACTTCGTGTAACATATGACCCATTTTCTCTTTTTTTGTCTTGAGATAAAATGCGTCAAACTTGGTTGGCTCTATCTCTATAGGAACTCTCTCCACGATCTCAAGATTGTAGCCTGCAAGGCCGTATACCTTGAGTGGATTGTTGGTGAGGAGTCTGATCTGTCTGATTCCGAGATCCACAAGTATCTGTGTTCCTATGGTGTAATCCCTTGCATCATCAGGGAAACCAAGCTTGAGGTTTGCCTCAACGGTGTCAAGCCCCTGATCCTGAAGCGCATATGCCTTGATCTTGTTGATAAGGCCGATTCCTCTGCCCTCCTGTCTCATGTACAGGAGCACGCCTCTGCCTTCCTTGGCAATGGCCTTCATGGCCGCATCGAGCTGCTGTCCGCAGTCACACTTCTGTGAGCCGAAGCAATCGCCTGTGAGGCACTCGCTGTGCACACGGCAGAGAACAGGCTTGCCGTCAGCTATATCACCCATTGTGAGTGCCACGTGATGTTCACCGTTCAGCTTGTTGATATATCCACAGATCGTAAACTCACCATACTTTGTTGGAAGCTTTGCCTTGGCTACGCACTCAACGAATACTTCATGCTCTTTTCTGTACTGCACAAGCTTCTCTATGGTCGATATCTTAAGGCCATGAACCTTTGCAAATTCCACAAGGTCATCCTTTCTCGCCATGGTTCCGTCATCCTTCATGATCTCACAGCACAGTCCGCAAGGCTTAAGTCCTGCAACCTTCATAAGATCAACTGTAGCCTCTGTGTGGCCGTTTCTCTCTATGACTCCGCCTGCAACTGCCTGAAGTGGGAACATATGTCCCGGCCTTCTGAAGTCATCCGGCTTTGCATTCTCATCCACAAATTTTCTGGCTGTGTAGCCTCTCTCCTCGGCTGAGATTCCGGTGGTTGTATCCACATGATCCACTGATACTGAAAATGCTGTGCAGTGGTTATCTGTATTGGTTATACACATCTGTGGGAGATTCAGCTTATCCGCATATGACGCATCCATAGGCATGCATATGAGACCTCTCGCCCACTTTGCCATGAAGTTGACATTCTCCGTTGTAGCAAATTCTGCTGCACAGATTACATCTCCCTCATTCTCTCTGTCCTCGTTGTCGAGCATGACAACCGGCTTTCCCGCCGCAAGATCTGCAGCGATCTCCTCTATCGAGTTGAATTCAAAACTCATCACTCTACCTCCTTAAAATATCTGTCTACATAAATCCATTTTCTGCCAGAAACTTCATATCAAGTCCTGATCTATCTGAAGCATTTCCATTTGAAAGCTTTTCATCTGTATCGTCACCTTTGTATGGCATAAGCAGTTTCTCAACATACTTTCCAACCACGTCATTTTCAAGGTTGACCACCTTGCCCGGCTTGCCATCCAGCAGCGTCGTCTCTCCCGCCGTGTGCGGAATGATCGACACCTTAAAGCATGTATCATCGACATACGCAACCGTAAGGCTTATACCGTCTATGGCTATTGAGCCCTTCTCAATGATGTATCTGAGTATCTTCGGAGAACAATCTATTGTCACCCACACTGCATTGTCCTCCCTTTTGAGCTCTCTGATCGTTCCGGTTCCATCTATATGTCCTGACACTATATGTCCGCCAAATCTTCCTCCGGCCGCCATGGCACGCTCAAGGTTCACCCTGCTGCCACCGGTAAGCTGTCCAAGTCCGCTTCGTCTCAAAGTCTCAGGCATTACATCCGCAGTAAAGATATTCCCCGATATGCCGGTTGCAGTAAGACACACACCGTTTACCGCTATACTGTCTCCAACCTGGCTTCCATGGAGAACCTTGTCTGCCTGCACCGTGATGCTGCAGGAGCTTACACCTTTATCTATCTTTCTTATAGTTCCTATCTCTTCTACTATTCCTGTGAACATGTATGACCTCTTTTCTATAAGTTCTTAAACCTTTTTGTATCTGAGCATCACATCTTCATCAAATCTTCTGACCTCGTCAAGTCCAAACATATGTGCATCCGCAGGCACATCAACACCCGTTCCGGATACCGGACTGTACTTGCCCTCGCCGCCAAATATCTTCGGGGCAATGAATACACATGCCTCATCCACAAGACCTTCAGACACCATGCTGTAGTTGAGCTCGCCGCCGCCCTCAAGCAGTATTCCGTCTATGCCTTTCCCGCCGAGGATCGTCATGAGCTGCCTTAGATCCACCTGTCCATCCACATCTTCGGTCTCTATGATGCTTACACCTTTATCCTTGAGTCTCTCACACTTTGCTGAGTCTGAAGCTCCCGCTGCCGTCGTGGCAACTATGGTCTCTATCTCCCCGGCTGTCTGTACGATCTGTGAATCCTCCGGAATCCTGAGCTTGCTGTCACAAACTATCCTGATCGGATTTCTGACATTATCAGTATCCCTGTCCGTGCTTTTCTCTATTCTGCATGTCAGCATCGGATCATCCGCAAGCACTGTTCCTATGCCCGCCATAATACCCTTATGTCTGTTTCTGAGTTCCATGACATACGCCCTTGATGCCTCACCGGTTATCCACTTGCTGGCCCCTGTGTGGGTAGCGATCCTGCCGTCCATGGTCATGGCATATTTCATGGTCACATACGGCTGTTTATTTACTATATACTTAAAGAAAATGCCGTTTATGGCATCGCACTCGGCTTTGAGGCAGTGTGTGTACACCTCTATCCCGGCATCACGCAGTCTCTTAAAACCTTTTCCTGCCACCATAGCATTCGGATCATCGGAACCACAGTAGACCTTTCTGATCTTGTGCTCTATGATCGCGTCCACACATGGAGGCTGCTTGCCAAAATGGCAGCACGGCTCAAGCGTCACATACATGACTGCGCCCTCGGCATCCGCCTGATCCTTAAGACTGGCAAATGCTGCGCGCTCAGCGTGGAGCTCTCCATATCTCACATGATATCCCTCTCCTATGATCCTGCCATCCTTCACTATGACAGCACCTACAAGCGGATTTGGATTCACTGCTCCAGTGCCGCGCCTTGCAAGCTCTATGGCACGTCTCATATATGACGGATCAAATTCATCATCTATATCATATTTTTCCATATGACCACCATCCTACTTAATACCTTTACAGACAGACTATCGGATATTGCTCATTCAAGCCTCCGAAGTATCTGTTCAAAACACAAGAGAAAACCCCGAAGATAACTTCGGGGTTTTCTCTTGTTCAGGTATCCATCACCGAAATCCATCACAACGGACTTCCATCAGATACCCTGTTCTGAATATATAATACTTCTCTCATCCAGACTATACTGTCGGTCCCGGAATCACACCGGATCATGCCTCATGGCTCACGGACTTAAGGTTTCCCTAACACCGTCGGTGGAGAATTGCACTCACCCCCGAAGATCTATCATCATATGCAGTTGTCTCTTAAAAACGACTATATTGTATTCCATATGCCAACGGAATGCAACTGTTTTTTATGATGTATTTTACCGATAATTTTTAAAGCTGTGAATTGAACAGGCTCTTTATCTTGTAGATAATATCATCACTGTCCGCATTTATAGATGCCGCCTCATTTATTCCTGAGAGCTTTGTAAGCTCATCCGTGTCAGCATCTCCGCCGTAACCTATTGTGTATACAGGTATGTTCGACTGTCTGAGCGCACTTGTTATCTCATCCATGGAATATCCCACATTGGCATATCCATCGCTGAGAAGGAACAGCATACACTTTGCATCCGGGTGCTCTGCCTTTGCATCGGTTATCATCTTCATCGCAACCACAACGGCATCATACGAAGCCGTTCCGCCTGAAGCCATCAGATTGTTGACCGATCCCTGGAAATATGATCTCTGGTTCAGGTCAAACTGGGCGATCGGGACCTCCACTGTAACTGAGCTTGAGTAGCTGACAAGCCCAACATAATTGTTGTCATTGATATACTGCGCACCGTTTGTCAGACTGTTCTTGAGCTGGTTCATAGGATCTCCGTCCATGGAACCGCTGCAGTCCGCAACAAACACCGCGATGATGTCCTTGCCGTTATCCTTTGTCTTCTTGTATGTCTTGAGTCCCTGTGTGACCTGTGCACCGGAGAATTCTTCCGTCGCAGTATAATCATCGTTGGCATTGAAGCCCTTCTTTGTCGCGATCGTCTGCATATCATCACTCTTGCAGTAATCCACAACGAGCTGTATGGCCTCAAGCTCTGATGCAGACTTTCCCGACTTGTTACATATGTATACAGGATTGTCATGTCTCACGCCAAATGCAATGAAATCATACATTGACACGAGATTGCTGTCATTGATATATGCCTGATACTCTGACAGCATAGCATCGAGTGTTCCGTTTGATGCACTATCTCTCATCTGCTGTGTTGTATATGCAACGTATGGTATGTTTGAGTTAAACTTTGTAAAGTTATCTTCTCCGTCCTGAAGCAGCGTGAGCAGGAGGTTAAGTCCTGTGGCACTTGTCTGTGGGTTCGTGTATCCCATGGTGATCTTGTTGTCCTGAACGGCCTTTATGGCATCGGCAGCAGTAGTGTAACCGCTGTCCTTCTTCACAAGGATTCCCGCTGTATTTCCAACCAGTCTGTCCGCGTAAAGCTCAAGGCTGCCGCTGTTCGACATCGCATACTCTCCGAACAGGGTGTTGCTCGGGGTGTACAGATCCGGGAGATATTTGCCGGAAATGATATAGTCAGCGGCTGTACCGGATGGCACTGATCTCACGCTCATCGATACCGACTTGCCGTCCGCTGTCTTCACACCAGAACCGTTGAAGGAATTTGCAACATCTATAAGCCATGAGTCGTTGTCCTTTCCCGCCTTCTCACCTGATGTAAATATCTCTATATCTATGTCTCCATTACCCTCAACTGCCAGTGGATATTTGTCTATCTCAGGCAGCTCCGCATACAGATCCGGAGTGTCCAGAGTGACCGTACCCTTTACAGGGGTCGCTTCGCTTACATCGAGATCTGCATATAACTCATCAAGAGTCATATCCGATCTTGATGATCCTCCATTTCCACCGCCTGCTATGTTGATAACCTTCCTGCCGACTATTCCGATAATGACCGCGATCATCGCAATTATCACCAGCACTCCGACTACCACTAATCCTTTTGTCCTCTTATCCATTTCTTCCTCCTTTTACATTCCCTGACTGTGGACATCCTGCCTCATGCCATTCATGCACTCTATGACATCATCCACATATTTCATATCCAGCGAGCTCAGGTTGGTGTCAATATCAACCATCTTCTCCACCAGAATATTGAACTTTCTCACCAGCTCGTCGCCCTGTCTGCACAGATTGTCGAGGTATACCGGCTGGGGTCTAGTGTAATAATCGTATGTCTGTATAAAGCCTATGGCACTGTCCATGTTGCTCTGTGCCTGCTGCTTTATATCCTCGTACAGATTGCGGATACCACTGCCCTCCTCCACATTCTCCTGGAAGTATTCCTCCCTGGACATTATGCTCTCATACTGTCTGTTGAGTCTCTCTATCTGTGCATCAAACAAATGTCCCCTGGCACTGTCCTTGAGCTTCTCCGTCGAGCGTCTTCCCTTGAGTATATGTACATTTGCTGTTATGGTGAATGTCAGCCACACTACACTGATCGCAACACCTATAGCTATTCCCACCATACTGTCAGCCAGCACAAACATTACTATTGCCAGTATGAACATTATCAAGCCTATGATATTGACCGCTATCAATCCCATCGTTTTTCCTCCTAAAGTCAATATATATCACACCGCATCTGCATGTTCATTGTCTCTCTGCAATACGCTGAGCCTTCGCTTTGCAGCATCGGTGACCGTAAGTCCCGAAAAGTCAGCAAATTCCTTCTTCTCATTTCTTATGAGCATGACCGCAAACTCCCTGTCCGTCTCCTCCGCGCAGGACAGCAGTTCATGGTAATCCACCGGCCTATCCTCATATATTCGAAGCGCAACAGCCTCCGGCACAACAATAAACGTCATGGACGTGTGCGTCTTATCCGCTATGTATATCTCCGCCTTGTCCGCAAATTTTGCAAATTCCTCCGCCTGAGTCTGAAAGCCTCCACTCTGAAGCTCCGCCAATATCCTGTCTCTGTCCTCCATGAGACTGTCGAGATACAGATAGCCCTTCAGCAACAGGAGTCCCATAAGTCCATCTGACATATTGAAGTCAAGTATACAGCCATGTCCCTCGTCACTGTCCGTCAGTACATGACACACGCACTCCGCTATATCCTCATCGCTGAGTCCGCTGTATTTATACGCCTGCTCAATCCCATCATTTGTTATGATCACGGTCTCTACATTTCCCCTTACAGACTTTTTCTTCCTGATGCTCTCAACAGGACGTGCAGCTATCTTGAACGCCTTCAGCTCATTTACAGCATCATCTATACTCTTCTTCCCTGATATAGAGGTCTCAAACCGTCCCTGATCCGTAGCTGCCGCCTGCACATTCCTGTATATCCTTTGTACAGAGATCTTATTTCTCCTCATTATCGCACTTAAAATGTCAATATCTGACTTCTGACCGGCCAGATATCTCTGAAGCTCCGCTCTGAGCTTTCTCCTGAAATCAAGCTCGTACTCAGTGTTGGTTATATCCGTTCCTGAATACCACCGTTTCTCCAGATATTTGTAATTATCCGGATCCCTCAGTCTGTCCAGCGCACTGTTCTTCAGACTGTTCACACCTTCCTCATCGGTCTCCAGCTCACAGGCAAGTTCCGGCACACTGCATCTGTCATGTCTGTAGCCATAGAGCTTATCTATCACTATCTTCTCCCTGTAATTCAGTTTGTCTATGAGTTCATCGAACATCCGCCTGCACATACCATCCTGTGAATAGGACAGCGTATCCGCCTGCACCCCAAATACAGAACTGTACAGTGCTTCATACGGACTGATAACATCCAGCATATATTTATTATTTTCTTTTCTTAGAACATACGCCCTGTGCAATATCCCACACCTCATTCTATATAAGTTCTTAATCCAATATGCAAACCGGCATACATATCTGATATGCCCATCATCATTTTTACTTATATCTGAACTTAATCATTTTCATTATACATGTTTTGCCACAAATTAAAAACATAAAAGTGACGGGATATGGTATTTTATTATTTTATTAAGTGTTTATACAACTGTCTGTCCACCTGTGGTATAATGAATCGACAACAAACTGGGAGGATATCTATGATCAGATTTTTGCCGGATGAATACTATTCATCCACATACAAGATAGATTTCAAAAAGTATTACGACATGGGATACAGAGGTATACTGTTCGACATAGACAACACTCTTGTGAGACATAATGAGCCGGCCACATCCAGAGCGATCCAGCTCATGGAACAGCTCAAGGCCATGGGCTTCAAGGTATGTCTGGTATCCAACAACAAGGAGCCAAGGGTTGCCGCTTTCAACAAAAAGATGAAGGTGAATTACATATTCAAAGCCGGCAAACCATCGAAAAATGGCTACATCCGTGCCATGAACGAGATAGGCTGCAACATAGACAACACGATCGCCGTGGGCGACCAGATCTACACTGACATCATCGGAAGTGCCAGCCTTGGCATACACACTATCCTTGTCAAGCCTATAGACACAAGCCACGAGGAGATACAGATCACCCTCAAGAGGATCATTGAAAAGCCGTTTATTTTCTACTTCAGGAAAAAGCATGGCATGGTAAGATAATTTCTGTTATTCATAACGCAACACAAAAGGCTGTATTCACATATCTGCCTGATATGTGAATACAGCCTTTTATTAAATATCTCAGTAACATATACGTTCTGTCATGATGTTACACATCTGTGTGATCCACAGAACGTATGTTAGTCGTTGTACACCTTCTTGAACTCTGTGTATCCCTCTGACTCCAGCATGTTTATCTGCTGCTTCATGTTCTTTCTCATCATCTGGATAGTCACTGTCTTACCTGCCTGGCGAAGTTCCTTTGCCTCCTTGAAGATCTCAAGCTTCTTGTCCAGTGTCACATCCTTGTGAATGAGGATAGCCACGTTGTCAGAATCTATCTTGTATCCATTCTCAAGCTTGTCCTTGAGTATGGTGATTATTCTCTCAAAACCTATTGAAAATCCTGTTGCAGGGACATCCTGTCCACAGAAGTTTCCAACCATCTTGTCATATCTTCCGCCGCCGGCGATGGAGAAGTTGTAGTCATCTATTGTAACCTCAAAAATAGGTCCTGTGTAATATCCCATACCTCTCACAAGAGTAGGGTCAAATACGATCTTTACGCCATCTGCAACCATGGTCTTTGCACTTGATATGATCTCGTCCATATTGGTTATAACCTTTGGATCAAGGCACTCAGCGTCTATGTCACTACAGAACTCAGCGCAGCTCATATCTCCAAGGTTCTGGTATATCTCAAGATACTTGTCCACCATCTCTGCGTCGTATCCGTTCTCTGTGAGCTCTGCTCTTATGCCATCCAGACCTATCTTGTCATACTTGTCAAGGCTGATGAGTATTGAAGCAATGTCTTCCTCTGCAAATCCCGCATTCTTCGCAGCACCACGGAGTATCTGTCTGTCGTTGATGTGGATAGTAAAATCTGTTATTCCCACCTCAGAGAATATTCTTGAGAGCATATCGGATGTGGCTGCCACAAGCTCTATCTCCGCAAGGTTTGTATTGTCACCAAGTATATCTATATCGCACTGGGTGAACATTCTGAATCGTCCCTTCTGTGGCTGATCCGCACGGAATACAGGTCCGATCTGGAGTGCCTTGAATGGGCTAGGAAGCTGCTCCTTGTTGTTCGCATAATATCTTGAGAGTGGAAGTGTAAGATCGTATCTGAGTCCGCTGTCTGCCAACTCTCCCTTACCTGCATCGATGGCTCTCGCAAGGTCTGCGCCTCTCTTCATCACCTTGAAGATAAGCTTCTCATTGTCACCGCCCTGCTTGCTTGTAAGATTCTCTATATGTTCCATAACAGGAGTCTCTATCTGTGTAAATCCAAATCTGGAATAACTTGTCTTGATCATTGAAAGCACATGCTCTCTAAGCCTCATATCAGCCGGAAGCTGATCACACATACCTTTTACCGGTGTCTTGATGAATTTTGCCATTTCTTATCCTCCTGATCTTATATCTTTATTAAATCCAACCTATTCTAGCATATACAACTATATTTTTCCACCCTTAAAAAGAACACCGGAACAAACTTATAGTTTGTTCCGGTGCTTTTCACATAATATATTGATATTTTTAATTGTCCTGTAATATCAGATTACTTGAGAAGATCATAGTTGAGCTTCTTGATAACAAGGAAGGCCTTGTTTCTGAGTTCCTCACCTGAGAATTCATCAAGCTGTACATTCATATCCCAGTTGTACTTCATGAGTGTATTCATAAGATCCTCAATGTAATCCTTTACATACTTGACGTTGCTCTCACTCTTATCCTTGAGCTGGACAACTATATTGTCTATAGCCTCGATGATTCCTGACTCCTGCTTCTCTAGTGCCTGTCCTGACTCATCGTTGAGCTCTATAACCTTACCTGTCTTGGTTATGATGACCTTCTTGTTAGGAGCTGCAGCAGCCTTGCTCTTCTTGTTGATCATATGGTTGATACACTTGATCAGACATGCTACAGAGTATGTCATCTCCTCGTTTGATGGCTTGTCTATTCCCTTGAGAGTGTGCTGATGGTACAGGTACTCTGACTTGCACAGCATCTCCTCAACAATAGCTACCTTACACAGTGATACCAGATCAGCCGGCATAGCCTGCTGCTTCTTACCGAAGAGACCACCGCCACCCTGCTCATTTTCCTCCTTATACTTCTCAGGAAGAGCTGTTCTGACATATGTATCATGCAGGTACTTCTTGGCTGTATTGATATCGTAGCTTGATGCAAGAACCATCTTCTTGGTACTGTTGAGTCCGTTAACGACCATATCCTCAGCAGCCATGAACAGAAGGATCTTCTGTCTATTGTCAAGCATTGAGTAAACCTCTTTGTTCTTGTTGTTCTTCTCAACAATTGACTTCTTTCTGACATCAAATACCTTTACCTTCTCCTTTACACTGAAGAATGCCTTCAGCATTGAAGGATTGGCGTTCAGGAAGTTGCAACACCATGTGAGCTCTATGTACTGATCCTCGATCTTGTTCGATACCTCATACAAGCTGTATCCCTCAAACAGTACATTGAGTGCCTTGGAGAGGATCTCCAGACTCTCATACTTCTCCTCATATGACTTCTGTGTTATATCAGAGTTAACATATGCCTTGATTCCACACTCTATGAAGAGCTTGTTGTACTCATATGCTCCCTCAGGAATGTTCTGACGTCCGCTGAGCTGTGCTCCTGAACCAAGTGTCTGAAGTACCTTCTTGACCTCCGGCTCATTCTCGATGGCCTGATATACCTTCTTGGTAAATGCGCAGGTCTCATTAAGCAGTGAATCTATCCTCTTGTTGTATACCTCCTGCTTGGAGATCTCTGAAGCCACCTTGCTGCTGAGGATCTTTGCTGCCTCTGTGCTTGTGACATTCTTGATGAGCTCCTTGAAGTTGGAGTATACTGACAGGTTATCTATAGGTATGTACTCTGCGTTCAGTCCGTAGAACTGGAATGCCTTCTCATACTGCTTGTTCGCAATGTAGATAGAGAAGAGATTGATAGATAACTGTATCTTGTAATCGTTAGGTGCATGTGCATCCTCGATGACGTAATCATAAAGTACCTCGAGGTTGTTGATATATGAATCAGATCCTATGTCTTTGGCTGAGATATCCATCTCCATAACCACATTGATCAAATCCAGGTATCCGAGCAGAGCCTTGTCAAAGTTCTTTGGTCTGTCATCATCCTCAAGTATCTGGTATGAAATGTTGATGAGAAGTGGAGCGATCTTATCCCCGATCAGTCTCATGCACTCTGGGATCTTCTCAAGCTGTAAGAGATACAGCAGCCATACACTGTAACGATAAACACCTGTAGCTGATACAGGCGCATCTATATCGGTAGGGTCAATATCACCATATACAAATCTGAATAAAGGCTCTATCCACTCTTCGATCGCATAGTGTCCGGTCGCCTTTATATTGAAGTCTACAAACTCTGCAAGCTCATACAGCTTTGTACACTGAGCACGAACCTCGTCATCCACTGTCATGGTCGACAGATCAAAATTAGAATCCTTCAGGCTGTCTATAACCAATGTATAGAATCCGTCCTCAACCTGATCATTCAGATAACGAATAAGTGTTCCTTTATTACTGGATGCCGCTATTGATAATGCGTTATCCCCTGCCTGTCCTATATTTGCTGGTAACATAATATGTCTACCTCCTTTTGTTTTCGTATGTCTGGCTTACGAATATTCTTGTATTATTCCCCTCAAATCACTACTCCAAATATAACATATTTGGTAAAATCATTCAACAAAGTTTTTGGTTATTACTGATAACTGTCATTGTGCATAATTACCCAAAAATTATAGCACTAAAAAAATCGCATTTTTTGTGCATTTTTACTGTTATGCCAGATAATGCCATTTTTCAGCATCAGTCGAGTCCTGCCATGTGAAGTATCGCCATGGCATTTGTCGTGGTACACCTGCCATCCTTCTTCTTATAGTCGAATTTCAACTGGTCTCCCTCGTAATATTCCTCGAAATGATAGTTCGCAGCAGGTGTTCCGTCCTCCGCCTTGAGATCACACAGCTCAAAATCGTGTGTCGATACCAGTGTCATTGAACCCGCTCCCGCAAGCTTTCTGATGACCTGTGTTGCTCCCACTATTCTGTCAGCAGAATTTGTTCCCTTGAATATCTCATCTATAAGACAGAGCATAGGTCTGTTCTCTTTTCTGTACTCAACCATCGTCTTTATCCTGAGTATCTCTGCATAGAACGTTGATATTCCATTGCTGACATCATCGGTCACCCTCATGGATGTGAATATCTTCATCCTGTCAGCCTCCATATAGCCCGCACACACTGGAGCGCCCGCATATGCAAGCACCAGATTTATACCCAGTGTTCTGAGGAAAGTCGTCTTTCCGGACATATTACTTCCGGTTATTATCGTGGCACCGCCCTTGAAGTCCGCATCATTTGCCACGACTGTATCAGGGCTTATCAGAGGATGTCTCATATCCCTGGCGGTGACATGCACTCTGGCATTTGCGCCGACCTGTGGATAGCTCACTTCCCTCGTTCTTGAAAGGACAGCAAATGACATGAGTTCCTCCATATCAGAGACAGCCTTTATCCAGCCCTCAACGCTCTGTCCATTCTTCTGTTTCCATTTGTCCATCATCCTGCCTATGTGGAAGTCCCACATTATAAGTCCACACAGTATCTGATGAACTATAGGATTGTATCTGATATTGAACGCCGCACTTATCGTCCTCAGTTTTCTTATAGCCGCCAGGGCACCAGAGTCATTTGACAGATGCGACTTGATATCATTTAAAAGTTCACTGTCGAAATTCTCCCTGGAGATCAGCTCGAACATTCTTATATAGTCCTCTATCACATAGCCAAATGAGATCATCGGCATGACAGCCTGACCCGCAACTCCGCCAAAAAGCCAGGAGAACAAAAGCACAACAAAGAATGAGACAAGCGTCCAGCCTATGTTTATCTCACCCATTATTCCAAGTATAAATGCCACCAGTGTTATCGCCGGCAGTAAAAATCTCAATATATTGAACACCGCAGGTATATGGTCATCGCCATTGCAGTATGCCACAAATTCATCCGCGGTATATTTCTTCTTTTTGCCCATTCCGGTCTTCACACCGAGGGTCTCAAAATCCATCGAGAACTCTCTCTTTGAAGTGAGCTCTTTTATCGCCTCCTGGCGCTTCTCTATGTCTGCTATATCGTACTTCGGATCGCGTATACTCTCGGCGAGAGCCCTTTTTCCCTCCTCGGTTCCCGCAACACAGATAAACTGATACAGAGAGCTCTGTCCAAGAAGGTCCATATCCCTTGCAACCAGATCGTCATCGCCGAGATACTGTGCACCGTTGTCCTCAAACTTCTTCCAGCCGTCGCCGAATCTCTCTATATACCTCCTGAGCACCTCCGACTTGGCTTTCTTATATTCCAGCTCCTCACTAAGCTTTCCGTGGATAAACACCATTGCGACAAATGCCACAGCGGCTATTATTCCCAGGATCAGCACTGTCACTCTGTTGTCATATATGCCTATTATCAGCCCTGCCAGAGCTGCAAGGAACATCACAAATCTAACCCCTGAATACGTTGCAGACTTCCCCTCAAGCGCCTTGATGTCCTTCTCCAAAATGTCCCTTTCGTCCTTGTATTCGTTCATGTTATCGTCCTTTCATAAAAAACAATATATTTACTTTTTGTCCGGCTTGTCCTTCTTCTTATATGACATCACACCATCCTCTGATACATCTATCATGTCCGGCTTGACAACGAGCACGATACCCATTACTCCAAATACCACACACAGCACGATGCATATTATTCCGATCACCTTATATGATGTAAATGCGAGCATTCCAACTCCCACTGCCAGTGTGAGTGCCGCACATAGGAAATAGTTTTTCTGAAGTGCCTTTATCGCCTGTTCTTCTTTGTTGTAATCCTGTCCACTATTATTCATGTTCCATTTTACCTCCACTTATCCATTCCATTATAGATGAATATATCATACACGGTATATCATTCGCAAATATTAATTCCTGTGAATCAATCCACCACACTTATTGCATTTGACACGAATACATATTAAAATAAATGGACAGGTTATATTCTATGGGAAGGAGATTTTTATCATGAACAAATTGGCAAAAATGGCGCTCACTCTTGCCGCTGCAGGAAGTGTCTGCTACTTATTCAAAGACAAGATCAAGACAACGAAAGCTTACCAGACAGTTGAGAACAATGATACTGTAAAGAAGGCAAAAGCCACAGCTACAGATACTTACCACAAAGTAAAGGACTCCGAGACAGTCAAAAAGATCAAGGACTCTGAAACATACCACAAGGTAAAGGACTCTGAGACAGTCCAGAAGGCAAAGGATACGATCAAGGATACCTACAATAAAGTAAAAGATTCCGAGACAGTCCAGAAAGCAAAGAATACAGTATCCGACACATATGACAAGCTCAAGGACAAGGTTAAGGAAAAAGCTGCTTCCACCGAAGATGGCGACCGTGAATATTTCACACTTCACGAAGACACCACCGGAGCAGAAGAAACCACATCCGAAGAAGCCGCAACCGAGGATGTTGTAACCCCGGAAGCCACAGCGGATATTCCGGATGAGACAACCGCAAAGGCCGTAACCGAGACCGTAGCTGAGGCTGAGGATGTTCTCGCCGAGGCAACTGGTGCCGTTGCAAATGCCGCTGCTGCTGAGACATCAGAGGTAATCGGCGATGAGTACATGGGACTTTCAGATGTATCTGAGGATCCATCAGTGCTCTCCGATCAGGACAAGCTTGACGTATAGTCTGCACAGTACAATAGGCAAAACAAAAACAGTATGTGCGATCCGTTTGATAACGAACCGCATATACTGTTTTATTTTTTCCCTGAATCTCTCAGATATGACAATGCTTCATCTATGGCAGCCTCCGTCTTGAAGTCCTGCTCATATGTCACGCCATCCACATCCACCATGAGTAGTTTGTATATCTTTTTGTCTGCCGGCCCTATATTCGCCGATGTTCTGAGCTTCTTGAACGTCTCTATGGTGCTGAGTTCCACCACATCCGTATGCCAGGTTCCGTGATATACCAGATATTTGTCTGTTATGGCTATACCATCCTGATCATAGTAGAGATTGTATCTTAGCTGTTCATCTATATCCCTGACAGTATTCCTGTCTGCCTTTCCGCCCGATACGACCTGCATTCCTGACACCTTCCATGGACAGCACACACTGTATATACATCTGACTATATTATATAACGCCCACAGAGCCGTCAGCACAAGAACCAGCAGCATCATATTATAATAGATCCTCGGAAAATCCACCTCACTTATTATGAGTGGATATACCTTGCTCTCAAGCTGCTGGGATGGTATCCCCATGTCCTGTGCAAGGCCATCAACTATCGATGTATACACATCATCCGCAGAGACTACTCTGCCTCTCAGCGTATAATTCAGCAGTACATCTTCGTTACTCCTGATGAGCAGGATGGCATATCTGCCATCCTGCTGACAGTAGTAGTACCTGCCCTGCCTCTCAGAATCCACATAATAATCGTATCCTATATAATCCGCCCGATCCACGGTTATCGTCACATCCCTGTCGTTCGGATTCGCCCTGGATTCCACATCAGCTATACTTCTGTATGTCCTGCTCCTTATCCTGTCCGGCAGACTGAAATGCCACGCCATGATGATCATGCATCCCACCATGATCAGTGATAGAATGATCCCGGGTATTCTGTTTTTTAGAATATAACTTTCAAACTTCCTGTTCTTCATAATATGTCTTTCCCGCGTACGGTCAGATTTTTAGAAATGGCTTCCGCCACCGCCATGACCACCGCCACCGCCTGATCCACCAGAACCTCCTGAGCTGCTCTGGATAGTCACGCTGGTTACTTCCTTACGTATAAATATATCTCTTCTGTCAAGCTCCTTGGCATTTCCATCGCTGTATGTAGAAGCTGTTGTGGTATCTTTTCCTGCTTTCTTCGACAGATTCACGATGCAGAATGCGATGGCTGCTACCAGAGATACAAGGAAGCATATAAATGGTGACAGGAACTTTAATCCTCCTGTGCTGCTCTTCATAGCCGTCTCTGTTCTTGACATCATTCTCTCAAATGCTCCAAGAGTATCCGATCTGAGTATCTTTCCACCGTATTCCGTTATGGATGTCGCCTTGGAATCACTTATTCTCTTCTTCGCCTTGCCGGCTGTGCACAGATAAACATATCCGTCGTTCTCCTGCCAGTTGGCAACTATAACTACGCTTGTGCTGGCATCCCTGCCGTCAAGATATGTTCCTGCAGGCCACTCTTCCCAGCCGAATCTGTAATAATCACAGATCTTCTCTGCTATATCCTTTGTGTTAGACTCTATGTCATATGAAACTGCATCGGCATCATATTCTGACAGATCTGTGTACTGATCCATGGTAACGACAACAAAGTCCATACCCACTTTATCTTCCAGTTCTGCTATCTCCCCGCGGAGAGTCTCCTCCTCCGAATCAGACAGCTTATCTGCATAGTCAAACACTCTCTCATTTGTCTTACATTCTGTATTATTTCTGGCGTCATGCTTGAGATTGGCATTTGATTTCACAAAGTATCCTATAAAGAACACTATTCCAAGTCCAAGTACCACGAGCATTGCCACGATAAATTTCTTTACTGCATTCATTTACAACACCCCCAATAACATAGACAAGCCATCAAGCAATACAAATGCTGCGCCAAACAAAAGTGCGGTAAGTCCAACTGCCTTACTCATGCTCTTCGGCTCTGTTCCAACACATTTTCCAGTCTGTCCGTTGACATAGAACTTATAGTTTTTGCCCTGGAAACGGTACTCATATACCCACACCGGCATGAGTCCGAACTTTGTTCCCGTGAGTCTGTTGTTGTTTCTGAATCTCTCATTTGTAAGTGATGAATATCCGGTTGTGGTGCTTCTCACCCAATCTCTGTTTGCATTCTCCGCCTTTGCCTGAGCCCTCGGCTCCACCTCATTCGGCGGCATATTGTAAGTCTCCGCATCGAATCCCGAGAGGTACTTGTTGTCATGCTGCATGAGCTCTTTGTAGTTGTACGGCTCCATGAGATCCATGATTCCATCCTCCATGGCTATGGATGCATCAACCGGTATGCCCTCATAATTCACATGCAGGCTTCTTCCGACATCAAAATATGAAGTCTCTGTATATCTCTTGTCTCCAGACGTCCATGATCTGACCTTTGTTCCTATGGCCTCATAAGCCACATCCGAATCATAATCGTACATCCAGAATGGGACATACACTCCCTTAAGCGCCTCAAGCGTCTTCTGTGAAAGGAATGTTCCCGGTATAAATAGCTTTTTACCAAATTCATTCCTCAGCTTCTCCTCAGCCTCATGCTTTGATATCTTAAAAGGAAGTATCACATCAGCCCCATACGGATAATTTACTTTGTCATCCCTGAGCAGATATGTTCCACATGAAGGGCATCTTCCCGCAGACTGATACTCCGTGTAAGGTATCTGTGAACCACAGTTTATACATATTACAGGCTCCTGTGATGGAACCAGTTCCTGACAGTCGCTTCCCCCGCAACTAAGGCAGACCATCTTTTTCTTCGCAGGGTCGTACACTACGTTACCCCCACAATTCACACAACGATATAGCAAGTTATCTTCCCCCTGTCCTTTTTTATCGTTTTCCTTCCAAACTTCCTACGCTGATTCTCAGCGTACCTGCGCTTATTATAGCATAGTAAATCTGTTTTTAGAACATCGAATTGGATGCCTTAAGGCGGCTTTATAACACATTTTAGATATCTTAAATGAAACAAAATATTTTTTGAACAAATGTGTAACACATCATGTTCATGCGAATATGTTAAACCATGAACAAAATAATGGAGGCTTACCATGAGTGATTTATCAGCAACACAGTGTGCCTGTGGCGGTTGTGGCTGTGGCGGCAGAAATGGACTTTCTTGCGGAGGTTCATGTGGATGCAACAGTTGCACTCTGATCATCATCCTTCTCCTCTGCTGCGGTGGCTGCGGCGGCGATGGTTTCGGTTTAAACAGCGGTTGTGGCAATGACAATAGCTGCATCTGGATCATCCTTCTCTTATTCTGCTGCGGTGGCTGTGGCAATAACAACGGATGTGGCTGCGGTGGCTGCGGCGGCAATGATTGCGGCTGCTGCTAACAGCGGATTCACCATTATCCATAAACGGGATATCGGGCAGAAAGGTTGTCCGGTATCCACAGAAAGTGGCCAGCAGAAGCAATTCTGCTGGTATTTTTTTTACTAAAAATCAATAGAATATAGTATAGCTGTCTTACCAAGTGATCACTGCATGAAACGGAGCTTCATATGTTTAATGGCAACTTCCATCATCCACTGGACAACTTAATAAAAGATGACCGCCTGTTCATGATGGAGGCCATTCTCCCATTTGTGGATGACCGTATGAAAGCTCCTCTGGCAATGTACATAAAGATCATGGAACTTCAGACCATATTGAATGCTCTGCGCGATACAAATTATGTAAACTCCTGTGGACTCCACAAAGATATAAACAATCAGGATGATATACTGTCATCCCTTGCCGGGTGTGGATTTCCCGATATCAGGAACCAGTTTGCCAGCATGAAAAAAGCCATGGATATGATGAAGACCATGGAAGCCATGAACACACAGCAATCCACGGATTCTCTGTACCGGCACTATCAAAGCAGAACTGCCTCTGAAACCGAGGGCGAAGAAAACTACGACAACACTGAATCCCAGTCATCCCAGGATATATACAGCTCCGTCAAAGACCTGTTTGAAAAATATGATATGGAGGGATATTAAACATGAATCTTCAAAATGACCCAAGACTAAAAAACATGCATCCGCTAAAAAGGGAAATTCTTCTCAGATTATCCAACTCCCAGTCCACCATGACTCCGGAGCAGATGCTCCCCCAGCTAATGGAGATCAACAAAGAACTGCAAAAAAGGGATCTCTCCTTCAGCAGATCCGAGTCCGAGATCGTTCTGGATGTTCTGAGCGAAGGCATGTCTCCACAGGAAAAACAAAAGATAAATATGATAAAGTCCATGCTGTAAAAAATGCATTTCACTGAATGTAACACAATTTCATTTTTGTAGCTATTAGCTATAGTTTCACATTTTTGTACCTGATAGTTTCTGGCTGACGATACCGTTATTGGCAGATACTATTTGCATAAAATGTAGCTGATAGATATTGTTTCAGCAAGATGGAGGTTATTGTGATAGATATCTTTGACTTGGGATTGCGGATAAGAAATGTGAGAAAGGCTCATAATCTTACTCAGGAACAGCTTGCCGAGAAAATAAAAGTGTCTCCTCATTATGTGTATGAGCTGGAACATGGATACAAAAGTATGAGTATATATACTCTTGCCAATATCGCAACTGTTCTTGATGCGCCACTGGATTTTCTGGTGTTCGGAAAGGAACCGGCCACCACCCCCGAGAACAAGGATTATATCACTCATGACGATCTTGACAGGCTGGTGGAATCGATACCGCTGTACAAACGTGACAGTGCATACAGCGCACTCAAGAATCTGCTGCCTTATCTGAAATAAATGATAATCCGATATATATTTAACATCAAGAAAGCCACATGGATTTTTCTCCATGTGGCTTTCTCATGTTTATAGTTTTTTATTTCATAACAATATTCACAATACGTCCAGGAACATAGATCTCCTTGATAACGTTACCTGTGAGCTTGTCGGCGATCACTTCCTTAGCCTTTGCGATAACCTCATCCTTTGGATCCTCCTTGCCGATCGCAAGTGTTGCCTTAGTCTTACCGTTGATCTGTACAGCGATCTCTACTGTTGACTCTACTGTCTTTGCCTCATCGAACTCTGGCCATGTCTGCTGATATACATATCCGCCATAGTTCTTTACTGACCACAGCTCCTCTGTGATATGAGGTGCAACAGGGTTTAACAGGATGAGCAGTGTCTTGAACTCATCTGCTGTAACGCTTCCCTTCTTGTAGAAGTCGTTGATAAGTGCCATCATGGCTGCGATAGCTGTGTTGTACTTCAGGTTCTCGAAGTCATTTGAAACCTTCTTGATAACCTGGTGCATCTTGGTCTCCATATCCTTGGAGTAGCCCTTCTCGTCTGTCACACTGTCCTGAAGCTTCCATACTCTGTCGAGGAATCTTCTACATCCCTTGACACCATCCTCTGACCATGAAGCTGCAAGGTCAAATGCTCCGATGAACATCTCGTAAGTACGAAGTGTATCTGCACCATATACATCTACGATGTCGTCAGGATTTACAACGTTGCCTCTTGACTTACTCATCTTCTCGCCGTTCTCACCGAGGATCATACCATGTGATGTTCTCTTCTGGTATGGCTCTGGTGTAGGAACTACGCCCTGATCGTACAGGAACTTGTGCCAGAATCTTGAATACAGAAGGTGGAGTGTTGTATGCTCCATTCCTCCGTTGTACCAGTCAACAGGAAGCCAGTACTTGAGTGCCTCCTTGCTTGCAAGAGCCTCTGTGTTGTGAGGATCTGTATATCTGAGGAAATACCATGATGATCCAGCCCACTGTGGCATAGTATCCGTCTCTCTCTTTGCAGGGCCGCCACAGCATGGACATGTGGTGTTTACCCAGTCTGTCATAGCTGCAAGTGGTGACTCACCATTGTCTGTCGGCATATAACTGTCAACCTCCGGAAGGAGAAGTGGAAGCTGGCTCTCGTCGATTGGAACATAACCACACTTATCGCAGTGAACGATAGGAATTGGCTCGCCCCAGTATCTCTGACGTGAGAATACCCAGTCACGGAGCTTGTAGTTGGTCTTTGCCTGACCGATACCCTTCTCCTCAAGGAACTTGATCATCTTCTCCTTTGCATCCTTTACCTCAAGGCCGTTGAGGAAATCTGAGTTGATGAGCACTCCTGTTGCCACGTCTGTAAATGCAGCCTCATTTATATCTACTTCCTCTCCATCCTTTGCAACAACCTGGATGAGTGGAAGTCCGAACTTCTTTGCAAATTCCCAGTCTCTGTCATCATGTGCAGGAACCGCCATGATAGCACCTGTTCCGTAGCTCATGAGTACATAGTCCGATACGTATATAGGGATCTCCTTGCCATTTACAGGGTTGATGGCTGTGAGTCCGTCTATGCATACACCAGTCTTATCCTTTGCAAGCTCTGAACGCTCAAAGTCGCTCTTCTTCGCTGCCTGCTCACGGTATGCCTCGATGTCTGACCAGTTGCCGATCTCGTCCTTGTACTTGTCAAGGATTGGATGCTCTGGTGAAACAACCATGTATGTTACTCCGAATAATGTATCGCATCTTGTTGTATATATGCGGAGCTTGTCCTCTTTGCCCTTTACTGAGAAATCTACCTCAGCTCCTGTTGAACGTCCGATCCAGTTCTTCTGTGAAACCTTTACACGCTCGATGTAATCCACGCCGTCAAGTCCTTCAATGAGCTTGTCTGCGTAATCTGTGATCTTGAGCATCCACTCAGACTTAACCTTGCGGACAACCTCGCTGCCACAACGCTCACATACGCCATTGACAACCTCCTCATTTGCAAGACCAACCTTACATGATGTACACCAGTTGATAGGCATCTCCTTCTTGTATGCGAGACCAGCCTTGAAGAGTTTGAGGAATATCCACTGTGTCCACTTGTAATATTCAGGATCAGTTGTGTTGATCTCTCTGTCCCAGTCGAATGAGTATCCAAGTGAGTGGAGCTGCTTTTTGAATCTTGCAACATTTGTCTTGGTTACTTCCTTTGGATGGATCTTGTTCTTGATCGCATAGTTCTCTGTAGGGAGACCAAATGCATCCCAGCCCATTGGATACAGAACGTTGTAGCCCTGCATTCTTCTCTTTCTTGCTACTATATCAAGCGCTGTGTATGGTCTTGGATGACCTACGTGAAGTCCCTGTCCTGATGGGTATGGGAATTCAACTAACGCATAATACTTTGGTTTTGAATAATCATCTGTAGCAGCAAATGCCTTGTTGTCATCCCAGACCTTCTGCCACTTTCCTTCAACGACTTTGTGGTTGTATGTCTCAGCCATTTTTGAAAATGCCTCCTTGAAATTTATCTTTTCAGGCTTTATAACGCTTTTTCGCCCGATTCCTCTCTAATCTTAACTATATTAGCATATATGCCGTGTTTTTCAAACTGTTTTTTGGTATAAGCAGCCCGGCTTATTCAAACACTTTCTTGATACTGTCATAATGAAGGAAGATTCCCTGCTCTGCATATTCCTTTATCTCATCCAGAGTTGCCAGCTTAAAACCATCAGTCTCCGCCTCCTGAGGCCTGATATCTATTTCCGAAAAATCTCCAGTAAACTTATAGACATCCACAAAGTAGTTGTCCTTCTCATCCGGGTTATCTCTCCTATATGTAAACTGCAAGCCTCCATCGAAATCACTTACGTCTATGCCTGTCTCCTCTATTACCTCTCGTCTGACAGCCTCTATGGATGACTCTCCTGCCTGCACTCCGCCGCCGGATACCTCCCACCAGCCTGCTGCCCACGCCTTTGTCATGACACGCTTGGTTATCAGATACTTTCCCTCTCTGTTCTGGAGCACACCGAGCACTGTGAGGTGATAATCCCCCGGTTTCATATTCCAGTCATTTCTCTTCATCGTGCGCCCTGTAGGCTGCTTGTTTACATCGTAAATATCCCAGTATTCCATCTCTGCTTGTCCTCTTTCTGATTTTTATATTTGTTCTGCCCAGTAACATAATAAATGCTATTTTAAGTTTCTTCAACAATCATTCGAATTTTATGCATAATTATTTATTGCAGTTTACTATAAAACTTAAGCTGTGGTACAATTCAAACTGTTATCAAGAGATTTGACCAGCGCAGGCTGAAGGAGGAAGCATGAACGCTTATGAGGTATTCGCCAGTGTCTATGATGAACTGATGGACAACATTCCATATGATGACTGGTGCACATATATAATAGAAGTTTTGAGAAAATACGGAGTGGACGAAGGGCTCATATGTGAGCTTGGATGTGGCACCGGAGAGATAACGGAAAGGCTGGCGGACGCAGGATATGACATGATCGGTATCGACAATTCATATGAGATGCTTGAGGTGGCAAATGAGAAAAAGCTGGATACAGGACATGAATCCATCTTATATCTCATGCAGGACATGAGTGAGTTTGAACTCTTCGGCACGGTGAATGCCATCGTGTGCGTGTGCGACAGCATCAACTATCTTACGGAGCTTGCCGACATAACCCACGTATTCAGGCTGGCAAATAACTATCTCGAATCAAAGGGCATATTTATCTGCGACTTCAAGACTCGCCACTATTTCAAGGATGTGGTTGCCGACAGCACCATAGCCGAGGACAGGGACGACGTGAGCTTTATCTGGGATAACTACTACGATACGGAAACCGATATAAATGAGCTGGCTCTCAGCCTGTTTCTCCCAGAATACCCAGAATCAGGCATTGAACCGGATGATGAGTGTCCTCTATACAGGAAGTATCAGGAATTCCATTATCAGCGAGGCCTGACCCTTGATGACATGAGGAAATGCGTTGCTGACTCAGGCATGGAGCTCGTCGCCATGTACGATGCATTTACATGGCAGCCAGCCACAGATTCCAGTGAAAGGGTATACGTGGTTGCAAGGGAGACACACCAGGATAACAAACACTATGAATAGGCTTGTCTTATCATCATTCATAATATAAAATGGTGAAGATTGTCCAATATATCATTATTATAATGCGATTATATATAGAGATAACCGGACAGATTTCAAAATGTAACAAAACTAATCAACATAGAATAGCGAGGTATACAACATGAGCGATCATATAATAAGAGGTATGGCAGCGAACAATCAGGTAAGATTCTTCGCCGGTACAACAAGAGATATCGTGGAAACCGCAAGGTCTATCCACAACACAAGTCCGGTGGCTACGGCAGCTCTGGGAAGACTTCTGACCGCAGGAGCACTTATGGGGGCACAGTGTAAGAATGAGTCAGATGTACTCACACTGCAGATCCAGTGCAACGGACCGATCGGAGGACTTACCGTAACTGCAGACGCACATTCAAGAGTCAAGGGATATGTCAACAATCCAAACGTTATCCTTCACGCAAATGACAAGGGTAAGCTGGATGTTGCCAAGGCACTTGATCTTGGTGTACTTTCAGTTATCAAGGATATCGGTCTCAAGGAGCCTTATGTCGGTCAGACACAGCTCGTGTCCGGTGAGATCGCCGAAGATCTTACTTATTACTTTGCGACATCTGAGCAGATCCCTACATCAGTTGCTCTCGGCGTCCTCATGGAAAAAGATAACACAGTAAAGCAGGCGGGCGGATTCATCATCCAGCTCATGCCATTTGCATCGGACGAACTCATAGACGTTCTTGAGAAGAGACTTAACGAGTTCTCTTCTATCACCAGTCTCCTCGATGCGGGCAAGACTCCTCTTGACATCATCAAGGATGTATTTGAAGGATATGACGTTGTAGTGACCGATGAGTTGCCTACCGAGTGGCACTGCAACTGTAGCAAGAAGAGATACTACAATGCGGTACTCAGCCTTGGCAAAAAAGAGATCGCAAGTCTTCTTGAAGAGGGTGAGCCTATAGAGGTCAACTGCCAGTTCTGCAACTCTCATTACAAGTTCTCACCTGACGAACTCAAAGAGATGCTGCTCAAAGCGGCTGCAAAATAATCATTTTTCCGCCATTTGCCCTCATTTTTACAACATTTTTGTACATTATAATTATTGCATTGGTTTTTTCACTATGCTAGAATGTTAACCGTTGTAAAGTAGACTAAATTTGAAAGAAAGAGTGAAAATTATGAAGATAACAAGAGATGATATCAGAAATGTGGCTATCATCGCCCACGTTGACCACGGTAAAACAACACTTGTAGACGAGCTCTTAAAGCAGAGCGGTGTGTTCCGTGACAATCAGGAGGTCGCTGAGCGTGTCATGGATTCCAACGATATCGAGCGTGAAAGAGGAATCACTATCCTCTCCAAGAATACTGCCGTAACATATGGAAGCACCAAGATCAACATCATTGATACTCCGGGTCATGCAGACTTCGGCGGTGAGGTTGAGCGAGTTCTTAAGATGGTAAACGGAGTAATCCTCGTTGTTGATGCATTTGAGGGTCCTATGCCACAGACCAAGTTCGTTCTGAAGAAGGCTCTTGAGCTTAATCTTGCAGTTATCGTATGTGTAAATAAATGTGATCGTCCTGAGGCACGTCCTGACGAGGTAGTTGACGAAGTTCTTGAGCTCCTCATCGAGCTCGATGCAAATGAGGATCAGCTTGACTGCCCATTTGTATTTGCTTCTGCCAAGTCCGGTTATGCAACACTTGACTCATCCGAGCCAGGCACAGACATGAAGCCTCTGTTCGACACTATAATTGATTACATTCCTGCTCCTACAGGCGATCCTGAGGCAGGTGTACAGATGCTTGTCAGCACAATCGACTACAACGAGTACGTTGGACGTATCGGTGTCGGCAAGGTCGACAATGGTGTCCTCAAGGTAAATGAGGATCTTGTCATAGTAAATGAGCATGACCCGGACAAGCTCGAGAGGGTTCGTATCGGAAAGCTTTTCGAGTATGAGGGTCTTAACAAGATAGAGGTTAAGGAAGCACAGATAGGTTCTATCGTTGCTGTTTCAGGCATCGCAGATGTACAGATAGGTGATACTCTCTGCTCCCCTGAGAATCCTGACCCAATTCCTTTCCAGAAGATTTCTGAGCCAACCATCGCCATGACATTCATGGTAAATGACTCTCCTCTCGCAGGCAAGGAAGGTAAGTTCGTAACATCAAGACATCTTCGTGAGAGACTTTTCAGAGAGCTGAACACAGATGTCAGCCTCCGAGTTGAGGAGACTGACACAACTGAGGCTTTCAAGGTTTCAGGCCGTGGTGAGCTTCACCTGTCAGTCCTCATCGAGAACATGAGACGTGAAGGTTATGAATTTGCAGTAAGTAAGGCTGAGGTTATCTACAAGGAAGATGAGCTCGGACATAAGCTTGAGCCATTTGAGATCGCTTATATAGATGTTCCTGACGAATTTGCAGGTACTATCATCAACATGCTGAACCAGAGAAAGGGTGAGCTTCAGGGAATGGCTCCTACAGGAAATGGAACCACAAGACTTGAGTTCTCTGTTCCATCCCGTGGACTTATCGGATTCCGTGGTGACTTCATGACAGCTACCAAGGGTACAGGTATCATCAACACAACATTTGACGAGTATCTTCCATACAAGGGTGACATGAGCTACCGTTCAAAGGGATCACTCATCGCATTCGAGTCAGGTACTTCGATCACATATGGTCTTTTCAACGCACAGGAGCGTGGAACACTGTTCATCGGACCTGGTGAGCAGGTTTACGCCGGTATGGTTGTAGGTGAGAATCCTCGTGCTGAAGACATGGAGGTCAATGTCTGCAAGAAGAAGCAGCTTACCAACACACGTTCTTCAGGATCAGATGATGCTCTCAAGCTTTCACCTCCAAAGGTGATGAGTCTTGAGCAGGCTCTTGACTTCATCGACACTGATGAGCTTCTGGAGATCACACCAAAGTCATTCAGAATCCGTAAGAAGATTCTTGACCATACTCTTCGTTACAGAGCCAACAGGAAATAAGGACGGACGAAAAGTCCTTTGAGATAGTGAAGCCCGTACACTGTAAGGATGTGGATCCATCACGGGATATACAACAAAAGCAGAGACAGTTCACACATTCTTTGTGTTTTGTGTGAGTTGTCTCTGCTTTTTTTGTGCGTAAAACTGTATCTTTTTTGCTTATTTTCCTCTGAATGATTCAACTTTTCTGTTTTTTGTATCTTTCTGGCTTTTTCTTTATGTTTGCGATAATTTTGTGACCTTTTACCTCCTTGTCACGGCGTCTATTGGTCTTAGTTTTGAGGCCCATCTTGCTGGGAAATAGCCTGCTGCCACTCCGAGGATCACGGAGCCGATGACTCCGGCCAGTGCAAGCCACCATGGGATCATGGCTATCTGGGTTTCTTTTGCAAGGTTGAACATGGAGACGGCGGCTTTATTCACCACTATTCTCACTCCGTAGGAGGATAATACTCCGAGGACGCCTCCGACAAGTCCTATCACTGCGGCCTCCATGAGGAACAGAAGTCTGAGCTCGTCTATGTCGCAGCCGAGGACCTTCAATATACCGATCTCGTTTACCCGGTCGAATACAGAGGTCGTCATGGTGTTGCTTATTCCTATGACAGCCACAATAAGTGCTATCATTCCGATTCCGCTGAGAAGAAGCTGTATCATCTTGAGGTACTTCTGTATCGTGTCCAGATATTCCTTGGAATTCTCTGTCTGATACCCCATGTCCTGAAGCTTTTTTACCATCGCATCGACGTTATTTATATCATCTACGATCACCACCGCTGATGTGTAGACAAATTCACGGTAGCTGTTACCATTGCCATCCACCGGCTGACCGTAAAGCTTGCCATCGGCGCTGACCTTTCTGAGCAGGCTTTTCAGTGAATCCATATCACAGTATATCGTCTGAGACTTCTCGCTGTAGCTGTCAGAGATGTCCAGCGATTCGTCAGACTCTTCATCCTGAACTGCACTGTCATAAGAAGTGTCAGCAGAAGCATTGTCAGAGCTGTTATCCGTATCTCCATCAGATAAAACCCCGGCGAGTTTCAGTTTGAATATCCTGTCACTTTCACCGCTCCATCCGACGGTCGTGTCAAATCTCTTTCCGACAAGGGATGCAATACTCTTCTTCTCTCTCTTCTCGTAACTGTCAAATGTCTTTTGATTGAAGAACATTTTGCCCACACTGCCGCCCGAGATCAGTTCAGATGTCCCATGTGAAGAATTGCTGTTTTCCCCATAGGCCAGACTCCAGCCATCAAGCTCATTTCCCGGCACACCCACAAGATTGCCAAAGTATTCATACTCCCCATACTTCATACTCACAGGCACCTCATACAGAGGATAACAACCATCCACATTTGCAAGATCTGTCAATGTAGATATCGTTCTGTCCGTTATCATTCGATCCTTATGCTTACTTCCGGTCTCACTGTATATCGTTATCTGGTTGACACTTCCACTTGCAACCGCAGAATCTATCATCTCGTTCTTGACTCCGATTCCCACAGCCAGAAGTGCTACAACCGATATAACACCTATCATCACGCCGAGAACGGTGAGAAATGTTCTGATCTTTCTTCTCTTCATATTCATAAGACACAAATGCCATATCCACCCCATACAATCTATCTCCTTATAAACTCTCTCCCCGTGACCGGAATCTAAAATTCATCAAGAATCTCCTTTTTTCTCCTGTGCTTTCTTATCGCACATATACAGAACAGAGCTATCACTATAACCACAGCAATTACACCATATAACACCTTTTTATCACTGCTTTTTGTGCTGTCCTTTATCTTCTCTACATTGTCATACACCGGAGATTCCACAGTCGCCTTGAAATTCCCCTCAATCGTCGTCTCATTCCCCTCTTTGTCCTCATATGTAACTATCACCTTTGACATATCACCGCTCGCAGCAGTCGTCGCCACGGCATTCGTGAGGATATCTATGCTTCCGCTCTTTCCAGACTCTATATTGCCTATATACGTCTCAATCTCCTCCATACTTCCCAACAAGCAATTTTCAACCGACGCACCGCAGGACGGGAGGGCGAAAATACGGAAAAGGGTACTCTTTTCCTATGCTTGCTAAGAAAGTTTTTTCCTCACTTATCACTACAACGGAACTCCCAGTATGCCAAAAAGCGCAAAAGAAAAACGCCGCAATTCTGCGGCGCTTCATTCACTTTATGCAGACAAAAACGAGGGAACTTTATTCCCCCGTCCTGTCATTGTTGGCTTCCTCTATGCCTTTTGCAGTAGCAGACATGATTTTTAAGTCTGTTTCGCTCATTGTGTCAAGCATGGTATCGAGCTGACGGCGGCGTGTGGACTTCTCTTGTTCCCGTTCCGGGAAAAAGAACTGGTCTACTGATACGTCAAGCAGGGTTACAAGCTCATATAAAATCTGTAAACTTGGGTGCTGCCCGCTGTTTTCAATGGACGCGATATACCGGGGCGCAATATTCAGTGTGTCGGCTAACTGATTGCGTGATATTCCCTTTGCTTTTCTTGCTGCTTTAATGGCTTGCCCGAAAGCCTTAAAATCATACTTCACTTTATCCTGCTTCATATTTTTCACCCTATTACATTTTACTGTTCCTCTTTTCTTTGAGATATGATTACACATATCATAGTATTGATGGTAATAGAGCATAAAACATGCAGAGTAAGGTTGCTACAACTCATATTGCCATATATAATATCTAATGACATCGAAAATTAAAGAAATTGATTAGAAATAGATTTTTGTTTGATAATCTTAAATCAGATATTCACAATGGAGGCATATTTATGGCGCAGAGTATTTTAATTGTAGACGATGAAAAAGAAATTGTATCAATGCTGTATTGCTATTTCAGCAAACTTGGATATACGGTATATACTGCAACAGCAGGAAATGCTGCATTAAAAGAAGTAGAAAAAAAACCTGACATTATTTTGTTAGACGTTAATATGCCAGATATTGATGGATTTACTGTTTGTGAAAGAATACGGGATTATGTTTCATGCCCTATAATTTTTTTAACAGCACGCATTGAAGATAGTGATAAAATAAAAGGATTTTCTATTGGCGCAGACGACTATGTAATAAAACCATTTTCTGTTGATGAATTAGAAGCTCGCATTGCAGCACATCTTCGCAGAGAAAAAAGACACAATACATCTTCAAAGGTGCAATTTGATGAAGATATGGTTATAGATTATTCCTCACGTATTGTGTTTTATCATAATAAGGATATGGCTTTTACCAAAAAGGAATTTGATATAATATCTTTCCTTTCACAAAACAAAGGAATTGTTTTTGACCGGGAAACTATTTATGAAAAAGTTTGGGGATTAGACGGCATTGGTGATAATACAGTTGTTACAGAACATATCAGACGTATTAGGGCAAAATTTTTATCTTTAGGCGATAGACCTTACATTGAAACTGTTTGGGGGTGCGGATATAAATGGAAAAATTAAAGAGAAGCAGATGGTTCAATCGGTTAAATAGCATGAGTATTAGGATGTCCTTTGTTCTTTATGCTTTGTTTTCATTGTTGATTGGAATAATTATTTGTATACTTTTAATTTCAATGGTTGACAAATACAGAATAAATTTGAACTATAAGTATGAAAATATGTCAACAAGGTATGATATACCGGAAAATGGTTCATTTACCGCCGCTTATAGTAATGACCAAACAAAATACACAATATTTGATACGAAAGGAAACGAGATATGCAAGTTCAATGTTGATTATCAAAAAGAACGCCCAGTACACGAATATGTCTATCCGAACCATGTTTCATATATCGAAGTTTCACCTAATTTTACAAACCGGGATAGGCTTATTGACAGTGTTTTAGGTTCATTAAATGTTGCAATTATTCCTATCGTATTATCTATTAATATGATATGTTGTGTAACATTTTTTTATAAAAAAAAAATATCGAAACCTATTAAGCTATTAACTAATGCGTATCATAAAATTGAAGCAAATGACTTAGATTTTACGTTATCATATCCATTAAATGATGAAATGGGAAAACTCTGTCATGCCTTTGAAAAAATGAAAGACTGTTTGGCGAAAAATAATGAAACTATGTTTCGACAATTTGCTGAACAGCGCCGTCTAAACGCTGCTTTTTCACATGACTTACGCACTCCTTTGACTTTACTAAAGGGTCATGCTACTATGCTGCTTTCCTTTATTCCCAAAGGCTTAGTATCACAAGAAGAAATATTAGATGAAATATCAGTAATGTCAAAAAATGTTTCACGTCTTGAAAAATATGTAAATGCTATGACGAACTTATATAGGTTAGAGGATATTGATATTCCACGGCAACAGATTACATTTCATGCACTTATTGATAATTTTAATAACACAGCAGAAGCACTTTGTTATGACAAACATTTTTCAATTACTACAAGCGGTGATAATATAACCTTGTTTATCAATTTAAATACAGTCATGCAGATTTATGAAAATTTACTCTCTAATAGTATTAGATACGCAAAAAGTGATATTGCTATTAGCGCAGTAATAGAGAATAATAATTTAGTTATATCTGTTTCAGATGATGGTTGCGGGTTTAAAAATATTGATATTGAAAAAGCGACATTACCATTTTATAAATCATCGAAAGATATATCTACTGAACATTTGGGATTAGGGCTGAATATTAGTAAGATTTTAAGTGAAAGACATGGCGGAAATATCCAAATTGCTAATAATGAAGCAGGGGGAGCATGTGTTACAGTAAAAATAAATTGCAATGAAAGTTGATTGAAAATAGACATTTTATTGCTATTATAAATTTAAAAGAAAGGAGATAAGGACAAATGAAAAAAATAATATGTATGTTTCTAAACTTATCGTTATTGGTGTGTATTGTTGGGTGCAGTCAAGCAAAGGACAGTGATAACCATGTAGTACAAGATTATTCCGAAGAATATGAGGTTTCTCCTTATGGAAGTGAAGAAGCACTTGACACTTTGGGTGATTTGAAGATTTCAATGAGTACAGAAAAGGATTTAGATTTGAAGCACCTTTCATTTCTAATAGAAAATACTTCTGATAAAGAATACCGATATTCACCAAATTATTTTGAAATAGAAGCTGAACAATCCGGCACTTGGTATCAACTTAAACAGCTTGATGCCCCCTCAAAGAGCAATGAAAAGGATTGTTTTATTAAGCCTAACGAACGATTAACATTAGAAATTGATGTTAAAAGTTTTTATGGAGAATTGCCTGCTGGACACTATCGTTTGATTAAACAATTTGCGTTCTTTGAAAGTGAAAGAGATTGGGATTACGATACATATAATTTATCTTGCGAATTTACGATAAGGTAAAAATTCTCTACTTCATAAGCATGAAATAAAAAAACGCTTATGAAGTAGAAAGTTCGACTCAGAACTTTTGAAAAGATAGCCAAAAATTACTTTGTGATTTCAGAATAAACATCATGGACTTTTCACACATGTTTTCTTTTTTCTACATCCCTTCGTTTATGATAACACTCTTTATACCTGAGACACTGTTAAGTGCGTTCAGTATACCCGTTACCGCCATGTTGCTATTTTCTTCTGATACACCGCCAAGGTCAAGGTATATCATTATCTGGTCTTCACCCTTATATATATCAATATACCCCATATAGTTTTCTTCATCACCATTTTGTGAAGAATAATCCGCCATCACCTGCTGGATCTCATCTACCTTCTCATCTGTGACACCGCCATCAATATGCACACTATACAAAAAGCTCTCTCCGTCAAATCCTGCAACATGTGCCTCGTAGTTCAGGTCAAGCTGATCTATCCCAAATATACTGTCAAAGTCGAATTCTCCGTCTTCTCCAAATCCATATTCTCCACAATTTTCTGCCATAGCATCATCCATATTATCTGTCATTTCACTATTCCCCTCTATCTCATTCTCTTTCTCTGCAACCTCCGTCTCATCCTGTTCTTCCGCTGCAGCATCCTCAGGACTTCTCTCAAACCTCGCATATCCGCTGTCATATTTCAGATAAATGACATTCTTCTCAGTTGTGCTGATATATATGTCCTGTCCAGCTTCAAGATCCACGCCTGCTGCCGCAAAATTCTCTGCAGGATAGTCTTTGCTGTCGACCTTTTTTATCGTTCCCGCGATCTCGTATCCTTCCGGCAATTTCTCATCTCTTCCGGTTGCATTGTAATAATAGATATACCCATCATACATAACCTGTGGCTGCTCTATCATTCCGCTTTCCACACCGGTCGAGGTCTCCACGCCATTTGTTCCTGAAACATTTCCCTCAGAACTACCGCAGGCAGTACATGCCATAATCGAAAGCGCCGCAGCACATATAAATATTTCTTTTCGTATCCCCATACAATTTTCCCCTTTTTAATACTTATTTATGGATGTTATTGTAAACCAGCTAACTGTATGTCCATATTAACATGGCTTTCCCAGCTCTGCAACATACATATTATTAAAGTTGTCACCATATGCTCACTTCCGTCCATCCATATCCTCATCCCGGACATATCTCGCATTGAACTCCATATTGATCTCACGGAGCTCCTTCTTCCCATCAATATAATCCTGGTACATCTCTGTGATACCGCACATGCATCCATCGCAGTAAGCATCTATATTTCCCAGAGAATCGGCAACTATCTGCTCTCGTTCTTCCCTAGTTGTGTCCTTTATAAGAAAACCTGCCATCGTCAAAAGCCTCCTCTTACAATTCTCATAAAAACAATTAAAACCGTTTTTATACACAAGTACATGTCAAAAAAACAGGCACTTGTAGTTCTTGATACATAAGATATGAAACATATCCATATCTCGAACTACAAGTGCCGTCCGGCCTTTTTACTGTCTGACCTTAATGTGAACCTCACGGAGCTGCTGCTCTGTAACCTCTCCAGGTGCTCCACACATAAGATCCTGTGCATTTCCATTCATTGGGAATGGGATGATCTCTCTGATATTATCCTCGTTTCTGAGAAGCATGATCATTCTGTCCACACCAGGAGCCATACCTGCATGAGGTGGTGCTCCGAACTGGAATGCATTGTAGAGTGCTCCGAACTTCTCCTTCAGATCATCCTCTGTGTATCCTGCGATCTCAAATGCCTTAACCATGATCTTCATGTCGTGGTTTCTTACGGCACCTGATGAAAGCTCGATACCGTTGCAGACGATATCGTACTGGTAAGCCAGGATATCAAGTGGATCCTTCTCATTTAACGCCTCAAGTCCGCCCTGTGGCATTGAGAACGGATTGTGAGTGAAGATGATCTTCTTGCTCTCCTTGTCGTACTCGTACATTGGGAAGTCATTTATATAGCAGAAACGGAATGCGTTCTTCTCGTTGAGATCAAGTCTGTTACCAAGCTCAACTCTGATCTGTCCTGCAAATGACGCTGCAAGCTCCTCCACGTCTGCGATGAAGAAAATAGTATCTCCAGGCTGAAGGCCTGCAAGCTCTGCGATCTCACCCTTCATATCATCAGGAATGAACTTGTCGATAGGTCCCTTGTATGACATATCCTCAAGTATCTCCAGATATCCAAGGCCGCCCATGCCGATGCTCTGTGCAAACTTGAGCATCTTCTCATGCTGTCCCTTTGAAAGCTTCTTGTGTACATTGATGGCACGTACCGTCTTGCCGTGGAATGGCTTGAATGTACATCTCTGGAAGAAATCTGTAAGATCTATTATTCTAAGTGGGTTTCTGAGGTCAGGCTTATCCGTACCGAACTCAAGCATAGCCTGCTTGTAGCTGATGATCGGATATGGAGCCTGTGTAACAACTGCGCCCTCAGGTGCAAACTTCTCAAATGTTGCTGAGAGGACTTCCTCTCCAACCTTGAATACATCCTCCTGTGTTGCAAAGCTCATCTCAAAGTCAAGCTGGTAGAACTCACCAGGTGAACGATCTGCTCTCGCATCCTCATCTCTGAAACAAGGAGCAATCTGGAAGTACTTGTCAAATCCTGATACCATGAGGAGCTGCTTGTACTGCTGTGGTGCCTGTGGAAGTGCATAGAACTTGCCCTTGAACTTTCTTGATGGCACGATGTAATCTCTTGCACCCTCAGGTGATGATGCGCAGAGGATAGGTGTCTGGATCTCAAGGAATCCCATCTCAGTCATCTTCTGACGAAGGTAGCTGATGACCTGGCTTCTGAAAATCATGTTGTCCTTAACCTTCTTGTTTCTGAGGTCAAGATATCTGTACTTGAGTCTCACATCCTCACGTGTCTCCTTGGATGTCTGGATCTCAAATGGAATCTGCTTATATACCTTGCCAAGTATCTCTACAGTCTTTGCCTCAAGCTCAATAGTACCTGTAGGGATCTTAGGATTGTATGTCTCCTCATCTCTGTGCTCAACGATACCCTCGATTGATACACAATCCTCCTTTGTTATTCCGTCAAGCAGTGATGTGTCTCTCATTACTACCTGGAGCACGCCATACATATCACGAAGATCGATAAATGATACTCCACCGTGGTCACGGATATTCTCTACCCATCCGGCAACCTTAAGTGTCTTTCCCACATCGCCCTCAGTGATCTCGTTCATTGTTCTGTTACGATAAATATTCTCGATTGTCATCTGTTCTCTCCTTTTCTTTACTATTTGCCTGTGGCTTTATGTCCACTTTGGCTTTTTCAGGATTACGCACTGGCTGTTATTTCTCTTGCAAATAGAAAAAGCTTATGTTCATCCTGAATCAGATGCACATATACATATGCAAATATTCAGGACGAACATAAGCTCTCTCAAACTACCTGTCGGTTACTTGTCTGCTTTAATGTCCGCGGTACCACCTGATTTACCGTTACACGATCTTCGTATATTCAAAGCATCGCGTCCCAGTCCCTCTCAGTCACCTTGCTCATGACCTCTCTGCGTATCGTGCAGCTACGGCTCCCCTACTCGACATAAAACACGTATCCCGCTATGGGCTATATCTTTCAGCTTGCGGCTGGTAAAGTGTTATTCACATATATTCACTCCGCCGGACTCCCACCACCACCGGCTCTCTGTGGGCGATAATCTATGCTACTTCTCTTCGTCATTGCCTTATATATGGCGTCAGCACATATCTGACGCCACATTATTATATTCTAGTGATTCAAGTTCTGTCAACTATATTTATGTATATTTCCACCATCATCCCACAATCTCTGCACCAAACGGCATGAGCGACAGTTTGGCGATCTTAAAGAACTGAAGCCCAAATGGAATTCCGACTATCGTTATGCAAAGCAGCAGCCCCAGGCAGGCATTCTCTACCGCCATAGGTATTCCGCAGCAGAGCAGCCATATGATATTCGCGATCAGCGAGCCAGCCCCGCCTCCATACACTATCTCTTTTCCAAATGGAAAGAATGCAAGTCCTGCAAACTTAAAGCACTGCATCCCAATCGGAATCCCTATTATCGTTATACAGCACAGCACCCCGCTTGCCACCCACGAAAGTCCGCTCAATATTCCGCCACATAAAAACCATATACAATTTCCAAGACATCCCATGATATCATCTCCTAATCATCAAAACACAACTAACATATAGTAATCCAAGCATACACTCATACAATACACCCCATCATACTAAATTCATTTCATCTGCACAGTGCAGCCAGCATCCTGACTGCCGCCTCATACTCACCATTATCTCTAGTCTTCCGGATCTTCTTAAGAGCCCTCTCAGCTCCCTCCACATCACAAAACAGCCTCGACCAGTAAGCCCACAGCTCCTTCATCTTGAACATCGTGTTGCCCCTGCCCACATCCGACTCACAGTAATTCCTGTAAAGTTCATCGTGAAATATGAAGAATCTGTTCCAGTCATATGTACTGTCGCCACACTCTTCTTTTATCCGCTCCGCCAGACAAGGATCAGCTATTATCCCCCTGCCTATCATAACCTTACTTATATCAGGAAAATCACCCGTGAACCTGTCATAATCCGCCACACTGTTTATATCTCCGTTGTAGCACACTGTGTCTGGTCTTCCATATGAAGCCACACCTTCGGCAAACACTTCCATGTTTGGCGTATTCTTGTAGAAATCCGTCTGTATTCTCGGATGTATGATCAGCTCACTTATCGGATACTTCTTATATATTTCTATGATATCCTCAAACTCCACAGAACTGTCTCTTCCTATTCTGGTCTTTATAGACACATCCATCACGTCGGCGGCAAATACTTCATATAAGAAGTTGTCAAGCCTCTCCGTATCGTATATCAAACCCGAGCCTTTATACTTCGTGACAACAGTTTTTGACGGACAGCCGAGATTGATATTCACCTCGTTATATCCAAGCTCCTTCAGGAACTTTGCGGCCTTCACAAATCCCTCGCCGCTGTTGGTCAGAAGCTGCGGCACCACATTTATCCCCTGATTGTTTTCCGGCAGCACATCCCTTAGTTCCCTGTTTCTGAGAGGACGTCCTTTCGCCGGGGCAATGAACGGCATAAAGTATTTGTCAACGCCGCCGAAATATTTGTGATGTGCATTTCTGTATATGTATCCTGTTATCCCCTCCATCGGGGCAAGATATATCAAATCATCCCTGTTGTTCATCCATCATTCTCCCATTAAATCCGTAAACCCGGTATAAATATCCTGCAATGACATTCCTTATGACAAAAATATAGAGGCCTTCATCACTCACATGACAAATGCCTCTACATTATAAACTATATTGTTCTATTTGAACAGATTTGTAACAAACTGTACAAAGTCAATTCCAAATGACTGGAGAAGCAGCAATGCAAGCAGTATTGGTGCCACAAACTTTACCATGACAATATAGAGCTTCTTTCTTCCAAACTTCTCGCCATTTCTTGTAACCTCGTCTATAACCGTCTTAGGCTTCACTACCCAGCCGATAAGTATACATGACAGGATAGCCACAAGCGGCATGAAGATGTTGTTACTCAGGTAATCCATCACATCGAGGATCTGGGCTGTAGCTCCATTTGGAAGCTTGAGCTCAAAGTACCATATGTTGTAACCGAAACATACGACCAACATTCCGACAACCGCATATACAGTTGTTATGACCGCACTCTTCTTTCTCGTGAGATGGAACTTATCCATAAGTCCTGACACTATCGCTTCCATGACCGATACTGAGGATGTAATCGCCGCAAATGTAACCATGATGAAGAACAGGGCTCCGATGACTGTTCCGACCTTACCCATGGCATTGAATACCTTTGGCAGAGATATGAACATAAGTCCAGGGCCCGCTGACATGCCTTCCGTTCCAGAGAACACATACACCGCAGGGACTATCATCAGACCAGCAAGGAAAGCCACTGCCGTGTCAAATATCTCTATCTGATTGATCGACTTCATAAGGTTAACATCCTTCTTAACATATGAGCCATACGCAACCATGATACCCATAGCGACACTTATCGAGAAGAAGAGCTGTCCCATGGCATCCATTACAACCATGAATATATCCCTGAATGTCATTCCCTTAAAATCAGGAATCAAATATACCTTCAGTCCATCAATTCCTGTTCTGATCGTACCATCATCACCGGTATGCTTGATCGTCAGCGAATAGATTGAAATTCCAATTATAAGAATTACCAATATCGGCATGAGCACCTTGCTAAACTTCTCTATTCCCTTTTCAACACCACAGAATACGACAACGCCTGTGGCCGTAAGGAATATAAGTGCAAATACTATAGGCGCAGTCTGGGCTGTTATAAAACCGGTGAAATAACCGTCACCAGTGGCAGCCTCTGTCTGACCTGTAAAATATGCTGTCATATACTTCAGGACCCATCCTCCGATAGTACAGTAATATGGAAGGATTATGACCGGTACGATCCATGCCAGACCGCCAAGCCATTTCCACTTCTTATGTATAAGACCATAAGCGGTGAGCGGTCCCTGCCGAGTCTTTCTTCCTATTGCAATATCTGTTGTGAGCAGTGTGAATCCAAATGTAAGTGCAAGTATTATATACACAAGTATAAACACGCCTCCGTTGTCCTTTGCCGCAAGATATGGAAACCTCCATATATTTCCAAGTCCTACCGCACTTCCCGCTGCTGCCATAACAAAGCCCAGCGTCCCCGTAAAATTACTTCTTTCCTTCTTATTCATAATCGCCCTTTCTGTTTTTGCTTTTATTTTTTGCTATCCAGTCCCCTGTCTGGACATTTACTTTTCCTTTTTGCCTTCAGCTTTGCCGATGCCGCAAAGTATGCGCGACATCTCGCAGGATAATTTCGGAATGCGCCATATATATTGTATAAATAAAATCCATACGTCAGGAATTTACCGGCAGGTCCTATCTTGTCCTTCAAGGTCTTCGGGTATCTCTTTCCGCCAACCTCGGGATGATTGCCGTCATTTATATAATTTATCAGATCATCCTCCGAATGTATATAATCCGGAAGATATGTACCTGCAAGTCCGACACAGTTCTCCTTATGGGCATCGCTTCCACCAAAAACAGGTATATCATAGTATGACGCAAGCCTTCTGGCCATCTTATTCCTCTTGGCTGATTCACAGCAATTATATCCCTCTATGAAGTCAAAATGCTGTGCATATAGTCTGTGCTCTATCACGCCAAGCCTTCTCGTGCTGCCAAAGCTCATGAACTTCTCGCCAAATGGATGAGCTGGGCCAAGTATACCGCCGCACTCGTGCACAAGCCATATCACCCTGATAAGCGCCATGCCCCTATGTTCAAACAGGTCGTACACCTCCTCAGGTGTATCTGATGGCAATACGATGAGGAAATGTCCATAGTCAAACGTATCATACTCGATACCTCTGAGCACAGAGAAATCCTTCACCTTATCTTTCTGCCTTAAGTACGCTTTGTATCCGGAATATGAATCATGGTCTGTGACCAGCATTCCGTGAAAACCACGCTGCTTTAACAGATCAATATAATCAAGAATCTTTACTTTGGCATCGGGTGATCCCTCAGCCGTATGACAATGCATGTCAAATCTTACTCTGTTCATGTGACCATCTCCTCTGATTATCCATCATGACATACAATCTAATACTCTGCTCCGTTTCCAAGCCATGTTATCTGTGAAAATGGGAAATACACAAATTCTGCTTTGGCAAGTATTTTGTCACGCTTCACATAGGTATTCTCCCAAAGTCTGGCATCCGCTGAGTTTGGTCTGTTGTCTCCCAGCATAAAGTAACAGTCCTCAGGAACCTGATACGGCCCAAACGATCTTACGTCAGTCCTTGCCTCATCACTCAGATAATCCTCCTTGAGCGGAGTATCACTTCCATTTATATATACCTTACCATCTATGATCTCCACGGTCTCACCCGGCAGTCCTATGATTCTCTTGATATATACCTGGGACTCATCGTCCGGCCACTTGAATATGGCTATATCGCCACGCTCAGGATCAGAGAACTTATATGTAAGCCTGCTTCCTATTATATTGTCTCCAAGCTGTATTGTCTCAAGCATGGAACCAGTAGGTACATTACAGTTTAATATCACAAATCGTCCCAGCAGAAATGCCAGTACGGCGGCCACAACTACTATCACTATACAATCAATCACATCCTGCTTATAATCACGTTTTATATCTCTGCGCCTTATCCTCATCTGATGCCAGACGACACCGCCATGCTCAGATTCACTCACGCCCTCATCCACAAAACCAAATTGTTCGTAGAATGGGATCATGTTCTCTTTACATGTGAGGACGACTCCGTCGAGTTTACATTTGACCGTCTCCTGAAGAACCTCATGCATTATCTTCGCCGCATATCCATTGTGCTGATAGTCCGGCAGAGTTGACACGCCGAATATCATAAGCCAGCGACCCTTCTTGTCGTAGAAGTCCTCGCCCGTATACATGGCATCGCTCAAATCCTTCTCATTAGTAGTAATGCCATTTATACCTGCTATTATTCGTCCGTCCTTCTTGAGCACCCAGAAGGTTTCTCTGTGTGCCTTCAGTCTTCGCTCTATAGACTCCCGGCTTGCTGCCTCAGCCTCAGGAAATGTCTCCTGCTCAAGCATCACAAGCTGGTCAAGATCTTTTTTACCTGGATTGTTTACCTTCATAAATATCCAAACACCTCTTTTCTAAGACACCTATTCTCCATTATCTCACATAACAGAACGGTGTCAAGAAAAAAGGATGCATATCTGACAGATATGCATCCTCTTATCTGAAATCATCTATGCAAATTTCTATTACTCTACACTGTAGTTAGGAGCTTCCTTTGTGATATGGATATCATGTGGATGGCTCTCCTTGAGTGAAGCTGCTGAAATCTTGACGAACTCTGCCTTCTCATGAAGCTCTGCAATGTTCTTTGCTCCGCAGTAACCCATACCTGAACGAAGTCCACCGATGAGCTGGAATACTGTATCCTCAAGTGATCCCTTGTATGCCACACGGCCCTCAACGCCCTCTGGGACAAGCTTTCTTGCGTTCTCCTGGAAGTATCTGTCCTTAGAACCATTCTCCATGGCTGCTATAGATCCCATACCTCTGTATACCTTGTACTTACGTCCCTGATAAAGCTCGAAATCACCAGGAGCCTCATCTGTACCTGCGAACAGGCTTCCCATCATACATACGTTGGCACCTGCTGCCAGAGCCTTTGTGATATCTCCTGAATACTTGATACCGCCATCTGCGATAACAGGGATTCCGGCATTCATAGCTGCATCATATGCCTGCATGATAGCTGTGATCTGTGGTACACCGATACCTGCAACAACTCTTGTTGTACAGATAGAACCAGGTCCGATACCGATCTTGACTGCATCTACACCCATGTCGATCATAGCCTGTGCGCCTGATCTTGTTGCAACGTTACCGGCAATAACCTGAAGGTCAGGATACTTCTCCTTAACCATCTTGAAGGTTCTCAGAACATTGGCTGAATGTCCATGTGCTGTATCTATAACTATCGCATCAACCTTTGCTGATACGAGCTCTGCAACTCTGTCGAGGATGTTGGCTGTACATCCTACTGCTGCTGCACAGAGAAGTCTGCCCTGTGCGTCATGTGCTGAATATGGGTACTTGATCTGCTTCTCAATATCCTTGATCGTGATGAGTCCCTTCAGATGGAAATCGTCATCAACGATAGGAAGCTTCTCCTTACGAGCCTTTCCAAGGATCTCTCTAGCCTCGTCAAGTGTGATTCCCTCCTTTGCTGTAACAAGACCCTCAGATGTCATTGACTCCTTGATCTTCTTGGTGTAGTCCTTCTCAAACTTCAGGTCACGGTTGGTTATGATTCCAACAAGCTTGCCATCCTCTGTGATAGGTACACCTGAGATTCTGAACTTGCTCATAAGCTCGTCAGCATCTGCCAGTGTATGCTCTGGAGATAAGTAAAATGGATCTGATATTACACCGTTCTCTGAACGCTTTACCTTGTCAACTTCCTCTGCCTGCTTCTCTATGGACATGTTCTTGTGGATAACTCCGATACCACCCTGACGAGCCATGGCAATAGCCATTCTGTGCTCTGTAACTGTGTCCATACCGGCACTCATAAGAGGAATATTCAACTTAATCTTCTGTGTCAGCTTTGTTGTAAGGTCAACGTCATTTGGTAATACCTCAGAATAAGCAGGTACCAATAAAACGTCATCAAATGTAATTCCTTCGCCAATAATCTTACCCATTTTCTTCTCTCTCTTTCTGTAAAATATTTAATAAGAGCATTGTGCTCATTATGTACGTCAATTAGCCTTAATAGAGAAAACACATCACCCAACACTTATCGCGTTGGGTGATGTAACTTTTTAAACATGCTAACAAATTATATAGTTCTTGTCAAGGCAGTTCTTCCGTCTCCGTGGTCACATTTGTCTCTGTGTCCTCCGGATCTTCAGGATCTCCCTTATATACATAAGTGTCTTCCACTCCGAAATCTATACTGTCGTCTCCGACCTGCGCCACGGATATCTCCTTGCCCGCCTCAAACGAGTCCTCATATGGAAGAAACAGCGTATCTCTGTCTATATAGATAGTCTCCTTCAAAAAGGCATCATCTATCCACACAAATGTACATTCATTGAAGTTGCTTCCGTGGATATAATATCCATTCATAGGCTGTGGCTCCTCAGCACTCTCACCGTCCCCGGAACCATCATTTGCCGTGAAATCCGCTTCTTCATCAACCGGTGGCACATACACGCCCTTTTTGATCTCCGAGATCCTGATCTTGCTTATGCCGTATTTCATATTCGTCGGCTCATATGGCCATCCATCAGGATACATGTATCTCTGTCCATAAAGCATATCATACTCAATGTTCTCGAGATCATCATCATAGTTTGCATCGCCCGGCTTGTACTTTGACTGGAACTTCTGCACATAGCTCTTCTCAAATCCCAGCATATCAAACACCTTTGTGCTGAGCTGATATGCCTCTATATCCTCATCCTCAACCGGGAAGTTCTTCATATTGCTCCAGACAAAATACTCTGTCTGGTAAAGGTCTCCGTTGGTTATATCGTCCTCTGTGATCTCAAATCCAGGAAGATGGTCTCCATACATAACGAGAACGACCGGCTCATCGTACGCCTTAAGTCTGTCTATAAGCTTGCCAATGAAATCGTCCATCTCGTGGAGCTGGTTACAGTAATATGTCCACTGTGTATCAAGGCTCTCATCGCCTGTTCCGGCAACCTTTATAGGGTAACTGTAATTCTCCTCGTCAAGCTCTGATGGGTATCTTCCATGTCCCTGTACGCTGACGGTGAATATGAAATCCCGTCCAGTGGTGGAGTACAGAGTCTTCATGATCTCACCAGTAAGGACATTGTCCTTCTCCCAGTTCTTCTGAGTATGCTCCAGATTGTACATATACTCCATCGGGGTAAATGTATCAAATCCCATGTTTTTATACACCTTGTATCTGTCATAGAATGTACCATCGTGATTGTGCATGGCATGTGTTGAATAACCATCAAGCTTCAGCTGTGTCGCCATGCTCTCTATGGTCTGCTTGCCAAGTATGGTCTTATATGGATACTCACCTGCACCGAAATATGCCACGTTAAATCCCGTGAGCACCTCAAATTCCGAGTTGGCTGTACCTGCACCGATCGCCGGCATCGTCAGGAATCCTGATGTACATTCCTCCTTCAGCTTTGTGAAATTCGGAATAGGATTCTCATTGAACGTGAGGCATTTTACATATGACGGATCCATGAATGACTCAAGCTGTACAAATATAACGTTTGGCTTGTCCTTGCCAGGCTTTGAATCCGTTGTGCCAACACTGTCCAGATCATCCTTTATCTCAAGCATCTTATCCTCGCTGTAATCACTCGGCTGTCCTATACCTACATCGACCACACTGTTTGAGAAACAGTATACAAATCCATAATTGTTGTATGCCGTTGCAAGGTTTGCAAAATTATCTGATATAGTCTGTGCATTGAGCGCGATCTTGGTGAAGAGCATTACACAGAAGAATGTCGCAACTATAAACACAGTCGTTCTCGTTCTATATATATTGCCCGTAACCGTCGGCGATTTTATGAACAGAACTATGATGGCTGCCAGCGCAACGAACAGAAGCGCAGCTATGAGCACGATCTGCCATACATTAAAATATTTGTCTATGATAGTTATCGTATTCCTCGCCATAAGCATATCGATAGCTGAAAATGGCGTTATTCTGAATCCCAGAACTATGCAGTTCGTGATTCCAAGTATCAGCCATGCAAACGATATAACGCAGTATCCGAATATTCTCTTTCTCATGAGCAGCGAAAGTGTCAGCGTAAAGAAAATGATCGAACAGTTATACAGGAATATGAGCGGCTGACTCCACACATACGATATCGCCTTAAACAGCGAATGTCTTCCAAGAGCTTCCAGAACAACGTCCAGAACAATTGCAAGAACCAGACAGATAAAAACTGCTGAATGATGAAAATTCTTAAGTCTCTCTTTCATAATTTAATCATTACCTCGTAAAAATTATACTTTTTCTGATATTCAACGATTGTGATTGATTATATCACTACATGTCATTTATTCAATAGTAAAAATGTTTAAATTTTATTACCAATCGCTTCTGAGGGCAAAAAAAAATCAGGATTGAATCCTGAGTGTGAATTAATATAAAAGAGCGCGAGACGGGAATCGAACCCGCGACCCTCTCCTTGGCAAGGAGATGCTCCACCGCTGAGCCACTCGCGCTTATCTGCTGTGCTACCAACAACAATATGGATAATATCACACCGCCAGCAAACTGTCAACAACTTTTTTAAAATTTTAGCAACATGGAAATTATCCAGAGCGCGAGACGGGAATCGAACCCGCGACCCTCTCCTTGGCAAGGAGATGCTCCACCGCTGAGCCACTCGCGCTTATCTGTTGTGTTTTCAACAACAATATGGATAATACCACATCTTATTCGAATTGCCAACAATTTTTTGAAAATTTTTTACAATTTTTTATTCAAGACTTTATCCTATACCGGTTACTGAGTATCCACACCTCTCTACACAGCTCTTAAGCTCATCATCAGATACTTCTCTTCCGAGCTTAACGACAGCCTGCTTCTTCTTGAGGTCGACTTTTGCGTTCACCTGGCTCAGACTGTTCAGTGCATTCTGTACACGATCTGAACAGTTGCTGCAGTGCATTCCCTCTATGTAAATAGTCTTCACGGCGACAACATCCTTTATCTTGTCACCCTTGACCTTGACGGAACCACCGCCGCCACAGCAACCTCCTTCTCCTTTAAAGTGCTTTGCAGAACTGATAACTGCACCCACTACTATAAGCACCAGTATGCACACTACCAATATTGTTCCACCCATTGTAGATCATCTCCTTCGTTATTAACAACATGAGCCACAGCCACAAGGCTTTACATTGACACCTGTCACCATCTGATTCTCAATATATCCGCCAGCCATAAGTCCTGCACGGATTATCCTGTTCCACTCTTTGGCCGAAAGCTCAATGCTGGATGAATCATCAAGCTCAATGACACAGGCATCCTCTATACCACAGTTGGCACCACAGGCAACCTTATACATGTTTTTACGGTTGATGGCTCCTATATCCTCCAGTGTATTCACCATTCTGTACACTGTAGCCGAGCCTATACGACTGTCCTGCTTGACCGCCTTATAATAAATCTCCTTGCAGGAAGAACACTCTTCCCCGAGTATTATGTCAAGGAGTATCATTCTCTGTCTGGTTATCCTGCATCCCCTTTCCCTGAGTCTGCTGATAACGATCTCTTTCTGCATCTCTGTACGCTGGATACCTGTATCATCTATACTCTTCTTGTCCGTCTCTAATCTTTCGTTAGTCATCATACACGCCTCCTTCTGATTGTTGATAATATTATCATCAAGGTTAGTATGCCCTAACTCAAATTAGTTGTCAATAACATTTTTTCAATAAATCATGTTAATTTAATTTTATAAAGTACCATTATCTGTAAATATTATGGCCGCTTTGAACAGATCTCCGTCTATGCTTATAGTAAATCTGGCATTCATCAGAGTACACAGACTGTTCGCTATAGATAATCCCAGTCCGCTTCCCTCCGTATTTCTGGAGCTGTCTCCACGGACAAATCTCTCCATGAGCTCATCACTGGACACATTGAGCGGATCTCTGGATATATTCTTAAACTCCATCCTTACCTCGCCATCTCCGCGGATAACCGATGCGTAGATTCTCGTTCCCGGCATCGCATATTTGCTTATATTTGCAAGGAGATTGTCGAATACTCTCCACAGATGCTGTCCATCTGCCATAACCACCGCAGGTGTATCCGATCCCGTAAATACGACCTTAAGCCCTGCCTTGTTCAGTTTGTCTCCATACTCTCCTATTGCCTGTTCCAGAAGCATATTGGCATCTATCTCCGCCCAGTTTATCTGGATATTTCCCGTCGATGCTTTGGACGCCTCGACCAGATCCTCTATGAGTTTTTTCAGTCTCGCAGACTGTCTTGAGAGAACTTCTATATATTCCTGTCTTGTCTTCTCATCCATATCGTCCTTCTGCAGCAAATCAACATAGTTGATTATGGATGTAAGCGGGGTCTTTATATCGTGGGATACATTTGTTATGAGTTCTGTCTTCAAATGCTCGCTCTTCATTCTGGCCTCAACAGCCTTTGACATGCCGTCTCTTATCTGGTTGAGGTGTTCACCATGTGCGCGGAATACCCAGAACATTTTGCTTGTGTCCGCTTTCCTGTCCAGATTGCCCTCCGCCATCTCCTTTGCGCACTTGTATAACTCTTGTGTCTGTATGAGATATGCCACTATTCCGACTATGCACAGCCATTTTAAAATGATATAAATCACCACCCAAAGAAGGCCTCTCATGCTGCCTGCTGCCAGGATTGCCACAAAAATTATCTCTACTATAGTTATACCTATATAAGCCCATACGCCCTTCTGCGTCAGGGACATATGACTTTTCACATACCTGAAACAAGATTTCGTCTTTCCTGCTATCCACTTCAGTGCGCGGATTATCAGGCAGTCTGCCCAAAATGTTCCCGCCTTCACCTTCGCAACCATATTGTTAAAGAAAAACAACGCCACAGAATATAGACATGCCACCGGCACCAGAAACGCAATGTACTGTATATTTTCTGATACAAATGTGTAGTTCCTATACTGGTTCACACACATGGATGCAATACCGCTTTCAACGCAGATCCCTACTGCTGCTGCAACAGAGCATACTGCCATAGCCAGCACAAGCTCAGTCGGAGTCCTCTCAAATCTGCCGAGAGTTATCGTCTCCTTCCCTGTCTTTACGCCGGCGTTGACCATTGAAAATATTGACATGACGATGCACAGCAGCAACATGACTGCAAATCCTGCCAGTATCCCCTTGCTCTTCGTCCTCCATATTCCAATGTATTGAACCATTTCCGGATTTGACGCTTTGATGTTGTCTACAGCAGCCGCCACGTCCACATAGCACTTTCCCGTGATATTTATAAATGAATATGCATCATAGCTTAGCACAAGACAGTAGCCATTCCCAGATGAACTGCCAATCTCGTCTGTGTCGTCAAAATACAGTTTTTCAACTGAACTCGGGTAATAATCGCCATACATGATATCCTGTGTGGTGATAGACTTTCCATCCGCTGTCAATACAGAATCTGTATCATTCTCCACAGTATCATTTTCGTCATTTTCTTCATTATACGTGTATTCGTCATAATATGGATCGTTCTCCCCCAGCAGGGCATTGATATACTGCTCACCCTGTTCCATATCACCTAGATTGTTAAACACAATATATCTTTTAACAGGCACTTCTATCGTGCTGTCATAATCGTTCGTATATATATTGTCGTCCAGTCGGGCTTCGTCATTTATCAGCTTTATATTTCCGGTCGTTACTTTTATCTTTCCAGTATTTGCATTTGCATCATCACTGCAGGCTGCCGTCAGCATATAGCCGATATCGCCTCGTTCGCTCATATCCGCATACCGGTATGACGACTTGATCGCAGATGTTGTATCCGCGTTGGTCAATCTCCGGAAAACATCAGCCGCGGTTATAACCTTATCTCCGTTATGATCGGCGCTCACGAGCTGACTATATGTTGTAATGCTTTCCAGCTGCGACCTTGTATCCTGGATGTAAGCATTCACCTTTTCGGTAAGCGCATAATTTGTGTCCTCCACATAATCATTTACAAGCCTCTCATACGGCGTCGCGCCCTGATCATCATCACTGTACACTCCAAGGTAGCTTCCCTGCAGCACCAGACCGCCTGTATACAGCGTTCCATATGCCAGCACCGCCACAAGAATATATATTCCAAGTTTAAAGAACACATTTCCTCGTATCTTATAAATCGCCTTATCCACTATTGTACCTCCATTTTATAACCTCTTCCCCAGATAACCTTTATATATCTTGGGTCTGAAGGATTTATCTCTATCTTTTCTCTAAGATGTCTTATGTGTACTGCAACAGATCCTTCCGCTCCCATAGGATCCTCCTTCCACACTGCCCTGTATATTTCTTTTGTAGAAAATACCTTTCCCACATTCTGCATAAGAAGTTTTAGGATGTCATACTCCGTTGGGGTGAGGGGCATAACTTCTCCATCAAGTGTGACCTGTTTGGATTTGTCGTCAAGCTCTATTCCTCCGATAACCAGCTTATCTTTTGGTGTCTCTCCGCCTCCCAGCTGCATGTAACGCCTGAGCTGGGACTTTACCCTTGCCAGAAGTTCCACCGGATTGAATGGTTTTGTCACATAGTCATCTGCGCCGACCTCAAGTCCCAGCACCTTGTCGGTATCCTCACTCTTTGCCGTAAGCATGATAACCGGCACATTGCTGCTCTCTCTTATCTTTGCCATGGCTGTTATACCGTCCATCTGAGGCATCATGACGTCCATGAGTACAAGCTGTATGTCATTAGAATTTACCATATCAACTGCCTCCATACCATTGTAAGCTTTATACACCGAATACCCGGCTGTCTTAAGATATATCTCTATAGCTGATACTATATCTTTTTCATCGTCACATATTAATATATTGTACATTTTTCTTGTCCTCACCTTTTTCGTATTTATCCTTAGCTTACCACAATCACCTCCTGTTCTCAATTATCGCCATACTGCCATTAAGAAACAACCATTATAAAGTTTAAGATATCTTTAAGACTTGTCATTATTTGTGGTATACTTAGGAGGCGGTCTGTCATTGCAGATGTTATAACGCAAAATATATCACTATATAGAAACGGAGTTTTATTTATGACAAAAAAAGACGTACTTGAGATAAGACACCTGTTTGCTCCAAAGGAATGCTCCATAAGCAAGATCCGCGGATGCTACGTGGACGGAGACTGCAACAAGGTGGCGACCATCAACGAACAGTTTCTCACCATGCCGGAAGAAGAAACATACAAATATTTTGAAATACTGAAAAAGACTTTATCAGGAAGCATTGGCAAGAATCTTGTCACCATGCCATTTCCTACCTCCCAGGAGTTTGAAGGCGGCACACAGGAATTCCTGAATAAACTCAGAAAGAGCAAGCTTGAAAACGATGAGCTGATAAATGAGTTCTATGACAAGGTCATCGAGAACTACGATTACACTGGCAACTACCTCATACTGCTCATCCACGATACATATGATGTTCCGGGCAAGACAACCGACGGCATCATGATGGACGATGCATCAGACGAGGTGTATGACTATATCATGTGCTCCATTTGCCACGTCAACCTGTCCAAGGCGGGACTCAGCTACTTCGACGTTGAAAGCACATTCCACAACAGAGTCCGCGACTGGGTGGTCGACATGCCGGACATAGGCTTCCTGTTCCCGGCATTTATCGACAGGAGCACGGATATCCACAACGTTCTGTACTACACCAAAAAACCGGAGGAGCTTCACGACAGCTTCATAAGTAACATCCTTGGCACTTCTCTTCCTATAACTGCGGGAGAACAGAAGGATGTATTTCAGGAGATCGTGGCTGAGACTCTGGGAGATGACTGTAATTACGATATGGTAAGAACCATCCACGACAATCTGAACGAGATGATAGAGCAGAGAAAGGACAGTCCGGAACCGCTTACTCTCTCAAAAAACACTATAAAGAACCTGCTGACAGAGAGCGGAGTATCAGACGAGAAGATGGCAGATTTTGACGCCCACTACGAGAAGGTAACCGCTGCGGCAGCACCGCCTGAGCAGCCATCTGAGAACCCGGAGGATGAACCGGCCATAGTTGTACCGCGTGAGAAGTCAACTGTCATGTACGCGACAAATGTTGCAAACACAAAAACATTTGAGGTAAAGACTCCTGATGTGGTCATCAAGGTGAATCCTGAGAGAACTGATCTGGTAGAGACCATGGAGATCGACGGAAGGAAATGCATCGTCATCCAGATATCCGATCAGGTCGAGGTAAACGGAATACCTATCAACAACAAATAACAAAGGCACAAAAAAGGACCACCGGCAGCAACAAAACCGCCGGTGATCCTTTTTTCTATCTGCCCTACTGTTTGAGCATCTTCTTTTTCTTCAATATAATAGCGATAACTATGCTTATCACAAGTATGATACCGCACACTATCTCAAATCCATATGGTACATTCGCAAATGGCATCCACTTCGTGCCCACATTCATTCCATACACACCGGATATAACTGTAGGCACAGCCATGACGATGGTTATGGCCGCCAGAAACTTCATGGCGTTGTTCAGTCTGTTGTTGATGATGGTCGTCATGAGCTCTCTCGTACCACTTATGATATCCCTGTATATCTGTGTCATCTCGATAGCCTGCTTGTTCTCCACCAGAACATCGTCCAGCAGTTCCTTATCCTCCGGGTACTGCTTGATCCTGCCGTATCTTGTCAGCTTATCAAGAACTACTCCATTCGCTCTCAGTGATGTGGCGAAGTATACGAGGTTGGACTCCAGCTCGTGAAGATCTATGAGATCCGCATCCTCGGTCTCCTCCTGGATACGCTGCTCAATAAGGGTTCTTCTTCTGTCCATGACTCTCAGATAATACTGGTATGTGGTACAGTTCCTGTAGAGTATCTGGTACATGAACCTCATCCTCTTCTTGGTGCTGAACTCTCTCACCTTGCCCTCCATAAAGGCCTCAAGCACAGGAGTCTCCTCGGCGCATATGGTGATGATGCAGTCTGCAACCAGTATGATACCAAGAGGGATTGTTGTATATGCCTCTCGTTCATTTCTTATCTCTATAGAAGGAATATCCACGATTATCAATGTGTAGTTGTCCTCCACCTGAACACGTGAGCTCTCCTCGTCATCCAGTGCGGCTCTGACATCCGCCAGATCTATCTCAAACCTCTCGGCTATGCTCTTACTCTCATCTATTGTTGGCTTAGTCATGACTATCCAGGCACCAGGACCATATTCCTGTATTTCACTCAAAATTCTGTCATCCGTTCTGTACAGTGTGATCATTCCCTGCGCCTCCTGCCACATAGATTACAGCATGCCTCAAATGCACATTACCGCCTGATAATATTAACATAAAAAACACGGCCTTTCAACAAAGTTTTGTGTAAAGACCGTGTAATATCTATGTTAGTCAAGTGCCTTCCTGTGAGCTACAGTAACTGTCTCCTCATAGCAAGAGAATGCATCCTCAACCTTCTTCTGGTCAGGCTTCTTTGTGAACAGACTCACAATAGGAACGATGATAAGTCCTCCAACCATGGCAACCGCACCGCAGTTGATAGGTGACTGCATCATTGCAGGGAACTTAAACAATCCCCATGTATTGCTTATAAAGTTCAGCGTCATGATTCCTGTTCCCCATATAAAGCATGTCCAGCAAGCCGCAACTGTTGTCTTCTTCCAGTATAAGCCATATAAAAATGGAGCAAGGAACGCACCTGCTATAGCCCCCCATGAAACACCCATAAGCTGTGCTATGAACGTTATCCTGCTTGAGTACTGCACGATGGCTATGACAGCCGATACAGCAACAAACATAACGAGCATGAGCCTCATGACAAGTATCTGTTTCTTCTCATCCATCTTCGGTGCAATGACCGGCTTTATAAAGTCGATGGTGAGCGTTGAGCTGGATGTAAGGACCAGCGAAGAAAGTGTGGACATAGATGCTGAAAGCACCAGTATGACCACAAGTCCCATAAGGGCAGCTGGAAGCTTCTCAAGCAGATGTGGAATGATAGCATCAAATCCCTCTGTCGCAACATCTGTACCTGTGAGTCTTCCAAATCCGCCGAGGAAATAACATCCTCCGGCAACTATCGTAGCAAAAAGTGTCGACACAACTGTACCTGTCTTGATGGATCTCTCATCCTTGATGGCATAGAACTTCTGTACCATCTGTGGAAGTCCCCATGTTCCAAGGGATGTCAGCACGACAACACAGAACAGATTGAATACGTCAGGTCCCAGGAATGATGCAAATACACCCGGTGTATCTGACACTGCAGGATCATTTATCCTTGCCAGGCTGTCAAATGCTCCTGTGAGTCCGCCGTAGTTGTTGAGTACCGCATATATGACTGCCACGATTCCCACCAGCATGATGAGTCCCTGGATGAAATCGTTGATAGCAGTCGCCATGTATCCACCAACGATTACATATATACCTGTAAGGGCAGCCATGACGATTACGCATATCTTATAGTCAACATTGAACGCCATTCCGAACAGTCTTGAAAGTCCGTTGTACAGTGACGCTGTATATGGAATGAGGAAGATGAAGATGATGATCGACGAGAAAAGCTTCAATGACTTGCTGGAGTATCTCTTCTCGAAGAACTCCGGCATAGTTCTCGTGTCAAGCTCCTGTGTGAGCAGTCTTGTTCTTCTTCCGAGAACTACCCATGCCACCAGTGAGCCAAGCAGCGCATTTCCAATTCCTATCCATGTGGAAGCAATTCCGTACTTCCATCCAAACTGTCCGGCATATCCAATGAATATAACCGCTGAGAAGTAAGATGTTCCATAGGCAAATGCTGTGAGCCACGGGCCAACGCTTCTGCCCCCAAGAACAAATCCATTCACATCCTTTGTGTGTTTTCTCGAGTAAAATCCAACTCCAAGCATGATCGCAAAGAAAACAACAAGCATAATAACTTTGAGTACCATAGTATCCTCCCAATACATTTTTTATCCGCGGTTTGCTTTATCACGTCAAAGCGTGTCAACTTTAAAGTTTTGCGGTTTAAATTGCTATGTCTGATTATAAGTTATACCCATACCATAGTCAAGAAATATCCACAAAAAATACAGCGTGCGGCAATCGCTACACGCTGTATTTTTTATTGAGATCTAATCAAGTTCATCTAAATCATAAAAATCATCCATACTGTAATAATCCTTGTCATCGTGACTTGTTATACACACCAACTCTTCCGGTTCATAATCATCACATAAATGACTATACCCCATTCATTTGATATCTGCTACATATAATTCTTGTACATAATATAAGCAAAATATACCGCATACACAGCCAGCATCACTATTCCGCCCGGCCTGGTGAGCTTCTTCTTTCTGACGCTGCACACCCAGAGGAGAACAGCAGCCACTATTGCCATGATGCCATCCAACAGGAAGTTCTGCTCAAACTGCACTGGGGTTATGAGCATTGTAGTTCCGGCAACGAAAAGTATATTGAATATATTGCTTCCAACTATGTTGCCTATGGCAATATCTGTCTGCCCCTTTTTTGCCGCTGTGCATGATGTCACAAGCTCAGGAAGAGATGTGCCAAATGCCACTATTGTAAGACCTATGAGTCTCTCTGTCATTCCGAGCTTTCCAGCTATATATGATGCCGCATTTACAGTGAAATTGCTTCCGACCACGACCAGTGCTAATCCTATGATTATAAACAGTATAAGTCTCGGAGTCTTATCCTTCTCCGTGAGTTCTATAGAATCACTCTCGCTGTTGCCATTCTTCGCGCTGATGATCAGATATACCAAAAATCCAATAAACACTACATAGAATATCACACCCTCAAGTCTGCTGAGCACACCATCAAAATATCCCATGCAGAGTATCATGATCGATGCCACGATAACAAATGGTATATCTATCCTAAGTGTATTTTTCTTTATAGGAAGTGCTGCTATGAGTGCTGTCACTCCAAGGATGACAAGTATGTTAATAATGTTGCTTCCAAGCACATTTCCAACAGTGATCCCGGCTCCCGCAGGCGAAAGTGCCGCCTTTATGCTGACAGCTGCTTCTGGAGCACTAGTGCCCATGGCAACTATTGTTAATCCAACTACCATCTCTGGTATGTTGCATTTGACAGCTATTTTAGACGCACCATCTACAAATACATCCGCTCCCTTTATCATAAACACAAACCCAAGCACAAGAAGCAGTATCTGACCTAACATTTTTAATATCTCCATACATTCCCTCCATTGTATATATGCTACATTTTTACCTCAGCTATATAAGCAGCTTTTCTATCCCTATCATGTGGCATATGACGTATTACAGATCTCTTCTGACAATTATCATGCCCGCAACGCTGTCCAGCAATTCCTCAATTCCAAGGCCTTCCGCTTTGATATTGATATGACAGTACTTCTCATAAAGCTTTGTCCTCTCATTATACAAATCTTTCAGAGTCTGTCCATCCTTCAACACCACGCCTCTTCTCTTGATATTGCCAAGTCTGTTCGCTATCTCCTCATATGGAAGATTGATATATATAACTGTATCCTCCGCCATGTATTTCTCCATGGCCTCAGTACAGTACACAGCGCTTCCACCTGTGGCTATGACTGCATGTTGGTCTGTGATACCCTTGTTCACATCATTCTCTATCTTTAAAAACCCATCATCGCCATACTTTGCTATGATCTCCCTGAGCAGCATTCCCTGACTGTTCTGTATGAGAATATCTGCATCGATGAACTTATAACCGAGAACCTTTGCCAGAAGAACCCCTATAGTGCTCTTGCCCGCTCCCGGCATGCCTGTAAGTACTATGTTGTTCATTTCTCTTTTACCTCCGGTATAACTGATACTTCGTCCTTAAGCGTCTTGAGAACAAAGTGCGTTTCAGTTGCTGACACACCCTCATATCCCTTCACAAATCTATACACCTCGTCCAGACCTGCAGCGGAATCAGTCACTATCTTCAATATAAAGTCAAAATCTCCTGTCATATAGAAGCATGCGACTATGCTGTCATTTGTCTGTATAAGCTGTGCAAATTCATCATAATATTTCGGATGCTTCAGTCTCACTTCCATGATGGCTACCATCTCATTGCCCAGCTTTTTCTGGTCAACCTCAATGGTATATCCCTTTATTACCCCGCTGCTCTCCATCTTCCTTATTCTCTCTATCACGGCCGAGACAGAGAGATTGATCTCTTCACTGATGGCCGATGCTGTAAGTCTCGCATTGTCCTTCAGGCATCTCAGTATCTTGTAGTCAATGTTATCCATTAATTAAACCTCTGTATAATAAAATTAGATTACTCCCAAACATTTTAACACAAACACCCACAGAGTCAACGTCACTGACGATAATAATGTGGATAAAACGATAATATTCGATGACAGCACATAATCATTGTCCATATTCTTCGCCATGATGTATCCCGACACCGTAGCCGGTGCTCCAACCATTATCAGTATAGCAACAATCTCACTCGGCCCAAAACCCATACCAATGGCAACCGGAAGGAATATGACAGGAAGAATCACAAGCTTTATGACCGTTGCCACAAGTGACGGCTTGAGCCTGGTCAATGCCTGCTGTGAGTCAAATCCAGCACCTATGGCTATGAGCGCTATAGGAGTCGCCGTCTGTGCTATATAACTGATAGTTCTTGTCGGTATGGCTGGTATCGGTATGTCAAATACAGAGAACGGGACTCCAAGCAATATTCCTATGATGATCGGATTCTTCAATATATTGACGAACGCTTTCTTGATACCCGCTGTTCCCCTCTGTCTGTCGTTTCCGCCAAATGTCAGAGCTATTACAGATATAATATTGTACATCGGCACCGCTGACACTATCATGAGAGGCGCCATGCCCGAGTTGCCACAGATATTCTCCACAAATGCAACGCCGAGAACCGCAGCACTTCCTCTTGCTCCCCCCTGCACAAATGCACCGATCATGGTTCTGTCCTTACAGTATATCAGTGCAAACACCCATACCAGCCCAAACATTATGATCGTTCCAAAGAAGCAGAACAGAACAAACTTTACATTGAGGTCGTCCAATATGGAGGTCGTCGCAATATCCCTGAACAGCAGAACCGGAAGGGCTACCTTGAACACATATTTATTCGCCACGTTGGCGAACTCTTCTGTTATAATATGTATCTTCATCAGAAACCATCCCAGAAGTATCACCAGAAATATCGGTATCGTTGCATTTATGCTGAATATAAAATTATCCATTACTACACATCCTCACAATTTTCAATTTTTTTCAAAATACCTATTGACTTTCGCTCCTATAATGCATATAATGCAAAAGTCGGTTTGATGAATAGGCGATAACGTCTGATTCAATATAACACATCAGCAACTGATTTTCAAAAAAAAATTAAAAAAGTTGTTGACAAACATTACCGACTTGTGTATAATAGGTTTTGCGTTGGTCGCAAAGGACTAACGGGGTGTGGCTCAGCTTGGCTAGAGCGCTTGATTTGGGATCAAGAGGTCGCAGGTTCGAATCCTGTCACCCCGACTTATAATCCAAAACACTGTTAAGCATTATGCGGGTGTAGTTCAATGGTAGAACACTAGCCTTCCAAGCTAGATACGTGGGTTCGATTCCCATCACCCGCTCTTTATTTTCGCTAACATATACATATAGCGGGAATTGGTACGTGTCCGTAGCTCAGCTGGATAGAGCAACGGCCTTCTAAGCCGTGGGTCGGGGGTTCGAATCCCTTCGGGCACATTTTTGTATCTTAGCTACTACTACTGTTAGCAGGCTAAGATATATTTTTATAAAATAGCAATTATTTTATAAGCCTATGGTGGGTATGGCGCAGTTGGCTAGCGCGCCAGATTGTGGCTCTGGAGGCCGAGGGTTCGAGTCCCTCTATCCACCCTTTTTCTTTATCGCACATATTAGCGATGCTATTGGGTTATCGCCAAGCGGTAAGGCACAGGACTTTGACTCCTGCATTCGCTGGTTCGAATCCAGCTAGCCCAGTTATTAAAGTCCAGACTTATGGGCCATTAGCTCAGGCGGTAGAGCACTTGACTTTTAATCAAGTTGTCCGGGGTTCGAGTCCCCGATGGCTCACTATTTCCCTTCTGATATGAGGGGCTATTTTTATTTTATGAAGAATTAAGCGGATATGGCGGAACTGGCAGACGCGCTAGACTTAGGATCTAGTCCTTCGGGGTGCAGGTTCGATTCCTGTTATCCGCATTTTTTATACCTTTTATCATGACGTTTCGTCCTATCTTCCATTTTTTTAGTAGATGACAAAAAAATACGCTCTATCCTCAATGGATAGAGCGTATCTTTATACTACCATATTCTTCTATATAATACAGTACGAATTACTCAGCGTCTGCCGCCTCGGCTGCTTCTGCTGCTGGCTCTGCCTCATCTGTATCTTCCTCATCATCGAAGAAGTCATCGTCGAAATCATCGTCGAAGTCATCATCAAAATCATCAAGGAAGTCTGGTGTAAGATATGAATATACTGCATATGCAATACCTGCAATAGCAGCAACGGCACCAATGATAACCAAGATCACAAATAATGTGCTCTTTGCCTTCTCTTCTGTTGCATCGCCTTTAACTAAGATTACGTCACTACTCTTCATCGTTACATTCCACCCTTTCTTAACCCTGTAACGGGTTTCATTATATTATATTGATTTGAGAGAAGAAACATACAGTTATTATCTCCCAACACATACCAAAATTATAGCATACGGTTTTGATTATTTCTATATGTATTTTATAAATAAATCTAACATGCGGTTTAATTGACTACTCGCATTTTTTGAGCTTTGCAAACGAAGCAAACATCTTCCTGACACCGCATCTGTCGAAATTCACTGTAACCTCGTAATCCTTATCGCCCTTCTCCAAAGCCTCCACAGTACCCGGACCAAACTTAATATGTCTGACTCTGTCTCCAACAGCATAATCCGGCTTGCCAACACTGTTTACCACAAAGGCTTTGCCGAACGAAGGCTGGGAAGACGGCTGCCCGTATGACTGCTGTTTTGCATAGCTGCTGTATGGATTCTTCTGTCCATAGCTTCTGCCTGAGGCTGCTCCAGCGGTTCTTCCACCGCCATAGCCGGCATATGTATCACCATATGAACTTCCATACGCATTTCTGCGTCCTTCACCTCTGTTATATCTGTCGACAGACTCCGACTCTCTTCGCTTTGCCATATTCTTCATATCAGCTTCATGCTCAAACAGCATAGGCGGGATCTCTCTTATGAATCTGGACACATCGCTGTACACCCTGTTACCATGCATCATTCGTTCCTTCGCCGCACTCAGGTACAGCTTTTTCATGGCTCTGGTTATACCCACATAACACAGACGTCTCTCCTCCTCAAGAGCATCGGGATCATCTGAGTTGAGTGCCATTCCACTAGGAAATACTCTGTCCTCCATTCCGCATATAAATACGTATGGGAACTCCAGACCCTTGGCACTGTGGAGAGTCATCAGCTTGACCTGATTGTCATCCTCCGACATGGCATCGAGGTCAGACACAAGCGCTATCTCCTCCAGAAACTCGCTGAGCCCTGCCTCCTCATTATCCTCTGTGAATTCCACCACCTTGTTGCGGAGTTCATCGATATTCTCAAGTCTAGTCATGGCCTCCTCTGTGTGCTCTGCTATGAGCTCTGACTCATAACCCGTATCCTCAAGGATCCTGTCGTACACCGAGTCAAGGCTCTCACCATCCGCCAGCATATCCCTGAATGATGTGATAAGCTCCGCAAACTGCCTGATCTTGGCCGAGGTCTTGGCAGCCATTCCCGGTATCTCGTCAGCTCTCGCCGCAGCATCCATCATCGACAATCCATACGCATCCGCAAATGACTCAACCTTGCTGAGACTCGCCTCGCCTATACCTCTCTTCGGAACATTTACCACTCTCCTGAAGTACAGGTTGTCAGTGGAATTGTTGATGACCTTGAGATATGCCAGAACATCCTTGATCTCCTTTCGGGCATAGAAGTTTGTGCCGCCATATACTCTGTATGGTATGTTCGCATACACCATCTTCTCTCCTAGCACACGGGACTGTGCATTCGTCCTGTAGAGGATAGCTATATCCCTGTAGTCCACTCCCTGTCTGACAAGAGTCTTGATACGGCTCGCCACCATATCTCCCTCTGCATATTCCGAATCGCACTGCTCAAACGAGATCTTCTCACCGGCATCCTTATCCGTCCACAGAGCCTTATCCTTACGGCCTGCATTGTGCTGTATGACTGCATTCGCTGCGGCAAGTATATTGCCACAGGATCTATAGTTCTGTTCCAGCTTGATAACCTTCGCATCCTCATATTCCTTCTCAAAGTTCAGAATATTGGTTATATTCGCTCCTCTGAACTTGTATATGGACTGATCATCGTCTCCCACCACACACAGGTTCCTGTATTTTCTCGCAAGCATCTTGACCAGCAGAAACTGTATGTGATTAGTATCCTGATACTCGTCAACCATGATATATCTGAATCTATTCTGATATGTATCAAGGACATCAGGATTGTGCTCGAACAGCTCCACCGTCTTGTAAATAAGATCGTCAAAGTCCATCGCATTGTTCTTCTTAAGACGACTCTGATACTCAGTGTACACCTCTGCAGCCTTTGTTCCTGCATAGTCTGCAGCATTCTTTTTTGCGAATTCATCAGGTGACAGATACTTCTCCTTGGCCTTGGATATCTCCGCCATGAACATCTTCTCGGGATATCTCTTCGGGTCTATCTGAAAATCCTTGAGTATACTCTTCACCGTACTCTTCTGGTCATCCGAATCATATATATCAAAGTTCTTGCCATAGCCGATCTTATCAGCATATCTTCTGAGTATCCTCACACACAGCGAATGAAATGTGCTGACCCATACCCTGTCAGCTCCGTCCCCAACTATCAGATCAACTCTCTCCCGCATCTCACGGGCCGCCTTGTTGGTGAATGTGATCGCCAGTATGTTCAGAGGATTAACTCCTTCGTGCTCCATGAGATAGGCTACCCTGTGTGTGATAACCCTGGTCTTTCCGCTTCCTGCTCCCGCAAGTATGAGCAGTGGCCCATCCACATGCTCACAGGCCTGTTCCTGCATATCGTTAAGTCCTGCCATAATTCCTCCTGTATCCTGTGACGTAAAAAACGCCGTTATATATACCAAACATATGTTTTATTCCATCTGCCTAGTATATCATAACAGCGTTTATTTGAAAATATCATTATTCAATTATAATGTATTTGTCTTTAGATCAGCTTCGTTCCACAGTTGCCACAGAACTTCGCACCGTTAGTTGGCTGTCCACAGTTAGGACAGAACTTTGGAGCTGTTCCGGTTCCTGCTGCCTGTGTTGCTGCATTGTTCATCTGGTTCATAGCTCCGGCCATCTGACCTGCCATAGCCATTCCCATCTGCATTCCTACCATGGCATTTGCCATATCCGTTGCATTGCTTCCGGCTGTTCCTGTACGGCCACCCCTTGCCATGGAATCAACCATATTCACCTGCTGGAATCTGTTCATATCCCCTATCATAGAATACTCAGCAGCCTGATCAGCACGCTTCTGTATATTCTCAGGATATGTAAACTCGCTTATTCTGAAATCAGTTATCGTAAGTCCGATTCCCAAGAGTTCCATGTCCAGATCTTCCTTGATACCCTTAGCTATATCAACGGAATTGGCCATAAGATTGAATACGTCTCCGCCAACCTTTGTGATCCACTTCATCAGCAGTCCGTCCAGGATACCCCTTATCCTATCTCTTATGTCATCGACTGTGAACTGCTGCTTTATACCTGCAACCTTCTCTATTAGAACATTATAATCGTCTATCTTGAATGAGAATTTACCATTTGATCTCACAGGAAGTCCACCCGGAAGTCCCGGTGCCTGAAGTCTGATCGGTGAACTGGTTCCCCAGTTACATGTAAACTCTTTTGTATTCACAAACAGAACCTCTGCGCGAAGTCCTGAATTGAATCCGAACTTAAATCCCTTCAACGTTGAAAGGAATGGTATGATCTGTGAATCAATAGTGTAGTTTCCAGACTCGGTAAATATACCTTCAACCGCTCCGTTATAAAGGAATATAGCATCCTGTCCCGGTTTGATTATAAGCTTTGAATCCTTCTTGATCTCTCTATTTGTCCACTTCCAGAAGATGACGTCATCTCTGTACTCTTCCCATTCTACAACATTAGCAAACTGATTTGAAAATAAACCCATGTAGTGCACTCCTCTCTGTTCTGCAATATGTTTGGAATATTATAATCCCATCTTTGCCTTAAGTGCTGCAAGCTCATCCTGAACGTCTGCATTTGGAGCTGCATCATACTTGCTTGCAAGATCATCTATTGAATCTGCGCTTGATGAATTGAGCTCGCTCATTGCATTTGCCTTGTCAAGCATAGCGTCTGCCTTTGCTTCCATTCTTGAAAATGCATCAAGTGAAGCTGATGAATCGCCGATACCGCTCATCATCTTGTTCATACGCTCCTGAGTCTTAGCAACCTGAACCTTTGCCTTGATAGTCTCTTTTCTTGCATTGAGATCGCTGACATCCTTTGTGAGCTTGTCATGCATCTGTCTCATCTTGGCTGCGTTAGCTGCTGCTGCATCATATGCCTGCTGAAGAGCTACCTGCTTCTGCGTGAGCTGGTTCTTCTTCTCGAGGAACTTCATTGCATCGCCCTCGTTACCTGCTACAAGTGCCTTCTCTGCATATGTCTGCATCTTTGCGATCTCTGCGTCACACTCATCAAGCTGTCTCTTGCATCTCTGCTCCTCTGCCATAACAGTTGCAGTCTCTGACTTAACCTTTCTGAGATCCTCCTGAAGGTCTCTGAGGTACTGATCTATCATCTTCTCAGGATCCTCTGCCTTGTCAAGAAGTGCATTGATGTTTGATGACATAATGTCCTTAAATCTCTTTAAAATTCCCATAACTTTTTACCTCCGCGTTTTAGGTTGATTTATTTGTATATAATATTAAATGTTGCCTCCTGTCGACGACACCACCATTATATGATCTCCCATGCTCCGGCGCAATGCCATGCATGCTGTGTTGCTGCATCATATAATGTGCTATTCGACACGTTACCCCCTGTAAAGTATCAGCCGCCAACTTATCAGGCTTTAATATTCAAAACTAGCGCGTCCCCTGCATGTTGCACGAAACTTTTATACGACTCCGTCATCCACGTCATCATAGGCATCGGATATACGTCCGCCTATTCTGAAATCAGGTCTGCCGTTCTTGTCTGAGTCGCTTCCCTTGGCACTCGCATCCGTTATCGACTCCTCAAGTCTCACCGGTGTTCTGTCTCCAAAGCGTCTCATCTTATCGTCATGATCACTGTCTTTTATGACATGTATCGAAGAATCCGCATCGTCAGTCTCCCTCTGGACACTCTTGACCGGTTCCCTGGATGCCTTCACTCGGATCGGTTCAGGCTCCTTCTTATCTTCAAAATCGAACTCCCACTGAACCATCTCCGGCTCACCGTTCTTATCCTTGTGCTCCTCATCCTTGGCTTTGTTCTTCTCATAATACAGCTCATTCGCCAGAAGCTGGCTGATCTCCAGTATATCGGCATAGCGCTCCTGCTTCTTCATATCCATGAGACCTTCCATGAGCTCCTTCTTGTTGTTCTCAATGATCTCAGATTTCTTTCTCAGAGAATCAAGGACTCTGTCGCTCTCCATGCTTATCATATTATATGCCTGGTTCACGGTCTCGTTGATCTCCATCAGCATCTCATTTGTATAAATGATAGATGCCGCATATATCTCGTTGGCCGTTCTGAGCGCCTGCCTGTCCTGCTTGCCAAGGCTCTTGACATTGCGGTCCACAAAGAGCGGGCTTGGCTTTGTAAGCCTGATCCTGGATGCGGTCTCCTCGGCCTCTGCGATGATCTCATCGGCCTCCTGCTCTGCCTCCTTGATGATCTTGCTTCTCTTGTCTGTGATCTCATGATATGCCTTGAGTTCCAGATCTATAGTAGTCTTGAGCTCCTCAACGATCTCAAGAACCTCTTCCTTGTTGACCAGTACCTTACCTGCTGCAAATGGAACGTTCTGTCCATCTCCAACTATATCCTGTATTCTATCTAAAAGCTGTTTAGCTTTTCCGTTCTCCATAATAGTGCCTCCATCGCAACTTTTCTATCTCATAAGTATACGCTAGTTTATTTTAGCATCTTTCATATGGCATTTCAACGTTAATCTATCGCCGGTTTCACATCATCTCTCGGAAGCCCAAGGAAATCCTGTATAAGATGTCTTGTAAAAAGCCGTCCTTCCTCGCTCTCAAATATACGCTCAGGATGCCACTGGAAGGCAAGTATGCTCATCGTCGGTGATACAAATGCCTCGACAGATTCATTCTCCTCATCGACCACTATCGGATAGAACATCGTCGACAGATTTTCCAGATAGACACAGTCGCTGTGGAAGTTGTTTACCTTGATATATCTGTCCGTCTTGACTATCCTTGCCATGTGGTCTGTGCCTCTGGGTCTTGGCACCTTAAAGCGCGCGGAATAACTTATCTTACCGCCAAACAGCGCATTTATGTGCTGCATTCCCCTGCACACGCCTATCACTGGGATCTCATTCTGGACGCAGTACATTATGAGCTGCTCCTCTAGCGCATCACGGTGCGGCTGCAGCTCTGCATTGTGCGGCTCCACATAATGTCTCGGATGGAGCGTTCCGCCCCCTGTCACTATCAGGAGATCAAACTGTTCATCCACTATCTCATCAAAGTTTTTTGTAAAGTTGGATACCGGTCTGAGTCTTATTCCAAGGCTCTCATAGAACTCCACATAAGCAGCCTCGAGAACGTCCGTATATTTTCCATACATATTGTGTCCTTCCCGCTGTGTTATAAGTGCATGTAACATAAAACCTATACCCCCTTTGTTATCTTACCGTGTGCACAGTCGAGCGTCACCGTCTGCTGTTTTTCCACGAAACTGTATATGCAGTCTCCGCAGCCTATTGCCGCCGGGATGTTGAACTCCGCACACCTTATCGCCATGTGGGATGCAACTCCGCCGTATTTCGTTATAAATCCTTTTATCCCCTTTGCAAATATCCAGTCGTATCCCGGATCCGCCTTCGGGAGAACTACTATCTTATCCTGAACGTCAGCCACATCCTCGTGATCCTCATTCTCATAATTTTCAAGCAGGAGAATGTCACCCGTGACGCATTCAGATGTTATGAAGTTAGGTCTGGCCTCCCATATTTCTATGCATTTTAACTGCAACGGATCATATATGACATCCGGCAGTATAAGCATGGACGCCCTCTGGAATTTCTTTTTGTTCTGATCTATGATCTTTCTCCATATATCGCCTGTGAATTCCGCAGGTCTGTTCACCATAAGCTGAATATCCGGCACCTCAAGATATGCCATGTCTTCCTTGCTTATGCCAAGTTTATCGCCTATATCTATAAGTATGTCTATGGCAAGGCTTAATGTCTTGGTGAACTCGAACTTGAAGAATTCCCTCTCCTCCATGGAATCCTTGAGGAAATCCAGAAATTCCCTGAGGTCCACATAAAAGCCTATATCCTCAAGTGCCTCCATGAGCTTAACCGAATCCAGAGGATTATGCTTAAGCTCCTCTATGGTCTGCCTCTGCTTTCTCGCAGCAGCGCTTCCCTTGGACAGGTCGAACTCGCGCTGGGCGTATGTCTCGCAGGTTATGTCGTATGTGCCTGAACGCAGATGTCCATATTTTTCATCAAATGTAACTCTTGTTATCCTGCCGTCCACCAGATCCTGAAAGTCAGAATCGTACTCCGACGCAACAGTATATATCGACATCATAAAATCGTCTATCTCTTTGTCCGTAAAATATCCTCTGTACACAAGGGATCTGCTAATCGCCTTCGATATGAATGCCAGTCTCGCCTGTCGCGCAAATTTCGGGGTTCCGTAATGCTTTATGCTCTCTATGAGCTGTACAAAATACTGTATCAGCGTTACCACATCATTGTGCGCCATAAGCCAGTTGCTTCTCGTATTCTCACGGTGGACACGAAGGCCGTTAAGAGCCCTGAGATCCTTCATCCTGTTTCTATTGAAATTGCATATCGCATTGTTTGTCAGATTGAACAGCGAATCCGAGAGGTCCGCAATCTCCTCCCTGGTGAACCCGGCTTCCGTCAGTGTCCCCAGCTTATCCTCCGTCGAGAAGTCATATTCGGAAAATGCTATCTCAAATTCTATCTTGTCATGGGCGGTCGGATCATCTATAAGCTTCTTATCGTAATACTTCAGAAGCTTCGCCTCCAGCCTGTCATCCAGTTCATCCGGCATCAGCCCCAGGAACGACTTCTTAAGAGATATGTACGGCTTGTTGCCAAGCTTATACATGAGGTCTCCATCCACCTCTCTGTAACCAATGTAGCTGAGTCCCTGATTCCATGCCGCAGACGTGATGATCTCCCTGTACAGGGAATAGTCAAGCGGATGGGGATTTTCACCTATGATCTCCGCAGGATTCCAGAATGCCATATCCGACAATATGGTGTTCCTGTCCCCAACCAGGCTGCTGATCTCCCTGTATGTATCCTCAGCCTCCAAAACAGTCCTGAACACCTCTTCGTCATCGACATCGGAGTGAACACCATTGATGCTGGCTGCAAGAGGTCTCATCTGAAATATCGTGACTGTATTGTCCTCATCTATTGCGAACTCCACATCCAGTGGATATTCAGGGTGCATCTCCTCCAGCTCACGCATGGATCTGATGAGCGCAGCCCAGTTCGCCGGCAGCTCATCACAGTCCACATTCCTGATTATGTATACCGTCTTTCCTCCCCTTCCGCTTGTAACCGCGTCTGTGGATGAATCATCGTAGGTTATCGTATAATATGGCCTGTCCTTCTTGATCTCCCTTGAAAATATAACGCCGCTGTAGCTGATATTCGTGATCTGTCTCTGTATGAGAACCTGTTCGCCGGACACATCGTCCAGATCACATTTATATGAATCCAGCACTTCCCTGACTGCCCTTACTACCGCCTCTCCGTCTGAAGGGTCCACTCCCAGAATACTCTCATAGTGACCGGCATTCGAAGTGTTGAGTCCGTCTTCATTTGAGGACGAGCTTCTGACCACGATATACCCTCCGGCAAATTCTTCTGCTATCTCCGCCGCAAGTCCATACGGATCGGCATCAAGCTCAGCTCCGGTTACTATCTTCAGCTTTTCCACTCTCGAATACTTCAATTTTCCATACAGGCTCTTAAGAACATCAGCCTTTGAAGAAATCCTGTCTGTCATGTTGCCTCCTTATTAAAAAAAGCTGCACTTAGTGTATACTAAAGTGCAGCTTACATCAATTTCTTTTTATATGTAATTGTACCGTTCTGTGATCTACTTCACTGTGAGAAGGTCGTCCACTGACTTTCTAGGTGGCATCTCCGGTGCAAATGCAGGATAACCCATAGCCACAACTGCGGCAACGGTCTGTCCATCAGGGATACCAACTATCTCTCCTACCTTTGCATCGTCAAATATTCCGAGTATGACTGTTCCAACGCCCTTATCATGAGCGGCAAGACAGAATGTCTGGGTTGCTATACCGGCATCGAACATCTCCCACTCGCTGCCCTTGCTTGTGCTGAACTCTCCTGACTTCTCATAGCCACATATTCCGTCCTTCTTGGTGACTATCATGAGCTGCTTCGCTCTGCTGACTGTCTTCTGGTTGAGAGGGAAATTCATAACGCCCTCTGCAGCTATCTTAGCGATGATCTCCGGATCCTCCACAAGTGTATATCTGATAACCTGTGTATTCTTCCATGATGGCGCATATGACGCCAGCTCAACAATCTCTCTGACTGTGTCAACACTCACCATCTCATCTGTAAACTTTCTCACACTTCTTCTGGTCTTGATACATTCTACTGCGTTCATACAATGTCCTCCTGGTGTAAAATCTTATAATAATCCCTGGATATATAATATCCCGCTCGTGAACTTGTCACCGACGTTATTCACGTAATTCCTGTATTCCTTATAGTCTATATAATACTTCTTTCCCCATGAAGATACAACAAGATATTCTCTTCCTTTTATGGTGCACACTCCTGTAACAGTCACATAATGTGAGTGGACATTCTCCCTGATGGAGCTCTTCAGCTCACCGTCCTTGTCCACATAAAGGCTGATACCCTTCTTGCCAAATGGATTGTATCTGTTAGGTCCTATGGCCAGTATGACCGGCTTATTCTTTCTTATGAGATGTCTTATATCTCTCAGCATCGATTCATCGGACTGCATCATCTTCCACTTTGCCTTGAGCCCTATGTCGTTCAGCATGAAATATCTGTTCATCGTATGCTTGAGTGTTATTCCCAGCATACCCTTGTGCATGAGAAGTATCACGTAGTGCACATAGAAAAATCTCACATACTCAAGATAGTCATGCTTGTTGTATAAGCCTTTTGGCTTGTTGATCTTTCGGATGGCATCGGTCATCATATTCGGATTCTGCTCAGCAAGATACATCGTGAGGTCTGCCATGGCTATAACACCACATCCGACCTTCTGCATCTTCTTTGACTTTGACCAGTTCTGATTGCCACCGTAGCTCACCAGATTCAGATTCTTTATCTTCACATAATCTCTATTAGTTAAATATACATCTTCCATTGTTAGTCCTTTCCAGCGCTGTGTGCGCCATATGCCTGAAGTCATATATTAGTCTGCTCGTCTTTGCTATAGATTATATCATGAATCGCAATCCACATCAAGCATTCTTAACTGTGTTAAGTAGTTTTAAAAACTACATTCGTTGTTTTTTGATTATTTTCACTTTACTTTTTGTCGGTGATTTGTTATAAGATTATATGAGTTGGATAAGTGATCGCGGCTGCATTTTTGCAGGTGAGGAAAGTCCGGGCTTCACAGGGCAGGATGCCGGATAACGTCCGGTGGAGGCGACTCCCAGGCCAGTGCAACAGAAATATACCGCCATATTCGTATGGTAAGGGTGGAAAGGCGAGGTAAGAGCTCACCGCTGCCATGGTAACATGACAGGCTCTGTAAACCCCATCCGAAGCAAGACCAAATATAGCTTCTGCAAAGGAGCTTGTGGAATGATACAGTTGCCCGCTGCATTCCAGGTAGGTTGCTTGAGTTTTATGGTAACATAAATCCTAGATAGATGATCACTCTCGACATAACCCGGCTTACAGTCCAACTCATTCCCTTTCATAGTATTTTTCTTATATTTTGAACAAAAAATACGGCACGGAGACATTTGTTTTGCCTCTGTGCCGTATTTTTGTATTGTTGGTTATTCTTTATCCTTGTGTAAACCTTCATCATATCCTGAAGCATCCGCCACCTATAAATTCTCTGAGTATGGAATTTGCTGGTATGTATTCTGTGTCTATGTCGTGGAACATATCTATCAGACGCAGAAGTCTCGCCGCATCCTGGTAATGCTCTGAAGTCTCATCTACCCCGAGCAGCAATGGTCTCGCCTCACGCCGTATGGCGGTATATTCGTACAACAGTCCCGAGTTAAACATCTCATCAGCCTCGCTCTCATATGGGAAGATATATTTCTCCTCTCCCCTTCTGACTGAGCTCCACATGGAAAGTGTCTTCTCCACATCGTTCCCTCTGGTCCTGCTGTCTCTGACTATTCTCCTGAGCAGTCTGCTGTCTATGGTTGAAACCTTTGCCGGCTCGCCGTCCTCACCTTCAACGTACAACTGATTAAGGGGACTTATGTATATCTTGTACTTGTCTTCATCCGCCAGTCCGTATGTCATCTTCGGGTTAAGCGAATGGATTCCTTCCATGATGATAACATCATTTTCACCTATTTTGAGAAGGTCCCCATGATATTCCCTCACTCCGGTCTTGAAGTTGAAAACCGGAAGCTCTATCTCTTCACCGTCCAACAGCCTTGTCATATCCCTATTAAGTGTTTCAAGATCCATGGCCTCCAGGCACTCGAAATCATAGTTGCCATTCTCATCCTTCGGATTGTCTTCACGGTTCACAAAATAGTTATCCGCAGCTATCGCATGTGGTCTGAGTCCCATGGCACGAAGCTGGATACTGAGTCTGTGGGAAAGTGTTGTCTTGCCCGCCGAGCTCGGCCCGGATATCAGTATTATCCTACGCTTCTGTTCGGAAACTTTTCTGGCTATCTCATACATGCAGTTACTCTGCATAGCCTCGCATACCAGTATGAGCTCCAGTCCCTTTCCTGAATCGATCATCTCGTTCAGCCTGTCGATCGAATCGATACCGACTTTCCTCGCCCACTCCTTTGCAGTTGTCTTTAATGATGTTATACTTCTCTGCTCATCACCCATATAAATATCTACTCCATATCCGATATAAGTCTCAATGCCTCTTCCATGCATTCCTTTTCATGTGTGAGCTCACCGGCACGCCGTCTGGCATTGACCGTATCCGCCTTCTTCAGTCCATCAAGGACTTTTCCGGTCGAATCAAGCTTATCCCTCAGATACTCTCCGAGGATCTTGTCATGATTATGTATGAGGTAATATCCGTATTTATAATATACTTCATCCATGGCTGACTTATTACCAAAATCCTGTGCTGTCACATCCACGTTCAGTACAACGTAGTATTTGCCAGCATCTATCAGCATTTTTTCCTCTGTGATCTTCCAGCCATTCTCTGCGATGTACCTTCTCAAATGCTCTGTCTCCGACTGGGGCTGCAGCACGAGCTGACCGGCTGACTGTACCACATCCATGCCGGCTTCAAGTATATCCGTTATGAGGATTCCTCCCATGCCGGCTATTATGATGGAATCCACCTCACCCGGAGATATGGTTGCAAGTCCGTTTCCGAGTCTCAGATCAATACGGTCTGTCATATTCCATCTGGCTATATTATCCCTGGCTATAGCACACGGACCGGTTCTAACATCTGATGCTATGACCCGGTCCGATATGCCATTTGCCACAAGGTATATGGACACAAATGCATGGTCGCATCCAATATCACACACTCTGCCGCCGGGCTTTACCATGTCGGCAACAGTCTTCATACGAAGTGACAATTCTATATCTTTCATAATTATTATCCTCGCACCATCCATGCCAGATCGCGCGGTCCTCTCTGCTAGTTATACAGGAAATCCTTGAGCTTTCTGCTTCTGTTAGGATGTCTCAGCTTTCTGAGCGCCTTTGCCTCGATCTGTCTGATACGCTCTCTTGTGACATTGAACTCCTTGCCGACTTCCTCAAGGGTTCTTGGTCTTCCGTCATCCCATCCAAATCTGAGCTTTATAACTCTCTGCTCTCTCTCTGTAAGTGTGCTGACTACCTCGTCGAGCTGCTCGTGCAGCAGTGTCTGGTTTGTCGCCTCAACAGGTGTAGGGATACTCTCATCCTGTATGAAATCTCCAAGATGGCTGTCCTCCTCCTCACCGATAGGAGTCTCCAGTGATACAGGCTCCTGTGCGATCTTCATGATCTCCTGAACTCTCTCCTTTGGAAGTCCCATAACCTCTCCGACTTCCTCTGGAAGCGGCTCTCTGCCGAGCTTCTGAAGCAGATCTCTGCTCACTCTGGTAACCTTGTTGATGGTCTCAACCATATGAACCGGGATTCTTATGGTTCTCGCCTGATCTGCGATGGCCCTTGTGATGGCCTGTCTGATCCACCATGTCGCATATGTTGAGAACTTGTAACCCTTTCTGTAATCAAACTTCTCCACGGCCTTGAGCAGACCGAGGTTACCCTCCTGTATTAGATCGAGGAATAACATTCCACGTCCAACATATCTCTTGGCTATACTTACAACAAGTCTGAGGTTGGACTCAGCAAGCTTCTTCTTTGCCATCTCATCGCCTGCCTCCATTCTCTTGGCAAGCTCTATCTCCTCCTCCGCGCTGAGCAGAGGCACCTTTCCTATATCCTTCAGGTACATCTTGACAGGATCCTGTGTTGTGCTTGATATATCACCTGTATCTGTGAAATCTATCTTCTCAACATCCTCGCCCTCAGCGATCACGTCCTCGTCAAGTGTTGGCTCCTCCTCATCGTCATCTGTTATCTGAAGTATGTCCACACCGTTCTTTTCAAGGAAATTGAAGATCTTCTGCATGGTATCCAGATCAAGGGCAACCTCCTTGAGATCGTTAAAATGCTTGATGAGCTCTGTGTCCTCTATAACGTTCTTCTTGCTGTGAGCTATGTCAAGCAATTCCTGAAGCTTTGTGTTGAACTTTGCGTTGATCGCATCGTCCTCACTCACCTTGATCATATACTTGTCTTCATTTGAATTGATCGCATCCATTGTACTCATATCTTTCCTCCACATAATGTATTGTTTATTTCTTATAAAATAACTTTAAACTTTTCTATCTTTTTCCTGTCCTTGATGAGCTGCTGAACCTTCATCATGTCATTCTCGCTCTCAAGCTGCTTTTTTATGCTGGCAAGCTTTATCTTTTTCACGACCTCGGTTATGGCATTGCCAATCTCCTCCTCGGTCATGTCTATCGCCAGATCTGTCTGGAGCATGCCTGCCACCAGTCTCTGTTCCTCCACATCCTGGAATGTGTTCACAACCACAGCGGGCTCAACCTTGTGCTTCTCCCTGTACTGTGAGTACAGCTTGTCCGCTACGGTCCGGTATATTCCCGGCTCAAAGTCCGCCTCACTCACCACGCCGTCAAGTCTGGCAAACAGCTCCGGCCGGTTCACAAGCCATGTGAGCAGCAGCTTGGCGGTCTTATTATCCTTTGTCTCAGGTCTTCCCGGAGCTCCCGCGCTCTGGTCTCCCGGGAACTCTTCATAGCCCTGCTGTTCCTGGAGTCTGCGGGTCTCCCGCTCCACTATCTCCGGCTTTGCCGTGCCCGCAACACCGTAGGCATGTACCTTCGCGGCAAGGGCATCCTTGTCGATCACATATTTCCTCGCTATGGCATCGACATAATTATTTCTCTCCAGGTCGTCCTCAATATATGCCAGTTCCCTCGCTATCTGGTTCTGGAACTTGGTCAGCTCACCCGGATCGCTCTGGTCATATTCCTCAGAATATATCCTTGCAAGGAACATCATTCCGCTCTCAGCTTTCTTTATCCTCTCCTCAAATGCCTCGCTTCCAAGGTTCTGTATGAACTCATCGGGATCCTTGTACGGTCTCATATTGATGACCCTTGCGCCGACTCCGACCTCCCGGAGAATTGCTATGACCTTCTTCGTCGCCTCCACGCCTGCGCCGTCACTGTCGTACGCCAGATAAACCTCATCGGCATATCTCTTTATTATCCCAGCATGTCCAAATGTAAATGCCGTTCCAAGGGATGCCACGGCATTGTCAAATCCTGCCTGATGCATGGAGATGACATCCATATATCCCTCACAGCATATAAATCCTTTTCTCCTGCTCCGCCTTGCTATGTTCATGGCAAACAGCGTATGGCTCTTGTCGAACACCGCAGTATCACTGGTATTTATATATTTCGGTTTTCCATCGCCCATGACTCGTCCGCCAAATGCGATGACCTTGCCGTTTATATCCAGTATCGGGATCATGGCTCTGTTCCAGAACTTGTCCACACCACCTTCCTTCTCGCTGATCTCAACAAGTCCCGAGCCCTTCATCTGATCATCTGTATATCCCTTGCTCTTCAGATACCTGTACAGATCATCCCTGTATATATCTGAATATCCAAGCGCAAATTTATTTATCGTCTCATCAGAGAGACCTCTTGTCTCGTGAAAATACTCATAAGCCTTCTCACCATGCTGGCTGTGCTTCAATATATAATGAAAATATGCAGCCGCAGTCTTGTTCATCTCCCTGAGCGTTATCTTATACTGCTCCCTCGACCTCTCCTGGGCGTTCATGGACTTCTCAGGGAGCTGTACTCCAGCCCTCTCCGCAAGTCTCTCCACAGCCTCCGGGAAATTGAGGTTCTCATATTCCATGACAAATGTAAACACGTTGCCACCGACTCCGCAACCGAAGCAGTGATACATCTGTTTTTCCCTGTTGACCTTAAATGACGGAGTCTTCTCATGGTGGAACGGACAGCATGCCTCGTAATTCGCGCCCTTCTTCTTAAGGCTTGCGTAGCTTCCGATAACATCCACTATATCATTTCTTGACAAGACTTCATTTATCACGTCATCCGAATAATACAATTCGATTCCTCCTGTTTGTCAGGTATGCTCAGACCTTCCAGGACTTCGGTATATATATACTCTTAAATGTCTCTATCGCATAATTGTCTGTCATACCAGCTATGTAGTCGCACACGACTGTCTTGGGATCCTCTCCCATATATATCATCTCAACACATTCATTTGTCAGCCTGCTGGCGTCCTCAATGAAGTATTCATACAATATCCTCAGCATCTTGTCGGCCTTGAGCTCCTCGCTCTTGGCTATCGGGTTAGTGTAGAGATATCTGAACATGTATGTTCTCAGCTTCCCCAGAGCATCCCCGATCTCCGCCGACATACCGACATAATCCTTGTCCTGACTCGTATTTATCACATCATGTATGAGACAGTTCAGTCTGGTGCGGGTATTCTTCCCGAGAATGTCGGTGATATTGGTCGGAAGATCCTCCTCCTTCAATATGTTACCCCTTATCGCATCATCTATATCATGATTGACGTACGCTATCTTGTCCGCCAGTCTCACACACTGTCCCTCCAGCGTATGCGGAGTGCATGATGTCTTATGGTTTAGCATTCCGTCCCGGACCTCCCAGGTTAGATTAAGTCCCTCACCACGGTTCTCAAGACGTTCCACAACCCTTACGCTCTGAACATTGTGGCTGAAATTATTGCCCGCGCAGGCCGCAAGTGTCCGCTCACCGACATGTCCAAATGGCGTATGTCCCAGGTCATGTCCCAGCGCTATCGCCTCCGTCAGATCCTCGTTAAGCCTGAGTGATCTGGCTATCGTCCTTGCTATCTGCGACACCTCCAGAGTATGGGTCAGTCTGGTCCTGTAGTGATCATCACCCGGCGACAGAAATACCTGAGTCTTATGCTTAAGTCTCCTGAACGCCTTGCAGTGGAGTATCCTGTCCCTGTCTCTCTGGTAGACCGTTCTGAGGTCGCACTGCTCCTCCGGTCTGTCACGTCCTGTGGACTGATCACTGAACGCCGCATATCTGCTGAGCACTTCGTGCTCCCTTTTTTCCTGCTGTTCCCGTATCGTCATAGAATCTCTCCTATCACATGATCAATATTTCTTACCACACATTTTTATTATTCTCCGTTTTTTCTCAAAATCCTTTTTTATTTTTCAAATTTTCTGAGGAAAGAATGACATGATAGTAAGTATAGTGATATACTTATCTAAGATTTTTGAGGTGAATGACATGTTTGATTTTGAAGAAGAACTTAAGAAGCTCCCCCATGTCCCAGGAGTATATCTCATGCACGATTCGGGGGATCATATTATATATGTAGGAAAAGCCATAGATCTGTACAACAGAGTACATCAGTATTTCCAGACCGGCTACAAGAAATCCCCGAAGATTCAGAAGATGGTATCCCATATTGCATGGTTTGAATATATTGTCTGCGGTTCAGAGATCGAGGCTCTCGTTCTAGAGTGCAACCTTATAAAGGAGCACAGACCGCATTACAACACCATGCTCACGGATGACAAGGGTTATCCCTATATCCGCATTACTGTGGAGGAGGATTACCCGCGCATACTGTACAGCCATCAGATGAAACGGGATCACTCCAAATATTTCGGCCCATACACCAATTCCAAAGCGGTGAAGGATATCATAGAGCTGCTGAAAAAGCTGTATCACATCAGGAGCTGCAACAAGGTTCTGCCAAGGGATATGGGCCTTGAAAGGCCCTGCCTGTATCACCAGATAAAGCAGTGCATGGCGCCCTGTCAGGGATATATCTCCAAGGAGGATTACAACAAAAATGTCCAGGATGCCATAAGCTTTCTGAACGGCAACCACGGTCATGTGATCAGGGATCTCGAAAAGCAGATGAAGGAGCTGGCCGAGGATATGGAATTTGAACAGGCCGCCGAGATCAGGGATCTGATAAAGAGCATCCATCACATTGAGTCCACCCAGAGAGTCGGTGACACAAGCGCAGACGACAGGGATGTGATCGCCATGGCCACCGATCTTGGAAATGAGTGTGTCATATCCATATTCTTCATAAGATCCGGCAAGATGATCGGCAGGGAACACTACCACATGAGCGGCGTAAATGCTGAGGCTTACAGCACGATCATGGAGTCTTTTCTCAAGCAATACTACGCTTCCACTCCATATCTGCCAAAGGAGATCATTATCGAGCAGCAGATTGAGGACTACAAGGTCATCGAGGAATATCTGAGCGCCCGCCGGGGAAGTCAGGTACACATCATTGTTCCCCAGAAGGGAGACAAGCAGAAGCTTCTCAAGCTGGCAAAGGACAATGCTTTTCTGGTCATGAACCAGGATGCCGACAAGCTCAAGCGTGAAAAGGAGCGCACTGAGGGTGCGGCAAATGAGCTGGCACAGCTTATCGGAGTTTCATCCGCAAGACGCCTTGAAGCATTTGATATATCGCATATAAACGGCTATCACTCCGTGGCATCCATGGTGGTATTTGAAAACGGACGCGCCAAGAAGAATGACTACAGAAAGTTCAAGCTCAGGACCATAGACGGGCCGGATGACTACGCAAGCATGAGGGAGGTACTCACAAGAAGGTTCACAGACGAGCGGTTTAATATCTACCCTGATGTACTCATGATGGATGGCGGCCGGGGTCAGGTCAACATAGCTCTGGAGGTTCTTGACGAGCTTGGTCTCAACATCCCGGTATGCGGAATGGTAAAGGATGACCACCACAGAACCAGAGGACTCTATTACAACAACAAGGAGATAGATTTCCCTGCAAATACACAGGCCTTCAACATGATAACAAGACTTCAGGATGAGGCCCACAGATTTGCAATCGAGTACCACAGAAGTCTCAGAAGCAAATCCCAGATCCACTCAGTTCTGGACGATATTGAGGGCATCGGTCCGGCAAGGAGAAAGGCTCTTCTGGCATACTTCAAGGACATAGACAAGATCCGTGCCGCCAGCATTGCTGATCTCGAGATCCCGCAGGGAATGAACAAGACTGCAGCCACTGCGGTATATAATTTTTTCCACAACGATAAACAGAAGTAACGAGGATTTTATGATGGAATACAACTTTTTTGCACTTATATCACGAATGAAATATATTGACAGATGGGCACTCATGAGGAACAACCGCGAGGAGAATCTGTGTGAGCACTGCCTGGAGGTGAGCATGATAGCCCACGCACTGGCAACCATCGGCAATGTACGCTACGGCAAGACTCTGAACGCCGAGAGAGCTGCACTCATAGGTCTCTATCACGATGCATCGGAGATCATCACCGGTGACATGCCGACCCCGGTGAAATACTACAACGATGATATCAAGACAGCCTTCAAGGATGTGGAAGATATCGCATGCCACACACTTCTTGACAAGTTGCCGGGCGATCTCAGACCAGCCTATGAACCGATATTTTTTAAGGATGCCGACGACGAGAACGATGTATATCTCTGGAAGCTCGTCAAGGCGGCTGACAAGCTGTCCGCCCTGATCAAATGCATGGAGGAGACAGGATCGGGAAATACCGAGTTCTCCAGTGCCATGGGTACGATCATGAATTCCGTGTCACAGATGGCTGAGACTTATCCTGAGGTAAACGACTTCGTGTGCGAGTTTTTACCGGCATACGGCAAGACCCTGGACGATCTTCAGCAGATATAATCTAAAGCAGATATAGAAAAAAGAGAAGCCGGAGCTTTTTGCCAGCCCCGGCTTCTCTTTTTTTGATCTTATTATTGTTTTAATTTTATTCCTGTTCAACATTTTGTTCAGCATTTTCAACTCTGTTGAATATCTCCATGAACTCCTGGCCTGTTATCGACTCCTTCTCTATCAGATACTGTGCGATGGCATCCAACGCATTCATGTGCTCTGAGAGAAGCTTCTTGGCCTCATCATATGCCTTCTTGAGCTGATTCCTAATCTCCTCATCGACCTTTGCAGCAGTCTTGTCTGAACACTGGAGCACTGCATTTCTGTCGAGATATTTTCCCTGAACAGTCTCAAGCTGCATGAGTCCGAACTTGTCTGACATTCCATACATGGTTATCATCGCTCTCACTGTCTTGGTCGCCTGCTCTATATCATTTGCCGCGCCGGTGGTCACTGACTCGAATTTCAATTCCTCTGCAGCTCTTCCGCCGAGGGTCGTCACAATGTTCGCCTCAAGCTCAGCCTTGGTCTCCATATACTTCTCTTCCTCAGGCACCTGCCATACATATCCCAGAGAACCCATCGTTCTAGGAACTATTGTAATTCTCTGAACAGGCTCAGTGTGCTTCTGGAGAGCAACCAGAAGAGCATGTCCAACTTCATGATATGCAACGACCTTCTTCTCCTGGTCGCCTAGCAGCTTGCCCTTCTTCTCTTTTCCTGCAAATACAAGCTCCACCGCACCAATCAGATCAGCCTGTGAAACCATGCTCCTTCCGGATCTGACCGCAGTGAGCGCCGCCTCGTTTATTATATTGGCGAGATCTGCTCCAACCGCACCTGCTGTGGCAAGCGCAAGCTCACGGAGATCCACAGTCTCATCCATCTTGACATTTCTGGAGTGTACCTTCAGCGTGTCTATTCTACCCTGAAGATCCGGCTTCTCAACTATTACTCTTCTGTCAAATCTTCCCGGTCTCAGGAGTGCCTTGTCAAGTGTCTCCGGCCTGTTGGTCGCAGCCAGTATCACTATTCCCTTGGATGTGTCAAATCCATCCATCTCGGCAAGAAGCTGGTTCAGTGTCTGTTCTCTCTCCGAATCACCGCCCCTCACGCTGTCTCTGCTCTGGCCTATGGCATCTATCTCGTCTATGAATATTATACAAGGAGCCATCTCAGATGCCTGTTTGAACAGGTCTCTGACTCTCGATGCTCCGACTCCCACGTACATCTCCACGAAGCTTGATCCCGACATGGAGAAAAATGGCACGTTTGCCTCTCCGGCAACAGCCTTTGCCAGAAGTGTCTTTCCGGTTCCCGGAGGGCCGACCAGCAGTGCTCCCTTTGGAAGCTTTGCACCTATAGCCATATACTTCTTAGGGTTGTGAAGGAAGTCGACCATCTCAGTCAGGGATTCCTTTGCCTCATCCTCTCCTGCAACATCTGCAAATGTGACTCCGGTCTTCTTCTCCATATATACCTTGGCGTTTGATTTGCCAAAGCCCATCATTCCGCTCCGCCTTGTCACTAACGAGAGGAACAGATAGAATGCAGCTATCATGACTACATATGAGAGTATCGTTCCGACCATGGCTGAACCGCTCTCGTCTTTGCCCTTGTATGTTGTGGCATACTTCTCATGGGCTGTCTTAAGTCTGTCTGCCAGCTTATCGTCGCTTATCCTCACTGTCACATAGGTGTTCTTATCCAGAGTGCCGTCAGACTCCTTTGAGGTAAATCTGATCTTTTTGGCATATATCTCCGCATTGTCCACCTCTCCCGAATCCAGCATCTCCACAAATCCGCTGTACGGGATCTCTTTTTTCGTTCCATTTGTGATCTTGTCATATGCTCTCCAGCACAGCAGTGTCAATATCACCGAGATGACAAGCAGAACCATGACATTCCTGTTTTTGCCTTTGTTGCCATTATTCTTGTTGTCGTCATTCTTGTCGTTTTGTTCTTTGTTGTAATCGTTATTCAACACGTTTCTCCTTTTACTCTGATATGGATATCCCATTTATCCATCTATGACTTTACCGCCTAACAAATTATAAGTCAAGTAAACTGTTTGTATGAAATTGTCTTTATTGACATTACGGGGGCTCCGGGGGTACACTTTTTTACAAATTGACAAATATATTCTATATGGGAGGGCTGCAATGCCGGGATACATAATACACCTGTGCGAGGGCAGATACATCGCAGATAAACTTCATATTTCAAAGGAATCCCAGCCGGAGCTGCTGAATGATTTCCTGCTGGGCTGCGTTCTTCCAGATGCGGTTATGGACAAAGCCCTGACACATTTCAGGCCGGAATGGCAGAACGATCTCATAACAAAATATCCGGACATCGATCACATATTGTCAGAATATCCAGTGGAAGCTATGACACCTGCCGACCTTGGCATACTTGCCCATCTCATGATGGACGCCGCCTATGTGGAGGAATTCTGGCCGCAATATTTTCAGTTTGAGGCAGGCGATAACACTCCCACCTGTGTGACACGCGACATAGACCATGTCCGAATGCACGAGCTCAGCATGCAGCCGGAGGGAAGGTGTATCCCATTCCGGGATTTCTTCTCAGAACAGTTTTTCTACGGTGATTACAATGTGACAAATCCATTGTTTATCAGGGATTTCTCACCGATCATACCGAAGGTTTCAACGGTATTCCCTTTGTCCCACAAAAGCTCCGTAACTTCCCCGCCATCCTTGAACACCGGAAAATTCAGACCAATCCGCTTTAGCGGATATTCAGACTCGTCATTCCTGTAAATTTCAATTTCCTTAATCAAGGCTGTGACCACATTTCTCTTTTCTTCGTCATTTATTATATTATAAACGCAGTCGAAATTCACCATGATTTTGTAAATATTCTCAAGAGTAATTGCCTGCTGCTTAATTGCATCTCGCCGAAGTCTGGCATCTTCGATTTTTTCCTCCAGCTCAACAATGACATCATATAGGGAATCTAACCGCAAGGTCATATCATGGAGCTTTCGTTCCCGGTATTTTGCATCAGCAGGGAGACTGTCAATTTCCCGTTCCAATCTTGTCTTATTCAGATCAACTTCCTTCAGCTTTGCCTGATAGCCCTCCAGTTCTTTATCCACTGCTTTCGTGTCAATCTGAACGCCAATCCGTTTTTTAATGGCTTGGGCATATTCCTCATTTCTTACGATCTCACGAATTGCCTCAATGACCATCGGTTCAATATCGGTCTTTTTCAGCATTGCCTTATATTCACAATGCTTACCCCGGACCATCCTATTCCGACTACATACATAATAGTAAATTTCTTTGTAAGTGCCATCTTTATTTGTCCATGCGTGTTTATTCGTATACATGGGACTTCCACAAACCGGGCATTTCAGCAGACCGGATAACAAATGAACTCGATCCCGCCCAATTTTTGACGGTTGCTTTACTCCGGTTCTAAGGCGCTTGGCATGAGCCTTTTCCCATACCTCCTCACTAACGATTCCTTTATGCTGTCCCTCTGTCAGAATGTAATCGTCATTTCTTTTCATCTGGTAATCGTTTTTTGTGCCTTTGACTTTTTCCTTCGTTCTCCGTCCATAGGCAATTTTACCGCAATAAACCGGGTTATCCAATATCAGTTTAATAAAATGTCCTGTCCAATCCTCTAATGTGCCATTCTGCCTCGGAATTTTCCGTATACCTTGTAAGTTCAACTGATTCGCAATACCACCCAAACCGATTTCCGATGAAGTATATAATTCAAAAATCTTCCGTATTGCCACAGCCTCTGTTTCTTCAATCATCAGCTTGTTATCTTCCAGTGTATATCCGTATGGAGCAAAGCCACCATTCCATCCACCTTGCCGTGCCTTTTCGCGCCGCCCGTTCATCGTCTGCTCGATAATATTCTCACGCTCAATCTCAGCCACAGCAGATAGTACAGAAATCAAAAGTTTTCCGCTTGTCTGAGAGGAATCAATCCCTTCTTCTATGCAAATCAGATTTACACCATAAGATTGAACCAACTCCAAAGAGTTAAGTATATCCGCTGCATTACGGCCAAACCGTGACAGCTTATACACTAAAATATAGTCAATGTCCAAGCCATCCTCAATATCTCTGAGCATTTTTTGAAAGGCAGGCCGTCCCTCAATGGATTTACCGGATTTACCGGCATCTTCATAAGTATCAACAACGATCATTTCCTCACGATCCGCAAATCGTGTCAGCATATTTTTTTGACCTTCCAGGCTGTATCCGTCCACTTGCATCTCTGTGCTGACCCTCGGATACAAAACACAGCGTTTTCCATATCGGTTCATAATTCATACCTCCAAAATTTACTTTTGGAAAATATCCTATGTAAAGCTGCGATTCTCACGCAGCTCCGTCAACCTCGCCCAGCACTCTCATACCATATTTCTCGATGATATGTGCCAGCGAAGTGATAAACGCTTCAAATTTTTGTTCCGCCAGAAGTTCTTCTGACCGGATTTCATCTGAAGGAATCAATGCGCTTTTATTCTGGATATTCTCCATTCAGAATCACCTCCGCAATTCCTAACGAAATTATAACTCTACTTGCACAGCCTGAAAATGATACGGCCTTTCGGCACTTTTATGTAATCCCCAGACTGCACAAGAGCGTCTTGTTTATGTTTTCCATGTCATCCTTGTTTAGATGACCAATATAGTTTTTTAACCTCGACTTGTCGATTGTTCTGATCTGTTCCAGCATAACAACAGATGGTTTCACCAAACCGCATCTGTCATTTAAGTGGTAATGCGTGGGGAACTTTCTGCTTTTTTTGCTTACACTGGTGATTGCTGCAATAATAATCGTAGGACTGAAACAATTTCCCACATTGTTTTGAAGAATGAGTACAGGACGAGAGCCACTTTGTTCAGAGCCGATACCAGGGCTTAAATCAGCCGAATATATGTCGCCTCGATGGAATTTTTCAAACATCACTCTCGCCTCCTTAATATCTTAATACTTAAACAGCCGCACCAGTCTGAAAGAAATCTCCGGATAAAAACCTGGTGCGGCTACTGTTATTCTGTTCGGATTACTCGTCATATTTGCCACGCCCCCTGACGATGGGAACACAACAGGTCTCCGCTGGCGCAGCTGTCATAACTCCGCAGCATCGTTCGTATCGTGTGCCGCAGGGTTCCCCCCAAGTCTTTGGCGGGCCGTGAGGAAGTATCTTTAAGCCCCCATGCAGTCATCGCGCCGAATCTGCCACCATCCGTTTTGTGGAATCGTAGATCGCTCCAAAGCAGCTTTGTTCATCACCTCCCTGACTGCTCTATCTTCGCGGCGTTCCACACTCGCTCGTACACGGGTTATGTACCTGTTATGCTGTCTATGAAATTGTCAAAGTGCTGTTGAAGGGGGAAAACTTGTCCTTCTTATTAACTCTGACAAAAAGAGCAAAAAACGAGCGCACCAAACGAAATTTTATCAAAAATATTTTGCCAGCTGTTTCAGCCCTCGCCGAATGCTGTCACGGACACGGCTTGGGTCTACACCCTCTGCTGCGGCTATCTCTCCTACTCTCATGCCCAGATAATACCTGGCATAGATCCGCTTGGCTTGTTTCTCCGGCAGAGCCATTACTGCGGCATAGAGTTTCTCCCGCAGCTGCTTTTCCTCCAGGAGCATTTCCGGCGTCTGGGGCTTCATCAGGATCGCATTTTCAATGCCATTGTCGCAGTCCAGAGAGTAATGCGCCTTATAACGATACATCCTTCGGTCATAGGCAGCTTCTGCACGCTCAGAGTCTCTGATCGTCTCCAGCACATCTTCGGTTACTTCTACAAAGTGATCTGTTTTATAAACATCGGGATACAGATCCCGGAGATTGACTTTCTTCATTATGTACCTCCATTTCGGTTCACGGGTCCAGTTACGAGTGAGCCGAAATGGGGCGGAGAACGGCACCGGCATAATTCGGGGCAATTCCACAAAAAACAACAAGCAAAAACGCCAGTCTCCCAAAGTGGGAAACTGGCGTCACACTGATTCCATGTTCTATGATTACCGATTAACCAGCAGGATAATGCCGGTGGAGGAGCGTAAGGGGATGAGGTGTGAGCAAGGCTTTTTTTGATGAACTACATATTGCTACTCTCATGGCGGCTCCCTCCGTGGGCCGCCGATCCTGCGCCGGGAAAAGAAAAGCGGCGGCCTTGATTGTTCAAAGCCGCCGCTGGTCGTATGGGCGTGTCAAAAGGGCTGCTGTACGACGGCTTTTTTTCTTGGTCGTCGCCCGGCAGTTGATTATGTTGATTACATAGAGAGAAAGATAGCTATTCCACAAAAAACAGAATCCGCCGAATCAGTTCCGGGATATTAACCGGGGCCGTGATATAGTCGCTGACACCCTCGTGCCGGTATTGATATTCCGTGGCAAGGTCAGTGCTTGCCGTAAGAATAAAGAATGGTAGCAACTTAATGGGCGGGTTATTTACCTTAAATTTTTCAGATATACGTCGTATGTCATGAAAAAGCTCAAGGGCTGTACCGTCCGGCAGCGAGAGATCACACAGTATCAGTTCTATTTCTTTATCTTCAAGTAGCCTGTGCTTTGCTTCACGCAGGGAATTTACCAGTATAAGATTAAATCCCTTTTGCAGCATAGCCGCCCGCAGAACTTCCGCTTTGCTATTATCCGTATGGAGATATAACAGCTTATGAAAGGTTGGTGGTTGTTCTTCTGATAGCTCCTTGTAGGCATATTCCACCAGCTTATCTTTCAATAATGCAGATTTAATTTTATCCATACAGATTGTGACACCATGCTGGAGTGCTTCCTGCTCATAGTCGTCTTTTTCATAACAAGACGCAATGATAAAAGGAGTATCTTTGTTACAGGTACGTACTTCAGCTAGTAGTTCCAGACCAGAACCGTCCGGCAAGCAGAGGTCTGAACAGATCAGCAGCGGAGCTTCTTGCTTTATCATTTCCCGTGCTTCAGCCAGAGTAGCCGCAGTTTCTACCGCATAGCCCCGCCGCTGTAAATATTTTTTCAATCCCCATATAAAAGTTATATCATTGTCAACCAAAAGTATCTTTCGCATCTGTTTTCACTTTCTTGTATTCTGTTAGTCACGCATTCTTTCGACTAACGATTGTTTATGAATATAGCGATTTACAAATACAGTAATTGCAATTTGTCCGATGACTACTGCAACTATCAAAACAAGCGTTTGGGTAATCGGATATTCGTATTGACTAATCGTTAGAATTTGGGTGTTTATAATAATGCGTACCAATAAATACCCCAGCCCATTTCCGATGGTTAGTGACAGTGCTAATGTTCCAAAAGTAAAGAACAGTCCTTCCCGATGTATCATTTGACGTAGTTGCTTATCAGACAAACCGATTGCTTGCAAAATTCCCAATTCCTTTTTGCGAACTAAAATACTCGTAATCATTGTATTGATAAGGCTGATGTAACCAATGATTCCAATGACTATCAGTAATCCGTAAATTGTGTATTGTATCGTGCGGATTAGCTGCTTTGCGATTCCAAGTTCTTCGTCATAGGATTTGAACATGAACCTCGTATTTTCCTGTTGCAGTGTATCAATTTGTGCCTTTACACTTTCAAATTTTTCTGGCTGAACAGTAATGTAAATGGCACTCGCAGGATTTGTCTCCGTAATTAGTTGCTGTAAAACCTCATCGGCAATCAAAAAGGTATCATCACTGCTGTTGGTACTTGCCATGAGAGTACCCGTAAAAGGAATTTTCTTGTTTCCATCATAAAGTGTAAGCTGTATTGTATCTCCAATTTCAAAACCATATTGCTCAAACAAATTGTCCCATGTAAAAATAATGCCGTTAGAATGAACCAATTCATCATAATCCAAGGTTCCTCTTTTTAGCGATTTATTTAGGGATAACAGATCGTTTTCGCTGATTCCTCCAACCTCAGTTCGCTGTGTTTCCAATACCACATTTTCAGCTTCTGCCAGAACCGTGTGCTTTTCATCAATGCTTTCAACACCATCTAAAGACATGATTTGCGTTTTCAGATCATCGTTCAAGGGATTTTGAAGCTGAATTATATTTAGATTATTCTCCGGGTACTCTCGATCGTCCTCAGCATAATTAAGGCTAATTTCAAAATCGCCTTTTGGCATCAGCATTCTTGCATAATTTTCCGCAGTTATATTGTTTGCAATATTGGCTACTACTAAAAACAAAATGCCGGAACAGCCCAGTGCAAGTATCGTGACCGCAGTTCTTCGCTTATTTCTTTGTAGATTTGCATAACTTAGCTTTGATACGGAAAGTGTTTTAAAGGATTTTTTCCTTTTTTGTTTTCCTGTCGGTTCTTGATACCGCATTGCTTCCACAGGAGAAATCCCTGACGCCATTTTTAACGGTTTTCGGATAGAAACCCCAACTGTAAGCAAAACAACCACGATAACACAAATAGCAGCCTGCCAGTGCCAGAATGTATCCCCAAAGGTAGAACCGGAAAGAATAACCATTCTGAACAAGAATACGGTTGCGAGGTATCCAAGTAAGATTCCACAGGGAATTCCGACGAAAGACTGTGCAAGGCTTTCTGTAAATAGCAAGCGGCGAATATGTTTTTTGGTAGCACCAAGAGCCTTTAGTTTCCCCATCTCTTGTATATTGGAAATGACAGAAACATAATAAATGCTGTAAATTACCATGCCACCAAGAAATACTACCAACAGTCCAAGCCCGATCATAACATTTCGTTCTTGTGTTCCGGGGTTGGTCATATATGTCAGGTATTGTTCATTAAAAGAAATGTCTGACTTGTTCAGTCCTACGTCCTCTGCAATCTCAGATATAATTGTCTCAATTTCATCTTTTGAATGTTTATTTTCGTTTACAATCCGTATATAAGCTGTATAAGTTCTATCCTCTGGGGCAATATGTTGTTCAACAAATTTTTCAGATACAAAAGCCCCATAGACAAGACGTGTTTCATTCACATTCAGCTTTGAAATGTCTGTCTGCTCTAAAATACCAGTAATTGTGAAGTCGTAGTTCTCCACTTTGCCTCCCTGAATGCGTAATGGAATCTGAAACTTCTGGCCGATTTCTGGTACAACGTCTAATCTTTCAAAGAGCGCAGGAGGCCCTGCAATTTCATCCGCTTCCACAGGCATCTTTCCATTGGCTAACTGAATTTGGTCAATAGAACCTTTTTTTGTGGAATCAAAATTAAGAACAGCATTTAATTTCGGCAGTTCTATGGACGCTACACTTTCCCTTGTAGAAAGCGATTCTACATCCGCGTGATTTTCAAGAATAAATACCTGATCTGCAGTACTGCCTTTGAAAACCGCATGATAATTTCGAGCACTTTCTTTTATCTCTAACTGCTGATGTCGAATAACCGTAAGTGCAGAGCTACCAATAGACATGAGCAGTGTTGTCATAAGAGCAATCGCAACTATGGTAAGAATGGATCTTCCTTTATTATATTTCAATCGGCTGATAGCCAAATGATAAATTGTTTTCATTGTTCCACCACCTTACCATCTGTAATTACCAGTTTTCGATTTCCCATTTGTGCAATATCTTCATTATGAGTAATTACAATGAGCGTCTGCTCATACTTCATAGCAGATGTTTTCAAAAGTGCCATTACTTCATCACTTGTCTTAGAATCAAGATTTCCAGTCGGCTCATCTGCCAATACAATGGCAGGCTTCGTCGCCAATGCTCTGGCAATCGCTACTCTCTGTTGCTGACCCCCAGACAATGTGTTAGGAAGATTATTCAGTTTCTCGCTCAATCCAAGTAATTCAATAATTTCTTTCAGATAAACCATATCCGGCTTTCTATCATCTAATCCGATAGGCAAAATAATGTTCTCCCAGACATTCAAAGAGGGAACAAGATTAAATGCCTGAAAAATGAAGCCGATTTTTCTCCTGCGAAATGCGGATAAATCTTCTTCATTCATATTGGTTATACACTCATTATCAATCCAGACTTCGCCAGAAGTGGGATAATCCAGTCCTCCGATTAGATGAAGCAACGTACTTTTTCCCGATCCAGACTTACCTACGATAGTTACAAAATCGCCTCTCTCAACACAAATAGAGGTATGGTCTACTGCGTTAATATGATTACCGCCTGCCTTATACGTTTTGGTCAGGTCTTTTGTTTCAAGAATAATATCCATCTTAATACTCCTTTGCCAATACGGGGTAACTTGTTCTGTTTAAGTGCATCATCAGCCAATGTTCTGCCTCATAGCTCTTTTTCAAGTATGCGTAACTCTCTAAAATCTGGTTGGCGATACTCTTTTCATCATATAAAAGGGCAGTGGTACGAGCGGAACTTCTCATTTTTATAAGTACAGCAGGATTTTTCAAAATTGAAATCAAGTTGTCCGCCCATTCAGTTATGGAATCTGACGACAATACACCATTTTCTCCATTAACAACAACATCTGATACTCCGGTTGCACGAATAGCAAAGACTGGTAGATACGCTGCCATTGCCTCTAAAAGCACAATTCCCTGTGTCTCAGATTTTGATGAAAACAGAAACAAATCACACGCCTGATGATATGCTGAAATTTTATGATTTGATACTTCTCCAATGAAAAATACATTTTCTTCAATTTTTAGAGTTTGAGACAGGGCTATTAAATTTTCTTTCTCTGGCCCATCTCCCAAAATAAGCACATTAAAAACATCTCCTAACTGCTTTTTCACAGCAGAAACACCTCGTAGTAGGAAAGAAAGATTTTTTTCTTTCGCTAATCTCGAAACCGTACAGAACAAATACTGTTTCTTCTGCAAATACTTTTTCCGGATGGCAGTTGCCTCGATATGATTTTCAAAGCAAGCCGGAGGCAGTCCCGTAGGTGCAATGCTGATCGGTGTATCTATGTGGAATGGTTTCAAATAATTTTGTATAGATTCTGTTGGTGCAAAAACCATATCACATTTTTCAAGGAAGCGATTCAAATAGCGTTGTATGACTTGCCGCTGTGCAAAATCAAGGATGGATTCCCCCAATAGATTTCCCTGATTTGCCTTATTTTGTAAATAACCAAAGGGCGTCAAATAATGCAGATATTGTTCATATCTTGTGTGGTATGTAAACACTACGGGGATATGAAATTCCTTTCCAATCCGTGTTGCCACATTTCCGATCATAACGGGATGATGAACATGAATCAAATCAATATCAAGTGTTGAAATAGCATTCTTCACATAGCCATAAATCAAATTGGGAATAGGAATCGCTCCGGCGATCTTGTGTTTCATTGTTGGAAAGCGAAACGTATATTCATCATCATCCACCGGAGATTTATAATCCGGGGCAAAGACGTATACCGAATGCCCTAAATCCCTCAGACTATCAGCAAGCCGCTCAATCGAAATTGGAACACCGCCAACAAATGGTTTGTAGTTATTTGTCATCATAGCAATCCGCATTTTCTCACCCCCTTGTGATTATTTTCAGTATAGGTTCTCCAATAATATAGCCAGCGCCCACGAATAGGGTATTCCAAAGTGTTACCCCCAAAAATGAAGCAATCGAGTATTTTATAAACTCCATTTTTAATACGCCTGCTGGTATAGAAATCAATGTTCTAACCATCGGAATTAGCTTACTGATGAAAATTCCATAAAAACCCTTGCGTCGGATTAAATCAAACGTGCGTTCAAACGCAGGTTTGTGTTTGGGAAACCTTTTTAAGTATATTTTGAGAAAAGCATTCCCACCGTACATTCCCAGAAAATACAATATCCAGCTCCCAACTTCTCCTGCTAAAACAGAAATAGCAATAGCTGCAAGGAGACTTATCCCCCCGTGTGCTGCATAGATTCCTGCAAGCGGCATAATAATCCCTGCTGGGAATCCGGGAAGATTCATATATTCCAGTAGTACAACAATGAAGATAGCCATTCCTCCATACAATTCAAAGTAATTATTTAGTGACGATATATCCATCTTTTCCTCCCGTACCTTAACTATGATTATTGTATCAAAGAAGTATTACGGGAACCTTACAGAATAGCTTACCGTTGAATAACAAAAGGCCGGAATTTCTCCGGCCTCTTATCAGTTCCTAAATTGTAGAATAAATGTACTTCCTTTTTCCGGAACAGATTCGACACGGATCAAACCTCCCTGTCGTTCTAAAATCATTCGTGTCAGATATAACCCAACACCGCTGCCTTCCGTTTGCTTTACATAAGAATGATTGGAACGATAGAACCGCTGAAAAATTTTATTGTATTCATTCTGTGGAATACCAATCCCTTCATCCTTAATTTTCACGAGTGTATAAAAGTGTTGTTTTTCAATAGAAATCGTGATGTGGCTATTTCGAGGACTATACTTTACCGCATTATCCAAAACATTTATGACTGCTTCGCTTGTCCAATGCTTGTCTAAATGTAATGTAATATTTTCTGTTTCCTGCACGGAAATTTCGATGCTTTTTCTCCTTGCTTTTTCGTATACACCATTTACAGCATCCACCAATAGATCACTTAACAAAATGGATTCCTTAGTCAAAGAAATCATGGCTGTTTCCAACCGTGAAATATTCATAAGGCTTGCAATTAACTGTTCCAGTTTTTCCAACTGCGTTTCACTTCGTTTTAGAAATTCGGTCTTTTCATCCGCATCAGAGGCATCCAAATACATATAGAAGCAGGTTTTCAATGCAGCCATTGGTGTTTTTAACTGGTGAGAAATATCAGTCACAAGTGCTTTTGTGCTTTCTTTTTCCTCAGTAATCCGGGTGTTTTTCGTTACAATCTGATGTCCGAGTTGCTTTAAGCGATCACCAATTTGATTGCTCATAAAGTGAATACGGCCTTTTACGATTCTCTCTGTTCCATAGGCAAAAGAAAAATCCTCTGACAAATATTGTTCCAATATCAGCAATATTTCTTTATTGCTACTACGGATAGTGCTGTAAAAATAGAGAAGTGCGGCCGCAAGAAGTAAAAATGTGGTAACCAGAAAAAATCCTGTCCAATTTCTCCATGCAATCATGTAAGCGGCATACAGCGTGTTGTCTGCCAATAAATGTTCTTCGTCATATCCGTATTGCTTCAAAATCTGTTCGCCTTTTTCCTGCAAAGAGTTTGTAGGCTGACGCAATCCCAGAATGAAATCCTGCTCTACATCAGGATAATTTTCAAGTACCGCGCCACATATTTGTTGTACGGTTACCAATTCCTGTCTACCTGCTTCTTGCAACATATCATGTTCAATTTTAGGTAACACAATAATTTCTGCTATAAATATGCTAATTATAATAAGCAATACAATTTTTAGTAGTGTGAAAGTCCTGTTATTTAATGTCATTGCCTTTCACACTCCATTTCCCAGACGTACCCCAAGCCCCGTACATTCTTGATGTAGACAGGATTAGATGGATCAGGCTCAATCTTTTCTCTAAGGCGACGAATATTAACAGCAACAGCATTTTCATCAACATAATCCGTATTGGAATCCCATAAACGTTCCAGAAGTTGTTTTCTTGAAAGAATATGGTGGGGATGCTCAATAAAAGCCATCAATAGTTTCCAGTCTGTCGGTGTAATTGAAATTGCATTATCACCTTTCACAACACGCTTTTCATCTATATAAAATGTCAATTTGCCTGTTTGCACAATATTAGAAACAGCCTTTTCTGTTCGTTTCAGCATGGCACTTATTTTTGAGACAAGAACAGACATACTAAACGGCTTTGTCACATAATCATCAGCTCCCATTTCGTATCCTGTTATCACATCGACTTCTGTATCAAGAGCCGTGAGAAACAAAAATAGCACATCACTTCGCTGTCGAATATTAGCACATAAATCTAATCCACTACCGTCTGGTAAGCCTATATCGCAAATCACAAGATCAATCGTATTATCTTGAAATAGTTTCAATCCTTCAGAAACGCAAGCCGCAGAAAAAACTGCATAACCCTCCTTCTTGAGTTTGAGGCTTATACCACGGTTAAGATTTTCTTCATCTTCAATTAACAGTATATTTTTCATATTTTACCCTTTCCTTGTTTTGTTCTCATATCTACTGGCTTTTCGGCGTCCTTGGGGAGCAGCCAGACACCGGCCATTTTTACAGCGCCGGGAATACGACCACCGGCGCAATAATAGTTTATCTGTCGGACAGAAACGCCCCATTTTTCGCTTGTTTCTTTTAGAGTCATATAATCCATCTCTGTACCTCCTGCAATCTATTCTATTATATTTCTATTGCTCGAAGAAAACAAGCCTATAACCATGCTGTTAGAATAAAAATCGGTATAATCGTACTGGCAGACCGGAATGATAAGGTTATTCCTCAAATCAAACCGGAACGATACAATATTATTGAGGTGAACGATAATGCCGATTGATGATTTGACCGCCTTGGGCGATGCGCTCCGAGCAGCACGAAAAGAAAAAAATCTGACGCAGGAACAGCTGGCAGATGAATCCCATGTTTCTACCAAACAGATTGCCGATATAGAGAAAGCCAGGAGAAATCCTTCCTATCTGATCTTGAAAGCATTGGCAAAGGTGGTTCATCTTTCACTAGACTCGCTTATGTACCCGGATCTCTCGCCGGACGAAGCAGGACAAAATGAGATGAAGCTACTTTACATGAACTGTCCGCCAGAGATGCGTGAAACATTGTTGCACCACACTCGTGGATTTGCAGAGGAACTAAAGGAACTCGCCAAGAAACTTGAAGCAAAGTAGGCCAGTGAGCGAAATTTGAAGGTTTCGTCACTGGCTTATTTTATTTCTGCGGGAAAGAGGCAAGCAATGCCTGTGTTAATACACACAGGCCCGCAGAGAAGAAAATCCCTCCGTGATTTTCCTCTCTGCTTGCTTGTTGAGGGCAGCGCCCCCAAGCCCCTTTGAACACAGAATTTCATTCTGTGGCTGCGCGTTCTGCGAACGCTTTTGACCAGGACCAGCTTACCGCTGGCCGTGGTCTTTTTCTTTTTCAACATCCTGTTCTACCTCCATTTTCAGGACCCGATCCACATTGGCCTTTGCCGTTAAAAGCTCTCGCATTTCTTCACGGGAACGCCGGTACTCGGCATAGGTCTTTTTCTTTTCTTCCAGCAATTTCGCATACTCTGTCTGCAACTCTTTGACCTTGGGCAGCTTCTTGACGCCCATCTCATCAAAGGCATTCTTAGCAGCCTGGTGGAGCAGAATTTCTTTCTCATGTTCTTCCCTGAATTTCTTAGAGTAACCCGCCTTGCGGTATGCCACATAGACCTCACGGGTCTTGGCATAATTTACGATGTGAGTACGCAGAACAGCGATCTCTGCCATGCGCTTTTCAGCCGCTTTGATCTGCGCCGAAAGCTCATTGTGATGTGCCGTGGCAGCCGCAGCCTTTTCTTCCAAAACCGCATACTCCAGCAGGTTGTGCTCTGACAGGTAATTCATGGTCTGCGCCATCTGCTTGAGGTTGAACACCTTAGCCCATCGAGCATAGCCAGCGCCTTTTCCAGCCTGCAATTTTGCCTGAATGTCCACCAGCAGATTGACCTTCGGCGGCTCTGCCTGTCTGACTGTTTTCTTTCGCGGGGTATGTGCTTTCTTCCCTAAGAGAACTGCCCGCAAATCTTCCAATCCATATCCTTCGCCCAGACTGTCCATGCGGGCGGCTTTCTCCCAACCAGAGAGCTTCAGTCGATACGATTTTCCGCGCTTTGAGACTTCACAACCATACTCTTGCAACAGTTTCAGCAGTTCTTCAAAGTCAGCAGGACTTTGTGATAATGCGTTGTCAATTGCCACACGAAGCAGCTCTCGGTGAGAGGGCTTTGCCTGATCTCCCAACCACTTGTTATAGCTTTTTCCGTGAAGTTTCGGATTCTCTACAATGGACAGTCCGTTTTCAATGCAGATGGTATCACTTAACCGGCGAACCGCCTTGGTGCTGCCCCAAAAGTTTCGGAATTTCCGGTCATATTCTAAGCTGACCGATGACCAGATAATGTGATTATGAATGTGCGACTTGTCTATGTGGGTGCAGACCACAAAGGCATGATTGCCCTTGGTAAACCGCTTGGCAAATTCTACACCCAGACGGTTGGCTTCTTCCGGCGTGATTTCACCGGGTTTGAATGACTGGCGCACATGGTAAGCGATCACATCGTCCGCCCCGCGCACCCGCCCGGTGGCGGCGATATACTGCCGCTTCGCCAGAAGGAACTCTGCATCCGCAGTCCGGCTGTCACACGCATAGCCGGTAATGAGCTTGCCGTTATCTGTTTTCTGTGGATTTGCTACATAGTCGATGATGTCACTGATTGCCCGACTTTCTGTGCGACCCTTGCCAACATGAAGCGGCATGATTCTTGTAGTTGCCATAATAGAAGGCCCTCCTCTCATAAATATTTTTTCGCTGAACTCTTTGCTTCTATCGTTGCAATAACTTTCTCCGCTGGGTATAATAAAAAAGAACATTCTACAACCTCAAAGGAGGGATTTTATGATAGAACAGCTCATTGCCGAAGCAACGGAATGTGATTTCAAAGTTGCTCTCGAAACAAAAAAGCCAAAAAGCTGGTTAAAAAGTGTCAGTGCCTTTTCCAATGGGATCGGCGGCACTCTGTTTTTCGGAGTCTCTGATGACCGGGAGCCTATCGGCTTGTCCGATGTTCAAAAGGATGCTGAAGCGATCAGCCGCTTAATCAAAGAACGTATCACACCATTACCGCAGTTTATCTTAAAGCCATTGCAGGAAGATGGTAAAAACCTGTTGGCTCTGGAGGTTTCTCCTGGCCGCAGCACCCCATACTATTACAAGGCAGACGGAGTAATGGAAGCATACATCCGTGTTGGAAATGAAAGCGTAATTGCACCGGATTACATTGTGAATGAACTGATCTTAAAGGGAACCAATCAATCCTTTGACACCTTAACAACAGAAGCTGTGAAAAAGGATTACAGCTTCACACTCCTGGAGGCAACCTATCTGGAACGAACCGGCCTCCGCTTCGAGCCATCCGATTATGTCTCATTCGGTTTGGCTGACAAAAATGGGTTCCTGACCAATGCCGGAAAGCTCATGACCGATCAGCACACAGTTTATAACTCCCGTATGTTCTGTACCCGGTGGAATGGCTTGGAAAAAGGCTCTATCTTTGATGATGCGCTGGACGATAAGGAATACGAGGGGAATTTGATTTATTTACTGAAAAGCGGCAGTGAATTTATTCGCAATAATTCCAAAGTCCGTTTTGTCAAAGAAGCTCAGTATCGGGTAGACAAGCCGGATTATGCTGAACGAGCTGTAACAGAGGCTCTTGTCAACGCTCTCATCCATCGTGATTATATTGTGCTTGGCAGCGAAGTCCACATTGATATGTTTGATGATCGGGTGGAAATCACATCTCCGGGCGGTATGTTTGGCGGCGGCTCAATTCAGGAATACGATATTTACAGTATTCGTTCGATGCGACGAAACCCTGTGATCGCTGACCTGTTCCACCGCATGAAGTACATGGAACGCCGTGGAAGTGGTCTGCGCAAAATCGTCAGTGAAACTGAAAAGCTGCCTGGATACACAGAGGCATATAAGCCCGAATTTTCCTCAACAGCGACAGATTTCAGAGTCATCTTGAAAAATGTAAACTACAACTTAGAGGATGACACCCACCAAGTTATCCACCAAGTTACCCACCAAGATATTGAACTATCAACGGTGTCCAAACAGATTTTGGCTTTTTGCACAACACCAAAATCCAAGAAAGAGCTTGCAGTATTTTGCGGCTTCAAAGATTTAAGAAACTTCACTTTGAAGCATATCAATCCGCTTTTAGAATCCGGGCAATTAGAAATGACGATTCCCGATAAACCTAAAAGTCGCAATCAAAAATATATTACAGTTCGTTCCGAATAAACAGAGAAGCAGGGCATTGGGTCTCATCTCCCATTGTCCTGCTTCTTTTTCATTCCAAATTATATTCACATCATTTACCCATACACCCAATCCTGTATCGCAAATTTCAAACTCTGCACCTTTCCCAGCAGCCAGATCGCAGCCAGCGGCAGCCCCATCGGGCTAATCAAAAATGCCATAACCAGCAAAATCACACCATTCTGCGGGGAATAGGTAATCAGCACAGCCACGCCAAGCAGAGCAATTACCGTGCTTAGTAGACCAAGCACCAAACCGGATATGTAGATCAGCCCCGTGCAGAGCCAGACAAAAAGCGTCAACACCAAAATGACCGGTGCAGTTACGATCATCAGCAGGCATTTCAAAATCTTCCTTTCTGTTCCTCCTTCCAACGCTCCAGATACTGTTTGCATAGGGCATCCGCTTCTCTCTCATCATCTTCCGTCACTTCCCGTTTTCCTTTGGTCAGTTCAATCTCCAGATAAGTCCGGTAATCATCGGCTAAGAGGTCGAGCAGTTCCTTGGGAGTATGGCACACCTCGCCAGAGCAATAGTGAAAATCTTGGTCAAATTCAACTCTTACACATCCGTGACGGCTGATATAAACTTCGATGGTCTCGTCTGCGGCCAGGTAGTCCGCAAAAATCTCCAACACTTTTTCAAAGGTCAGCATCTGTTTTCCACTCCTTTGCTACACTTCTTATTCTATTCATATTATCCGGTACGGACAGGCAAAAGACAAGGATACCAGCAAAAAGAAAAAGCGGAGGGAGGTGCGGCGAAGAAACGCCGTTCCTCCCTCCGCAAACGGAGTATCTATCCCTGTTATGAAAGTTTAGAAAGCTGGGTAAGAATTTCCCTCACACCTTCCCATAACTGTTCCTGCCGCTGGGATATATCCTCCAAGTCAGCATCATAAACCCGCCCCGTCTCATGCACTTTGCGGGTCAGCTGATTCAAGTTGTTGCTGCTTCGGCGCATTAGGGAGACCAGCTCTTTCAGCTCCGGCAGATCCAGTTTGACCACATACCCATCCAGTGCCATTTTTCGCAGATAAGCACTCAAATTTTCTGTCCCGTATTGCTGCATCTTTTGATGGATCAGCTCCAGTTCCTCTGCGGACACCCAAAACAAAACCGGAACATCCCGCTTACGCTTTGCCATGGTTATCGTTCTGGCTCCCGTTTCTTCGGGGCGGCAGGCTTATGGGCAGGCAGTTCCTGCTTGAGCTTATCCCGTACAGAGGGGCGGGACGGTTGTATCTTTTCTCCCTGAGTACGGCTGCGCTGCTGTTCTTCTCGCACCAGATCAATAAAGCCATCCAGCACAGCAGGGTGGCTGTTCAGGACATAACCACAACGGACGGTTTCGGGATTATCGTTGGGAATGGTCTTGGCCCATTCCTTATTGCGTCGGGAGTAACGCCCATCCCAGTCCTGAAGCTGGACGGTGTTGGCAAGGACCAGCGCCACACGCTCCATGCCATAGGTCTCGATCACACCCTTTGCCGCATCGTGACTGAGATACATTCCGTCGAAGTGTTCCCGCACCGCCGCTTCAATGGACTCCTTGCATTGGAGATTTGCATTGTTGGAAACCCGGTACTGCTCCAGTTCCCTATGTTCTCTCGCATAGGCGGCAGAGTGGGGATAGACCGGTGTTGTTCGCAGTTCCTCTTTAGCTCTGCACACATCGTCGGCACGGTTCTCAATACTGTCCCGGATCACATCCATATAGCCGGTCTCCAGCTTTTCAAAATAGCGGTACACATCTTCCAGCGGCGAAGGAGATTCCAAAAGCGCCTGTACCTGAGCGTTGGTCAGCTCCAGTTCCTCCATCGCCATCACGATGTCCTCACGGATGGTGTACTCATAAGTGTGGTGCAGGATTTCTTCCGGAGGCTGGCTTTTCAGCCAGTCCCTGTATTTGTCCTGCTCAGCGGCCATCTTTTCATAAAGAGCCGTATTCAAATCGTTAGTATTCATGTTATCGCACCTCCTCATGCTGTTTTGGTTTCTTGTCGGTACTGCGGGGCGGCACCGGGCGTTTCAGATGATCCAGCACCGAAGGCCGTGTGCTTTTGGCAACAACAGCCTCGGCGTGTGCCTGTCCCTTTCCGTCGATGTTGAGCAAAGTATCCAGCTCCACCAGACGGGCGTTTTTGCTTCTCAGTTCTTCTTCATAAAGGAATGGCTTTCCGACTTCCTCCTTTGCCGCAGCCTGCTGCTGATAGAGGTTATCCAGCTGGGCCTTTGCCGCCTCTAGACGCTGAGGCATCTGGGCGAGGGCATTGTCGATACGGGTAAGATTTCCGCGAGGGTCTGTACCAAGGGTTGCCCGGTGGGTCATCTGTCCTTTTAGCAGGAGCGTATATTCCTGTTTCCAAGCGGAAAATTCCACAGACATGGCATAGCCCCGGTAGCTGCCGATCTGCACCGGATCGGAGGTTTTGACCTCCTTGCAGGCATCCAAAAGGGCAGCACCGGCGTTCTCCTTATCGGTCAGCAGATCTCCACGAATCTCCATACCGGCAAAGCCGTCCTCCGGGTGCGGGTGAGCTGCCAAAACCTCCAGGTCAGATTCAAAGCCTTTGATAAAGCCCTTGTGCTTTTCAATCTCCTCCGGGAAATATTTGAGCAACTGATCCTCCAAGCGGTACTGCTTACTCTGGTGGTCGGCTTTCATCAGCTTCAGGCGGGATACCTCCACATCCAGATCCATACGCTCTTTGATACGGGGGTCTCCGGCGCACAGAGCCTTGATCTCGGCAAAGGAAAGCGCCGTTTCATCCACATCATCGCAGGAGCGCACCGGCGATTTAGAAGTCATGATCTGGCTGATGAATTTCTGCTTATTCTCCACGGTCTGCCAGAGGTATGCGTCGAAAGTTCCCTCGGTCACATAGCGATACACATGGACAAGGGGATTCTGGTTGCCCTGGCGCTCGATACGGCCCTTGCGCTGGGCAAGGTCTCCCGGTCTCCACGGACAGTCCAGGTCATGAAGTGCCACCAGACGGTCCTGCACATTGGTGCCTGCGCCCATCTTGGCGGTGCTGCCCATAAGCACACGCACCTGACCGGTACGGACTTTGGAGAACAGCTCCTTTTTCCGCACCTCGGTATTGGCCTCATGGATAAAAGCGATCTGGTCGGCAGGCATTCCCTGAGCAATGAGTTTCTGACGAATATCGTCATACACCGTAAAGGCCGGTTCCTGCTCCGGCAGAGGTACAGCGCCTTCCAGTGCGTGAAGCAGTGGATTATCCAGCGTTTTCGCCGCCTTGCTTGCAGGAGCTTTTGCCTGCGGGGTAGAAATATCACAGAACACCAGCTGGGTTAATTTATCAGCCTCGCCATCCCGCCAGATCTGCATGATGTTCTCTACGCATTGATTGACCTTTGTTCCGGGTTCGTCCGGCAGCATCTGGTTGACGATCCTCTGGTCCAGCCCCAGTTTACGGCCATCCGAGGTAATCTTGAGCATATTGTCCTGGGACGGGTCAACGGTTCCGCTGTGTACCAGCGATGCGCGCTCCGAAAGGGCCTTGACCATTTCCTGCTGATGTTCGGTAGGCTGCGCCACGATGTTGTGGTATTCCACTTCCGGGGTAGGCAGATTCAGCTGGTCGGCAGTCTTAATGTCAGCCACTTCTTTGAACAGGTTCATCAGCTCCGGCAGGTTAAAGAACTTGCTGAATCTCGTTCTTGCCCGGTAGCCGGTTCCCTCCGGTGCCAGCTCCAATGCTGTGACGGTCTCCCCAAATCGGGAAGCCCAGCAGTCGAAGTGGGTCATGTTCAGTTCTTGCAGGCGTTCATATTGAAGATAACGCTGCATGGTGTAAAGCTCGGTCATGGAGTTGCTGACCGGTGTGCCGGTGGCAAAGATCACGCCACGGTTTCCGGTGATCTCATCCATATAGCGGCACTTGGCAAACATATCGGAGGATTTCTGCGCATCCGATGTGGAAAGACCAGCCACATTCCGCATTTTTGTGTATAAAAACAGGTTCTTGTAGTTGTGGGCCTCGTCCACAAACAAACGGTCCACCCCCAGCTGCTCGAAGGTTACTACATCGTCTTTTCGCCCCTCGGCTTGCAGCTTTTCCAGTCTGGCTTCCAGAGACTTTCTGGTACGCTCCAGCTGCTTGACGGTAAAACGCTCGCCGCCGCTGGCCTGCACCTCTGCGATGCCCTCGGTGATCTCGTCGATCTGCTCATAGAGAAGCCGTTCCTGACGCTCCCGGCTGATGGGGATACGCTCAAACTGGCTGTGTCCCATGATGATGGCGTCGTAGTCACCGGTCGCAATACGGGCGCAGAACTTTTTGCGGTTATGGGTCTCAAAGTCCTTTTTGGTGGTGACTAAGATGTTGGCAGAAGGATAGAGGCGCAGAAACTCCGACGCCCACTGCTCGGTCAGGTGGTTGGGAACCACAAAGAGAGATTTCTGGCACAAGCCCAGGCGTTTGGCTTCCATCGCAGCAGCTACCATCTCAAAAGTTTTGCCTGCGCCTACTTCATGTGCCAACAGGGTATTTCCTCCATACAGCACATGGGCGATAGCGCTTTTCTGGTGTTCCCGCAGGGTAATGGCCGGGTTCATGCCGCCAAAAGTGATATGGCTGCCATCATACTCGCGGGGACGGGTAGAGTTCATTTCTTCGTTGTACTGGCGCACCAGAGTCTGGCGGCGCTCCGGATCTCTCCAGATCCAGTCCTTAAAGGCTTCCCGGATAGCCTGCTGTTTTTGTGCAGCCAGGGTGGTCTCCTTGGCGTTCAGCACGCGGCGCTCTTTTCCGTCTGCGTCCTCTATGGTGTCATAGATACGGACATCCCGCAGGTTCAGGCTGTCCTCCAAAATCTTGTAGGCATTGGCACGGCTGGTTCCATAGGTGGTGTAAGCTGCTACATCGTTGTAGGATACGGAAGATTTCCCCTTGATCTGCCATTCAGCAGTAAAGGAGGAATAGTTGACCTCGATACTGCGCTGGAGATAAAACGGGGTGTTGAAGGTCTCGTACATAAACTGCTGGATGTACTCTTTGTCGATCCAGGTAGCGCCCAGACGCACCTCGATCTCCGACGCATCCAGGTCTTTGGGCTGGGCGGCGGTAAGGGCTTCCACATTGACTGCATAAACCTGGTCCTGCTGTGCCGCCCGCTGCGCCTGGCGCAGTTTGCGGCGTACATTGCCGGAAAGGTATTCATCAGCAGTCACATAATGGGGCGATCCGTCCTGCTCCAACTTTCCCGGTACACGAAAGATCACGCCTTGCAGTTCTCCGGCCAGTTCTTCTTTGGTTTTTCCGGTAAGCTGGCTCATATAGCCCATATCCACGCAGGCTTTTTCCGAGATAGACACCGCCAGTGCTTCGCTTGCCGTATCCACCACAGCCACCGCCTGATGGGGCTTGATGGTCCGTTTGGTGAACATATCCGCCTTGCGTTCCAGCTTTCCGTCCTCGTCGATGACTTCCAGCGCACAGAGCAGGTAATAGGAAGAATCATCTGCATAAGCCAGCCGGTTTGCACGGTCGTTGATGAGACCGTATTTGGCAGAAAAGCTGTCATAGAGCCGGTTCAGTTCCGCCTGTTTTTGGGTAATGGTGCTGTCTGGAACCGCTGCATCCATCTGAAGGTCGATCAGTTCCTGCACACAATCACGCAGTCCCACAAGACCTTTCACGCGGGCTTCGGCGGTGGCGTTGAGGTCAGGGCGCACCATGCGGCTGTTTTCCCGGTAGTACACCTGTCCGTCTACAATGGCATAGGAATAGTTCTTCACATTTGGGTCAGCAGGAATGGAGGTGTCAATGGTTTCGCCCTCGCCCAGCTCCGGCAGTTCTGCCTCCTGATAAGTGCCATGAATGTACTTCACAGCATCATGCAGCTGATCGGAAAGCTCCAGTCCCTCGATAGGGTTCACGGTGTAATCCATACCATGAGCGGTGCTTACCGGCTCCTGTCTGCCCAGCACCATTTCTGGGTGGTCGATAAAATACCGGTTGATGGCAAACCCATCCTCCGTTTGTCCGATCTGGGTCCATTCCGGCACGATGTCCAGCGGGCGGTCCCGCTTTTGGAGGAAGATGATGTCCGATACCACCTCGGCACCGGCATTCTTTTTGAACGCGTCATTCGGCAGACGGATCGCTCCCAGCAGCTCAGCACGCTGGGCAAGATAGCGGCGCACGGTGGAATCCTTGGCGTCCATAGTATAGCGGGAGGTTACAAAAGCTACCACTCCGCCGGGACGCACCTGGTCCAGTGCTTTGGCGAAAAAGTAGTTGTGAATACTGAAATTCAGCTTGTTGTAGGCTTTGTCATTGACCTGATACTGACCGAAAGGTACATTGCCGATGGCAAGGTCAAAGAAATCCCGCCTGTCGGTGGTCTCAAAGCCGCCTACTGTGATGTCCGCCTTGGGATAGAGCTGCTTTGCGATGCGCCCGGAAACCGGGTCCAGCTCCACGCCGTACAGACGGCTGTTTCTCATTTCCTCCGGCAGCATACCGAAGAAATTGCCCACACCCATAGATGGCTCCAAAATATTTCCGGTCTCAAATCCCATACGGCCCACCGCTTCATAGATGGCCTGAATGACCGTAGGGCTGGTGTAATGGGCGTTGAGGGTGGAGCTTCTGGCGGCGACATATTCCTCCGGGGTCAGCAGCTCTTTCAGCTGGGCATACTCGGAAGCCCATGCCGGTTTCTCCGGGTCAAAGGCATCAGAAAGACCGCCCCAGCCCACATAGCGGGATAGGACTTCCTGCTGTTCCGGGCTTGCCTGCTGTCCGGCAGCTTCCAGCTCTTTCAGCAAACGAATGGCATTGATATTTGCCTGGAACTTGGCTTTCGGACCGCCTTCACCCAAATGCTCATCGGTAATGCGGAAGTTCTGTGCATTGCGGCGCAGGTTGTCCTTGTATTCCTCATAGGAGGCTTCCTCGGTAGCTTTGGCATTGGGGAAGGTCTGCCACTGGCCGTTGACCTGAATGGAAACCGGGTGTTCATCCAGCACTTCCTCAAAGGTTTTCTCCGGCTCTGTTACAGGGGCTGGCGGCTCCGGCTCCTCAATATGCAACCGTTCCACCACCACATCATAAGGTAGATTGTTCTTATCGCCCGGATAGACGGCCACAGTCTCGGAATGGAAGGTCGGGGATTCGACAGCCGGTTCGGGGCGTTCCTGTCCAAAGCCATCCAGCTGACGGGCATACATCCCGCGCAGCAAAGGCGCAACCTCATCCCAGCGAAAATACAGCACAGCCAGACGCTTTTCCTCTGCGTCCAGGACTTCCAGCTCCATGCCCTGTGCCGTGGTACGGTAATCGGCAGTATCGCCGGTCTCCAGATTCAGCGTCTCGATCTCACCAGAATAGGCTCTGCTCAGCCAATAAGCGATCTCGCTGTTGCTCCTGCCGGATTGCAGCAGCGTGGAAACCTGTTTTTTATCTGCTTCATCCATAAGTCCATGGGTCAATACATCCCGCAGGTCCTGATCTGCCTTGTCCGGGTCAATAGGAAGAAACTCGGTATAGTAAGCATTGCGGCGGTCTGCCCGAATCAGCTGCTCGAACTGTTCTTTGCGCTCTGCCCGGTAGATGGGATATACCATGCCGGTGGGCAGAAGCTGCACGGTGTCCTCCCGCAGCTCGGTGATCTGATAGGCGTCATTCTCGATATACACGGTATCGCCCACAGCATAGACCGGGGCGGCAGGGTCATAGGAAGTCCTTTGCGGAGTCGGGCGGCGAACTGCATCATATTCCTCATCGGAAATGGAAACCTCGGAAGTCTGTTCTGTCTCGGCAGCTGCGATCTGCTCGGCATCCGACATCACCTGTTGGATAAACGGGTCATTGTCCAGTTTTTCCGGGTCTGCCACCTGTCCGTTGACGATCCCTCTTTCCTCCAGGGCTTCCCGGATGGCGATAGGGTCGATATTGTCAAAACGATCCTGTTCTTCTTCGGTATAGAACCGGTCCTCCTGAATCAGCTGGGCAAGCCTGCGCTGTACCTTCGGCCAGGGCAGCTGTGTTTCCTCCGGGCTTCCGGCACGGACAACGAACGGGCTGTTGCTGCCACCGTATTCCTGAGCCAGCCATGCAGCGGTATCCTTCTCTCTTGCATGGTCTTTCATATAACGGACGACAGCGTGTTTACTCTCGATATTGCCGTTCCATGCACAAAGGGCAGTATCAATATCTTCCTGAGAAAGAGGGCGCAGAAGCTCATGGAGCTTTGGATAGGTTTCGTCGATCACTTCCCGGTGCAGGCGCTGGCGGAACTCCGGCACATCCGAATAAAGGCGGATCAGCTCCATATCCTTAGAGCCAAGAACCGCACGGCGCACAGCGGCATTGCCCTCGATGACAGCATTTTCACGGTCGGAATGACCGCAGGCATTTCGATATGCCACATCCTCAGATATGGCGGCAGTCACCACAGGCTTATACTGCTCAAACTGCTCCCGAAGGGTAGGCTTTGGCGTTTCTTCCTCTATCTCCGGCTGCTGGGCTTGAATGGCATCTTCTTCTGCCAGATCCTTTTCAGCCTGGATCTTGTCATACTGCGCTTGTTCCTGTTCGGTAAGATAGCGGCCTTTCTGGACAAGTGAGGTAATGCGCTTGGAAACCTTTTCCCAGTTCAAGTGAACATCCGGGCAGTCCTGCTTTTTATAGTGCAGTCCTTTCCCATCGTGATCTTCGCCGCTGTGTGTTGCGCCGGACAGGGCATGAGAGCGTCCGCCAATGCCATACTCGTCTTTAAGGAATCCCACTTTTTCCTTATCCGTATGGTTTTCCATGAAGAACGCATAGATACGGCCTTTTCCTCCGGCAAAACTGCTGCCGCCGGTCATGGCGGTGTCGATCTCATCCTCTGTAATGAAATGCTGGACGGTTGGCACTTGGGAAAGGTCCGAAGAAAAAGTCCTGCGGGGCAGGTCAAGGTCTTTCAGGTTCTCCCAGATTTCCCTTGGCCTATGGTAATGAAAGCGCAACAGGTCACGGTCCTGCTGATAGGCAGTCCAGAAGGCGGCGTATTCTTCCTTGAGTGTCTGGCGGAAAGCCGGGTCATTCAACTGCTCCGTCAGGCGGTGGGTCTCCTCCGGGAACCCATTGCCTTTGATCTCTGACAGGCAGGACAAATATCCGGCTTCTCTGGCGTCCTCACTGAGATCGTGATATAGGTTCCAGAACTTTGTGGCAAGGAGGGAGCGTTCATAGCCTGCCGCTTCTGCAAGTTCCACATTGGAGGCAAACTGGCCGCTCTCCAAAAGCTCCCCGATACGCTCTGCGGCGCTCTCCCAGGAAACAACCTGAGCAGACCTGTCATAACGGACAGACTTCCCGTGGGAAAGATGGATACCATCCTCAGCATACCATGCGCTCACACTACCAAGGCCGTTGCCGCCGTGGTACAGCGTTTTCAGTATCTCGGCAATCTCAGCGGTGGTTTTCTGCTTTTCAAAGGCTGCAACCACACACTCCCTCTGGCGGTCTGTATTGCCGCCCAAACGCAGCACATGGTCAATGTCGTTTTGGGTAAAAGAAAAAGCAGAGGATGTATGCGCTACATTCTCTGCTTCATCTATGGATTGGATCTGTTCCGCTTCGGAGAGGAACAGGTTTAGGGTCAGCTGTTGATAAGCTCCGCCATCAGGATTTCCTCTGCCTGGGCTTTGCAGGTGTTCATCAGCCCCACCCACTTCATGGGATCGCTGGCTTTCAGTTCCTCGGTGGCTCCTGCTTCCTTCGCCAGCTGGGGTATCATCTGCTCCAGTCTGTTCTGGGCGGTCTCGTCGATCTCCAGAAGGTGCGGGTACAGCTTCTCGCTCAGCAACATCTGGTTGTAGAGGATGGGATGGTGTTCCTTCAGGTAGGTTTTCCTCATCCTGCCGTACTTGCCCAGAGGTTTCTCCGGCTGCTGGCTCAGCTTCAGGTCGGGAATCAGATAGTCTCCGTTCTGGATATAGGTCATGGGATTGTTCATCTTGTTTGCTCCTTTCTTGGTTGGCTTCGCGCTCTGCATTTCGGACGGTGACGCCGATCTGCCGCAACACCTGCTGGTTGATCTGGCTGACCGCTGTTCCCAGCGCCCCGATGGTGGACGGGGTGTTGAAATCAAAGATTGCCATGAAATCTTCGTGGTCGAAGTAGCGTTCTGGCTCCAGTCCGCAGCGGGACATCAAAGCGTAAGTGATGCTGACGGTGGCTGCTGCCTTGAACTGTACTCCGATGTTAAACTCATCATATTCCTCCAAAAAGGAACCGTCAACGATATAGAAGAAGTCTTGCTGATGCTCCGTCCAGTATTCCTCAGCCAGTTTTCCGGCTACCTCCGTGAGCTGTCCGGCGAGGTCATCACCGGAAACATCATAGGTGCGCTCAAGCATGGCCTGCACCGAATCCAAATAGCGCTCCTCCAGCTGCCACAGCCAGGGAGTGCAGGAATGTTCACGGGTTCCGGTGTCGGAAATGTCAAAGACATAGCGCAGGCGGGGCCTGTCCCCGGAATCGTCCACCAGAGCAATCCCTTTGGAACCGCGCCTTACATACCGGCCCATCTTTTCATTCCACAAATCGTACTCTGCACAGGCGGTAGCGTCCGGTCGCTGGGCGTAGATCATCAGCTGCTCATGGAACGGGTACTTGTAAAGGCGAGAAGCAGTGGTGAGAAACTCTGCCCATTCCTGCCAGCTCCCCGTGAGCTGTGTTGCCACCTTGTCCGCCATCTGTGCATATAGTTCAGCTTTGGTTGGCATGGTATTCTGTCCTCCTTTCAGTTTTGGGGTAAAAGGTGGGGTGGCAAATTGCCACCCCATCCCTGCGGTTATGCTGTTTACTGGTCAAAATCCGGGTACAACTCCAGCTGGGCAAAGTCCTCATCGGTCATCGCACAGAGCTTCATAAGGGCGCTGTCGGTCAGCTCACTCAGTTCCGTTTCCTCCGGTGATAGCTCGCCGCGCATCTCACGCAGGCTGGCGATCAATCCGGTGCGGCTACCGGTATTGTAAATGCACATCAGGTTCATTTCCTCAAAAGTAAAGTTTCCCATATCAAATCTCCCTTTCCGCACTCTTTTTGGGCGCTGTCTTTTTGTGTTCTGCCTTGGGCTGGCTTTTCAGCTGCTCCATGACGGACTTTTTCTTTTCCCGTTCCTCCCGATGGGCAGCGGCAGCCAGATCCATGAGGGAAATGGACTGACCGCTGCGGGCCTGCTGTTCCAGCTCTGCCACCGTAGGCTCTTTTGCGCCATTGTTGATGATACCGTCGATCATGCCGTAATCATCCTCCACGGCCATCTCCGCATTTTTCAGCGGATTTTCTGGCAGGAATCCGGGGATCTGGGTAAAACCAACACTGTCACAGTAATGACAGGATACCTTACCATCCTGCTTGATCGCAACGATGTCACTGACACTCATAGAAGGACTGTGAAAATCCGCCGGTTTTTGCAGATTAAACTGCTCATATAGTTTTTCCAGCTGCTCCGGTACCGTGCCAGACTCCCTCAGCGGAGCAGTGTAAATGAGATCATAATTGCTGCGGTCTATGGAAATGTCATGGGACTTTAACCAATCCAGATTCATAAAGCGCACATTCTGCGGATCGTCACGGCTCACCTGATAGATGGCAAAGCAATCTCTGTTCTGGGATAGAAATGCCTGTTCGCGTTCCTGCTGATGTTCCTGACGCTCCATGACCTTTTCGTGGAACTGAGGGCTTTTCTCCCATTCCTCACGGTCCACGCCAAAAAGACCGCCATGATCCATGATTTCCTGCGGGTCAAACACCATGCTCTCCGTATTGTCCTCATGCAGCACATAGACGGTCAAACCGGCGGCATCCAGTTCCAGCGCCCGTTCTCTGGTAACAGGGAGCATCCCATCATAGGAGTAGCCGTATTCCTGCATATCTGGTGTGGAGACCTGCTCATCCGGCATGGGGTATTCATCCAGTGCCTGCTCCTGTGCTTCCGGCAGCTGGGAAGAAGCAGCCATCTGACTGGCCTCTGCCTGCATCTGCTGGTAGGCAGCTTCCTGCAAGGTCTCAATCATGGACAACGGTGCGTATTTTACCGAGTCTCTGCCCAAATCGTTGTCATCACAAATCTGGAGAACTGCCTTCATGCGGGAAATCTCCGGCATATCCAGCTGACCACCATCCAGCTCTTTCATGGACGCGGCATCGTAAAGGGTATAGTCCCAGCCGCTGTCACAGGACTGGATATGAAGATAGGTGGCATCGTCAATCAGAAACAAAGCCTCCTGCTGGTTGGCGTCCGCCCCCAGCACTTCCATTTCTGGCATTGCCGCAGCCAGTTCCTTTACCGCTTTTTGCACCAGAGGATTATCACGGTAATAGTCGATTGCCTGGATGGTGTCCAGGTCAATGGTCTGGCCGGTCAAAATCGGAAAAGGTCCTTCATAGTCGCTTCCGTCTTTCAGCTCAAAACCAATGCCCTTGATCCCGTTCATTCGTTCTGCCGGAATCTCCTGATAAATGCGGATTGCTTCCTCCAAAGACAGGTTATCGTGGTATTCTCCGAGGTTTGGAAATTCCATGCACTCTGCTACATAGTAGGTCAGATCGCCGGTCTGCTGTCTATCAGATACCTTAGCGGCATCTTCTGGCTGCTCTATCGGGGCGGGTTCCGGCTCTACCTTTGCATGAGGGTCGATTCCGCGCTCTTTGCAGATTTCCTTATAGTGGCGCTCAATGTCGGAGATCAAAGTGCCGGAGGTTTTGTTGATGGTCTCCAAACTGGCTCTCAGCTCTTTCAGCTCTTTGCCCTGGCTCCAGCTTGCAATATAGCCGAAGCTGTTTTCTCCGGTCTCGATGCCAAAATACTTGCAGACCGCATAGGAGATGCTTTCAGCCTCCACTTCCTCCGTGTGGCGGTTTTTGATTGCCCGTTTTTCTGCGGTTGGATCTTCCTCAACTGCAAGACGCCATTCAAACTGATTTTCGTCCACATAACGCCAATCCATATCAGAAGCAAACTGTTCGGCTTCTTTTTCTGTGGCAAAATCCAACTTGAAATCATGTTTGGTTCCACCTTCACTCTCCTGCACAACCTTCCATGACGGTAGCATTTCATATTTTTTAGGGTCATGGAGCTTGCTGTGGGCAATCTCGTGTACTGTGGCTGAAACCGTCTGAACCTCACTCATGCCCTGACGAATGGCAATTTTCTGATGATCAGCAGAAAAATAGCCGTCCGTATCGGCGGCCATTGCTTCAAAAGTGATCGGCACCGGCGCACTGCGGCGCAGAGCCTCCATGAATGCCTCATAATTTGGCACATTGCCGGAAAGGGAGGAAGCAAGCTCCGGCAAAGGTTTCCCGTCGGTCTGGCTCACATCAAAAACCTTGACCGGACGGAACATAGGGATCTCGATTTCTTTTTCCTCTGTGACGATCTTTCCGTCTTTATCCAGAATCGGAGCCTTGGTATCCGGGTCCAGCTTCTGCTCCTCGATTTTCTTCTTATACGGTGTGGGGGCGATGATGGTAATGCCATGCTCGCCCTTTTTCACATGACGCTCAAACTGGTCTTTCCACTTATTGTATCCGGCTACCAATGTAGCGTCCGGCTTCTGCATATAGATGAGCATGGTGTTGTTTACCGAATAGCGGTGGAAGCGGGACATGACGGACAGATAGCGCATATACTTTTCACTCTCAAACAGTTCCTTGATTCCCTGCTCGATGCCATCTGTGATTTCCCTTAGCCGCTCTCGGTTGGTGGGTTTGTTCTCAGCCATGATTTTCAATCTCCTTTCCAAGTGTGTGATTTCTGCTGTGTGTTCTGCAATCCATGCCTTTTGTTCTTCTTCACTTTCATAAAGAAAAAGGTCCAACAGGTACTCTACATAGGTTTTCTTCTGGATTGCTTCCACAAAACGGGGGTGCGGTTCTTCCTCCGGTGTCCGGGGAGAATTGTCGGCCTCCCATTTTTTCAGCAGATGGTAATAATCGGACAGTACGCGATAACACCGCTGCCGGTCCTCCCGAAATTTCTGTGCCTCGGTTTTCTGCCGGACATACCTCCTGCGGGGAGGGGCCTGACTGTCATAGATCAGGCCAAAGTCCTGTGCCAGTTTCTCCGCCGCTTCTTTTGAGGAGAGGTCAAAGAGCTTTGCGGTAAAGTCGATCACATCGCCAGTAGCTCCGCAGCCGAAACAGTAGAAATATTCCTCGTTCAGCTTCATGCTGGGGTTCTTATCATCGTGAAAGGGACAACAGGCCATGCCATTTCGTTTGACCTCGATCCCATAAAACGCTGCCGCATCTCTGGTGCTGACCGACTGCTTGACTGCTTCAAATACATTCTCTGCCATGTGCCTTTAACTGCTGGACTTTCTCACAGGGGGCTGGTATCCGGCAGCTTTCGCCCGTTCACTGGCAGCTTTGCGGCGTTCTGCGCTGTATGGCTCTCGGACTGATACACACCGCTTAGGAACGGTAAAGTTATGGGCGTCCTTTCGGGTGATCTGGTCGGGGTGCTTTTTTGCCAGCAGTTCCAGCTTCTCCATCAGACGGGGATCATGAGTATAGATCTCAGCCATTGGTTCTGCCTGGTTATAGAGGAGAATGGTTTCCCGTTCCACTAAAGAGAGATTCATCAGCTGCCTCCTTTCCGCTGGTCAAATTCCAGCTTGAAGTTGGCGTACTGTCCATCATCCTCCAAAACCACAGCGGCATCGTAGGTCTTTCCGGTTTTCTCCGAATATAGGCCCGTCACACGGACACGGCCATCGTTAAGCAGTGCAGACACCACAGCCTTGGTCGGCTGTTTTTTCTTGGCAGTCCACCATTTGTTATTTTTCCAGATTGCAAATTTGCAAGAATCATTCTGACAGAAGAAACCTTTTTGCAGTTCTGCAACTTCCCCGCCGCAGCGAGGGCATTTGCCCACCACCTCACGGGGCGGAGTGAACAGGTACTCAGTTCCCTTGATGACCTGATAAGTTCCCACCAGGTCTTTCAGCATGGTGCTGATCCCGTCCAAAAACTCCTCCGGGGCAAGCTGCCCGCGCTCGATCTCGCCCAGTCGGTACTCCCACTCGGCAGTCAGAAGCGGCGATTGCAGTTGTTCCGGCAGAACGGTGATCAGGGAAACTGCATCGTGGGAAGGGAGAAGCTGCACCGTTTTCCTGCTCTTTTTTCGTTCCAGAAAACCGGCAGATACCAGCTTTTCCAAAATACCGGCACGGGTTGCCGGTGTCCCCAGACCTTTTCGCTCGGCATCCTCCGGCATATCCTCTTTTCCGGCAGTCTCCATCGCGGACAATAGGGTGTCCTCCGTAAAGTGCTGGGGCGGACTGCTTTTGCCTTCTTTGACGATTGCAGCAGCAACCGAAAGGGTCTGTCCTTCGGTCAGCTCCGGCAGGGCTTTCTCTGCGCCATCTTTTTTCGGCTCTGCATCCTTCATTTTGGCACGGTAAGCGTCCTCCAGTGCTTTCCATCCGGGGTGCTTCACCGTTTTTCCTTTGGCGGTAAACTCCCCACCGGCACACGCTGCAATCACAACGGTTTCCGAATAGATATGGGGTTTGGCTACGGCGCACATCAGACGCAGGGCCACCAGCTCCAGCACTGCTTTTTCTCCCGCAGGAAGGGCAGAAAGGTCTGCATCCTTGAGATTTCTGGTAGGGATTACTGCGTGGTGGTCGGTTACTTTCTTATCGTTGATGACCGTCTGCGGATCACAGGTAATGGCGATCCCTTTGCGAAACGGCATAGCATTGGCAACCAGATTCACCAGCACTGGCAGGCTGTCTACCATATCGCCGGTCAGATAGCGGCTGTCAGTACGGGGATAGGTGCAAAGCTTCTTTTCATACAGGCTTTGCAGATAGTCCAGGGTCTGCTGGGCTGTAAATCCAAGCAGGCGGTTGGCATCTCTTTGCAGAGTAGTCAGGTCATAAAGGGCAGGCGGCTTTTCGGACTTTTCCTTGCACTCCACCTTTTTGATCGTGACAGCTGCACCCTGGCAGGCTTCTTTCAGCTGCTCGGCAGCGGTCTTATCCGCCATGCGCTCCCCGGATACAGTAAGACCGGGCAGCTCCAGCGCCACGGTATAAAAGGGAACCGGCTTAAAGGTGTCGATCTCAGCTTCTCGCTGGACAATGAGCGCCAGCGTTGGGGACATAACGCGCCCGATGTTGAGTGTGCGGTGGTACAGCACGGAAAAAAGCCTTGTGGCATTGATCCCCACCAGCCAGTCGGCCTTGGCACGGCAGAGGGCAGCATCACGAAGTCCGTCATAGTCCGCACCGGGGCGCAGGTTTGCAAAGCCCTCCCTTATGGCGGAGTCTTCCATCGAAGAAATCCAGAGGCGTTTCATGGGCTTTTGGCAGCCTGCCAGCTCATAGACGCTGCGGAAGATCAGCTCGCCCTCGCGTCCGGCATCGCAGGCATTTACTACCTCCGTCACATCCGGGGCGTTCATCAGCTTTTTGAGAATATCAAACTGCTTTTTCTTATCCTTTCCCACCACCATCTGCCAATGCTCCGGCAGAATAGGCAGGTCATCATATCGCCACTTTGCGTACTTGGGGTCATAGCTGTCTGCGTCCGCAAGACCGGCCAGATGGCCCACACACCAGCTGACACGCCAGCCGTTTCCCTCCAGATACCCGTCCTTACGGGCAGTTGCGCCGATCACCGTCGCCAGACTTTGTGCAACCGATGGTTTTTCAGCAATCACCAGCTTCATATTCTTCAACCTCCCATTCTTCCCGCACAGGCGTGTGCAGTTTTTTCTCTATGCTGTTTTCCTCATCCAGAAGCAGGTTATAGCCAAACCGGTAGTCATAGCGGTACAGTTTCCCCAGCAGGTCATTGATGATGATGCGGCAAGCCAAAATGACACGAGTTTTATCCACCTGCATCAGCTGGTAGCGTTGATAATTGCTGTAATATTCTTCATGGCGGTGGGTATTGCGGACAGCATCTTCAAGCAAACTTTCTACTGCATCCTGACAACCATCCTCTTTTTCACCCTCCATACAGTTCAGAAGTTCCATTACCATAGGAAAGCTCTGTTCATCCATAGGAGCTTCTGCTGCAAGAAAACCGATCAGGGCAGATAAGAGCAGACGGGCTGCTGCCTGTTCCTGGTCCGTCAAAACAGCCATCGTTTTCTCCGCATTTGGCAGAATCTTATCTTCCACAAAATCTGCCGCGTCGCCGGAATAAAGCTGACGGACAGAATCTATGGATAATGAAACCATCACGGCATCCTGAGAAAAGTCAAAGGAATCTTCCTGTTTTGCTTTTCTCCGAAGTTTGTTTAACATGGTAGAAAGAATGTCGCCGCCAAAATACACGGCGATCACCAGCAGGTCAAAAACAACAATCAGCTTGATAAATATAATCAGAACACTCATTTTTTTCGTTTCCTTTCTTTGAGCCATCGTTCCATTTCCCGGTGGCAGACGCCTACGCAGGGACTTCCATAATTCCCGCAGCCATAACAGGGGTGGCTTGGGGGTAAAGAAGGAGGACGGGAAGTTTTCTTCCCGCCCTCCGGCCTGCGTGTCATCATGCGTTCATAGGGACTGTCTGTGAAACGGGTCATTTCATGCTGTCCTCGTCATCATTTTCTGCGCTGCCCCCGTCAGCGTCAGGCTCGTCCGACTCCTCATCCTCGGTTTCCCATTCCTCGGAATCTTCCTCGCCATAATCATAATCGTCCAGACTGTCATTGCCCTTGGTCTTAGGCTTATTCTTAACAAGCTTCAAGTAGGCAAATACGCCACCGCCGCCCAGCAGAGCCAGCAGAAGGATCAGGGCAGCCGGGTTCAGTCCGGCAGGCTTCTCTTTTTCCGGCTCCGGTGTTTCTGCCGGAGGTTCCGCTTCTTTTCCCGTACATTTACTCTTATCCGTTACACAGACCGGACAGGCCGTATTGACTGCCCCTGCTTCACATTTCTTCGTGCAGCTGCACACAGCAGGCGGCTCCTCTTTGGCATTTCCATCTTCCATCAGCGCCATCAGGTCCGCTTCATCCACCTGGTTCAGAAAGTGAACAGCAGTCTTTTTATCCTCGTTGGCCCTGTCGATCAGGATATAAAAATAGTTGCCTGCCTTGGTGGTAACAGTAATGAGCTGTTTATTGCCCCCAAAATCATCCACCAGAGCGGCATTACCCTCCGGGGTCAGCGGAGGTGCTTTTTCCGTTTCTTCCACCACCACATTGCTATCATTGGTGGTATCCTCTGCCGGGGGCGGCGCTGCGCCCTGGGCAAAAGCGGGAATGGTAAAGCCCGATGCCAGAACCAGCGTCAGGCAAAGGGCGGAAAGTGTTCGGAGCAATCGTTTATTCCGCATAGCTGTTTTCCTCCTGTTCGTTGTTGTCATCCACCATACTGCCGGGAATTGTGCCGCCGGACAGCATGGCGCTCAGCTGAGCCGGGGTCATACGCAGGGCGCGCACCATCTGGACGATCTCCAGATTTTCTGCCTCGTTTTTCTGTGCTTCCAGCGCCTTGAGCTTTTCCTGATACTCTGCGATCTTCTCGCGGACCTTTGTAATCTCCTGGTCAATGCGTTCAATTTTGTTCTTTGCCATCGTCTATCACTCCTTCTAAAAAATTTCTGTTACCAGTTCATCAGGCCGTAGCCCTTAATGCTTTGATAATTCAGGTCATAACTCTTGATCTTGCAGGCATCGCCGGAATTTCCCTCCACGGTATAAACACGGCTGCCATCGGTGCCGACAACGATTCCCACATGGTCTGCGGAACCATCCAGATCCCAATCGAAGAAAATGGCATCGCCGGGAGCGATGTTTTCATATCCTCTTGCGCCCCACTGTCCATGGGACTGGAACCACGGAACGCCCTGCCACTCACAGCCTGCAAAGCGCGGTTCACTTTTTCCTGCCTGGTTATAGCACCAGGATACAAAGCAGGCGCACCATTCCACGCGGCTGTCAAAGCCATACCAGCTCCAGTAGGGATAACCGCCCACATTTCCCACCTGACTTTTCGCCAGTTCCACCAGCTGCGGATTGCCAGGGCGGGTGCCGTTAATGAACTGCACACCGGATAGATCTTCCGAGCCGCTGGTGTCAGGGGAACCGCCGCCAAACAACAGCGGCTTATTGCCCATGGTCTGTCGGTAGACCTGATACATTTCCATCTGCTCCGGGGTCAATAGCTCCGACGCCACAGCGGAAATGGGCTTGCTGGTGAGTTTCACATTCAGAATGTAATACTCATAGGGGACTTCTTCTGAGGTGGTCTCGCCGGTCTCCGGGTCGGTGGAGGTCTCCGTGCGGTAGCGAATCTCCACTTCCTCAGTAAGCGTCAGCTGATACTGTGCTGCAAACACACGCGCCAGCTCTGCCTGAGCGCTCTGCCGGGTGTAGCCTTGCAAAACGGCAGACAGAAATGCTGCCAGCTCATGAGGGTCATGACCGATCATACCAAGGTCATAGCGATACTCGTCATACCCTGGGTGGCTGCTTTCTATGTTGTCGATTTCCTCCTGCAACTGGGCTTCTCTGGCTGCATAATCTGCCTCCACCGCCAGCATTTCCGGGTCATCCGACGGATAGGTGGTGCCGGAGAGAACGGAACCGATGCTCTGCGCCATCATGGAGCAGGAGGACATGGTATTCATCAGCATACAGGTAATGAGGAACAAAACCCCTGCCATCAGGAAACCCTTCTTGTGGCGCATGACGAATGCCCCTGCCTGCTGTACCTTTTCTTTTACCGTCCTTGCGGCTTTTCCGGTTTTAGATGCAGCCTGGGCGGTATTTCCGGCAGTCTGACCGGCGTGTTTGGCGGCGGCATACTGCCTTTTGATGGCCTGCTTTTGCTGCCAGCGGGAAAGAGGGTTGCTGGCAAACTGGGGATTTTCCTGCAAAGATTTCTGGTACAGAACATTTACATTTGCCTTTTCCAGTTGACGCTCTGCCTGGGCTGCTTTGCGGTACGGCTTCAGCTTGTGGCTGCGATAGCCCTCCCGCACCAGACAAGCGCCGGTCTCCACCGCTTCCTCGGACTTGTGGGCGCTTTCCACGCCCACATTGTCCTGCTCTGTTTCCCGGATCTCTTTGTGGAGCTTGCCCGCAACCAGATGGACGGGAGCTTCCCTGACTCCTTGAGAAACTTTGGAAGGTGGCTTTTTCTTGTCCTCAAAGGTCAGCTTCGAGGTCTTTTTTCCGGTATCCGGGTCAATGACCGTCTGCCTGACCTTTTTCTTTGGGATATTGGCCTGCGCCTTATCTGCTCTGGCCGCAGCTTTCTCCGCTTTACGGATCGGCTTTTCCAGTGCAGGGTCAGACCGTTCCTCATCAGTAAAGCGCAGACGCGGTTCCTTATTCAAACCATTCTCCCAGCATGAGGGAGGACATCATGTAGTGCAGCTCTGCATAAATGGCCATTCCCACCGGATCGTTGAACATACAGCCGGACAGGTAGGCATAAAACTGTGCCACCACATCGGACAGGATCTTCGCTTCGGTTCCTTCCAGAACCAGACCACCCATACCTTCCTTGGCACGGATGGTGCTCCAGACCTCTGCCAAACGGAGCAGCCCCATCTGACCGGTCTCATTCAGTTCGGCTGCCTGGTCTGCCGCCGTGCGGCACTCACTTACCGCATCGGCCATGACCGTAAGCAGCTGGCTGCGCTGGGCATTTACCGCCCTGTCAAAAAACATCAGCGGGTTTTTATTCAAAATGTTGGGGTTCATAATCATTCATCCTCCTTTTTCAATTCTTGAGGTTTGGTGGTCATAATGCGGTAAAGTTCGGTGTTCTTCGGGAAGTGGTCTACAAACGGCAGGATCGTGGAGCCATAGAACAGCAGCCCCTCGCCCTCACCGGAGTGGGTCACATAGCTAAGCTGGTGCGTGGAAATCCCCAGTTGCTTCGCCAAAATCTGACGGTCTCCGCCTGCCTGGTTAAGCATATACACGAAGTCGGAATTTTCAAAGATATTTTCCACCTCGCGGCTGCTCAAAAGGTCTTTGACATTCTGGGTGATACCTGTCGGAATACCGCCCCATTTTCTGAATCGCTTCCAGATTTCCACCGTATAGGCGGCGGTCTGCTCCTCCTTCAAAAGCAGGTGCATCTCGTCGATGTAGTAGCGGGTAGACTTGTGAGCGGCACGGTTGATGGTGACACGGTTCCACACCTGATCCTGAACTACCAGCATTCCGATTTTTTTAAGCTGCTTGCCCAGTTCCTTGATGTCATAGCAGACAATCCGGTTATTGATGTCCACATTGCTCTGATGATTGAACACATTCAACGAACCCGTTACATAGATTTCCAATGCCGTTGCAATGTACTGAGCTTCTTTTTCTTCCTGCTCCCGCAGCAAGTTATAAAGGTCCTCCAAAATCGGCATATTCTCTGGTTTTGGGTCATTGAGATATTCGTTGTAAACCAGCCGTACACAACGGTCAATAATGGTTTTCTGCACCGGCTGCAAGCCCTCCTTACCGCCCACGATCAGCTCACACAAGCTGAGGATAAAGTCAGACTTGAGTGACAGCGGGCTTTCATCATCCGAATAGTCCAGATTCAGATCCATCGGATTGATATAGTTGGTTGAAGTAGGTGAGATCTTGATGACCTGCCCATGCAGACGCTCAACAAGAGGTGCGTACTCCGCTTCCGGGTCACAGATAATGACATCATCACTGGTAAGCAAAAAGCAGTTGGCAATTTCTCGTTTTGCGCTGAAGGACTTACCGGAACCCGGCGTACCCAGAATCAGGCCGTTGGGGTTTTTCAGCAGCTTTCTGTCCACCATGATGAGGTTGTTGGACAGAGCATTGATGCCGTAGTACAGAGCTTCTTTCCCGTTCTGGAACAGTTCCTGCGTAGTAAAGGGCACAAAGATAGCTGTGGAACTGGTGGTCAGTCCTCGCTGAATCTCAATCTGATTGAGACCCAGAGGCAGACAGCTCATCAGCCCTTCTTCCTGCTGGAAGTCCAGCCTGGTCAGCTGACAGTTATACTTCTGGGCAATAGAGCCTGCCTGAAAGATGTTGTTGCCAAGTTGACGGGGATTGTCCGCTGTGTTCAGCACCAGAAAGGTCAAAAGGAACATTCTCTCGTTGCGGCTCTGCAAATCCTGCAAGAGTTTTTTCGCTTCACTGCCGTAGGTAGCAAGGTCAGATGGAAATAGCGATAGGTAAGCCTTTGAAGTTATCTCCAGCTTTTCCCCCGCTTCACACCGGACATGCGACTTTCACCGCATCCGGCGTTCCATCAATCAAACAGATTTCTTAGTCTCCTTAGTCATACCATTATGAGAATTATTCGTAAGATTTGGCTTCTCCAAATCAATGGGTTTCCTTTTTGCCAATGTTCGCAGTTTGTTCAGCTTTGTGAGCTGTGAAGTATCCAATTTAAGAGCGGTGAGATAAGAACGAATAGTGTCCTCATCAATTGCGTGTATCAGTTCATGTACTGGTGCAAGCACCAATACCAGATTTTCATACTTATCTCTGCCTCCAATTCCTTTTGGCTTCTTGTGATGGCAGTGAATTTCTGATATACACTGAAATTTCTTTCCCGTTACCGCACATTTTCCCCATTGAGCGGAGAACAGTGAGATACGGTTATCCGCATACTCTGTACTGCGGCTGTATGTAGGCGCTCTCATTAGCTGTAGCAGTAAGAAAGTGTTTATCCGCAAATCGTCATGGATTTCACTTCTTCCTGCCGCTGTGTAAGCGCACACTTTTCGCCGCTGACTCATTGGATTTTTACATTGAACATAGCTTATTGGATAAATCGGTTCTTTGGATTGTGCTATATATCTTAGTTGCTCCGATTTCCCATATCTTTGGATTTCCATTTTTGTCAGGTCACGGCCTTCCTTTTTCAGCCGGTGTGTCTTTCCAGATTTCAGCCTGTTTTTGAGAACTGTATTAACAGTTCTGCCAATATCACCGCAGTCTATGCTGATGTCAGTGGCTAACTGGTAGTAATTCTGGATTCCCATAACCATGGAGTTGAACAGCCGTACTTCCCCGGCTTCTCCACGTCCTTTTCTGGGAAATTTGATATTTCCGACTTGTTTAGTCAGGCTGGCTTTAACCTTTTTGTATGCTTTATCGCACATGTGCGATTGAACGACGTACTTTTTCCCCTTTTTGCGTAGTCGGATTTTGAATCCGAGAAATTCAGAATAGCTCCGTCTGACGTCAACAACTCTCGTTTTCTCCGGTGAAACATCAAGGCGCAGGCGTTCTTTCAGCCATTGCGTTACCGCAATCAGCGTCCGGTCTGCCTGTTCTTTTGTCCTGCAAAGAATCCGAAAATCATCTGCATATCTGACGATATATATTTCTTTCAGCCGTGTATTCCGCATTGCCCGGTACGCATGGCTTTGTATCGGACAGCCCGCCGCATTTTCTCTGTAAGCGTAGTTTTCCGTTACCGGGTTGCACTGCCATTGGCTTTCTATCCAATGGTCAAGTTCATTCAGCACCACATTTGCCAATAATGGGGAAATAATTCCGCCTTGCGGCGTTCCCTTTGTTGGGTGTTCTGTATGACCGTTCGGCATGAGTATTGGCGCTTTGAGAATCCTGCGGATTACATAGAGCAGTTCTTTATCCCGAATATTCAGCGACCATAGCTGCTTTATCAGCTTTGAGTGGTCTACATTGTCAAAGAAACCTTTTATGTCAAACTCTACTACATAGTGAAGTCCTGACTTTTGCATAAGCCTGTAGATTGCCGCTATCGCATTTTCAACCGACCGATTTGGACGGAATCCATAGCTATTGTTGCTGAACCTGGCTTCGCAGATAGGTTCCATGACCTGCTTGATACATTGCTGTACCAATCTATCCCAGATACAAGGGATTCCCAGTGGCCTGGTATTCCCGTTTGGTTTTGGGATGTCTTTGCGTCTTACGCTTCTTGGGGTGTAGCCGTTTTTAGCTCCCTTGACGATTTTGCGTACCCTTGCTGTGACTTCATCAGCGGTAAGTTTACCAATATCAGAAATCTCCAGCTTGTCTGTTCCCGGCGTAATACTCCCGGTATTGGATTTGATGTTCCGATAGGCCAGCAGGATATTTTCTCTTGAAAGTATCACATCCATCAGGTTCTCGAAAATTTCTCCTGCCTGACTTCTGGCATACAGTTCATCAAAGGTACTTTGCATATCGTAGTATTCAGCATGGCGGAGATACTCCACGCATTTGGTTTTTGGTTTCTTCTCATTTGGCATCAGGCATCACTCTCCTTTACGGCGAGTGACTTCTTTTTGTCATACTCGCAATCCTAATTGCGACTAAGTGCTAAGTTGCCTGTTTGACTGACTTGAGGCCATTCTTCCGTTTTCCTCTTTTTCGCAGAAAACATCATCAGTTCGACCTCTGCTTTTCAGCAGTAGTACAGCAGCTTATATGATTCGTCTGCTTACTTCCTAATGGTAGAAGCCTACTGCCTTTCCTCGTTCCAACAATCCTATCTTTACATATACCTTTAGGTCTCCGCTTTAAGCCTGTCAGCTTGAACACGCCTGTAACGTGCTATGGTGTTTCATAACATCAATTTTTACTCCACCACACTGATTAGCGATGAACGCTACCAGCACATTTCTATGCCGTCATGGTATAGACCCTTACATTCGCGGTTTTCGTCAGTCATATTTCAAACATTCTGACCTTGGGTATTTTGTAGACCTCCGGCCTATAGGTAGCACCGTCCACCTCTGGACAGCTTTCGTGGGGCTGGTAATTATCCAGCAATCCATACGGCTACTCTCAGCCGACTTCACCGAGCTTCTGACAGGTCAGTTTTCACTTACACCCGCCAGTCGGAGTATTAAGGGGGCGTTTCAGGGCGTTACCCCATCATTCCACCTCTTGGATTGTTAGTTCTCCTAACATCTGAAATTTTCGTTCTTTTGTTAGTGCCTGATTTTGTCCTTCAACCACGAAGGCTTTGTTCAGGAACGAGTCGCACTGATGTCCATATCGTAGCCGGAGCGGACTGCCTTTTTCTGCTCTTCGATCTTCATCTTGTCGAGGTCGGTAATTTTCGATTTGATGCTCTTGATTGCCTTCGCCTGGTCAATCGTCCGGATATGAAAATTGACCGTAATGTTGCTGTCCATCTCAAGGAAGTCGGCAAGCATACGGTCATTGAGTTCCGGCGCGAGGATTTGCAGGAAGCTCACCGCGCCGATGGTTCTGCCCATCTTGAAGCACCTGCCTTCACGGAAGTCAAAGGAAGTGGGCGAGATGAAGTCCTTCGTGCTGAGTCCCGTCCGGGCAACCATGTCAAAGGAAAAGCGGAACGGCTCATTGGTGTCCATATTGAACACATCATGAAGCACTTTCAGCCGCTCGTAGCCGGACAGCGGCTCGGTTCTCACACCGAGGGTTTTGAAGTTGTTGAGAATATCGGTTTCAATGCGTTCGAGCTTCGGCTTTGCCGTGCGGAGGGAGTCCGCCTCAATGCCGAAGGTGATGTACTTCTTCTTGACCAGTCCGTTGTTGCCCTTGGTGAGCTGGCTTTGCAGCATACCGGAATACTCGGAGCGGATGTCGTTGAAGGCGTCCTCCTGTGCCGGAATGTTGATGCGCTTGCGGAACTCATTGAGGCTTGCCTTCTGATTGATGAAGGAGAGCTGGACGAAAATCGAGCTATCAAAGTAGTTCAGAAAGTCGCACCAGTTCTCAAAGATGGCAGTTTTGTCCTCGTTCTGCGCAAGCTGGTAGTTGATGTCCTCAAAGGCGATGGACTTCGTGTAGAGGCGGCTGTTCACCTTGCAGATACCGTCGCGGCACATCTCCACATAGGGAATGGTCTGCTGGGCGGACTTGCGGACTTTCTTTGCCTTCCTGTCCTTTTTCTTCTGCATGACGATCCGCTTCTTTTCCTGAGCGGAAAGGGCATCGCCGTAAACGACGCCGTTCTTGACCGTCATCTTAGGCTTTGCCTTTGCTGTGCTGTTGTTCAAGCTGCAATTCCTCCTGTTCTTTGATTTTCTGCTGAATTTCAGCGTAGAGATTGTTCGTGCGATAGGGACGCACCTTGTCCCGGATGAACATAGACTGTACGATGTGGTACAGATACTTCTCGGCGGGCTGACCGTCCTTTTCATAAAGGGCAAAGAAAATGAACGGGAGCATGATAACCACCATCAGCATTGCCGCCGTAGACAAGTCGAGATGTGCCTTCGCCAGAAAGAAGATCGGGACGCCGACTGCCGCAGCGAGGGAAAAACAAATGAGCTGCCGCTTGGTCAGGTTGAACATGACCTTCGTTTTGACGCGGTTAAGATCCTTCGGGACCGGAACAAATGCCATTGACTGTTTCCTCCTTTCTAAGCTGCTTTTCATAGCGCAGCTTCATTTGTGCGGGATATTGATCCTCCTTCGGTTGACGCTTGCCCGTCCAGCGAAGTCCACCCGCTTTGCCTTGACAGATCCAGCCGGAAGCCCGAAGGCTTGCACCGTTTTCACTTTCCAGCGTGTAGGTGATGATGCGCTTATAGCCCATAGCCGCAGCAGCTCTTGCCGCCGCGCCATAGAGAAAGCTGCAAGCGTTCTTTGCCCCGTTGGTGCATAGCCTTGTGACCTCCAATGTGAAGCCGTCATCCAGATACCGGCTGACGGGACGCCCGGCGATGATTACACCGACCAGCTCACCGTCTGCTTCACAGCCGATGGAAAACTTGTGACCGGCAACCGGCTTGTGATGCCGGTGATGCTGCCGGACATACTCGTTGGCGTCTCGAAGAGAGATAGGTCTTAGCCGCAGCATGGTGTTTCCTCCATTGGAAGATGTGCCGTGCATTCGACCTCGTTGCCCCAAACGTCCCAGCCTTCGGGGGACTGACGGGCAAATAGCTCTACGCGGGGAAGGTCTCCCATGAGCCGAACAATGCGCTCCCGCGCCTCATCCGGCTTTTTGGAATGCTCTTCGATGTGGCTGAGGATGACCTGACGCACACCGGCGTCAACTCGCTTCGGATGTCCCTTCGTGGCAAGGATGCAGATTTCCGCGTTTGCCCTTGTCCAATACCCCATGCCGGTGAAGAGGTCATCGTTCTTGCGGTTTTGCTTCACCCATACAAAAGCCACGGTCTTATAAGAAAATCCCCATGCCGTCAGCACTTCGAGTGCTTCACAGAGGCACGGGAACGTGATCCAGAGGAACAGAGCGCAGTCCTTGGCGGCAAGCTCACCGACCGGAAGTGCCTTGATGTCCTCAATGCACATTGTCGGGTAGTGGCTTTCCGCAGACCGTCCCTGTCCCTTCTTGGAGTAAGTCCGATACGCCCAAGGGGGATCGGCGTAGATGATGCTGTACTTCTTCATGCTGCCGACCTCCTTAGTGCGCATGGAAGATGGATTTTGCAAGGCTTCCGGTCTTGAACAGCGAGAAGCACAGAATAACCGTGTATGCTGCCACAGAGAACAGAGCCGAATGAATGTTGTCTGCGATAATCATGCCGTTGATCAGCACCGCATAGATGCCGACACAGACCATGATGAGAAAGCCCTGAAATGCCAGAGCGAACAAGCCTTTTAGATAGTTCGTGCCGATGCTGCCCCATTCGCGGTTGCTCATGGTTGCGATGGGAATAGGCGCAATGCTCACGGTGCAGTAAATCTCAATCATGCGCCCGTAGAGAATGACCGTAATGAGGATCGCCATGATTTTAAGGCACAGGCTGATCAGGAGCGTTTCTATCGACAGTCCGAGCAGTTCTCCGACGCCCATGTTCTCCATGCCGGTACGCATCTGCGCAATCGTCGCGTCAATGTCAATGCTCGTGTTGCCGTGGATTACTCCGGCTGCACCGGAAACCACGTTCTGCCCGATGTCGAATACTGCCATCACGATGTCAAACGTATGCGTCACGAGGTAGATCGCCACAGCCGCCTTGAAAAACCACTTGAAGAACATCCAAGTGTCCATGTCGTGAAGGTTGTTTTTCTCGGTGATCATGGAAATCAGCTCGTAGCACAAAACGAAGGTGATGATGATACCAGCGATGGGGACTATCACGTTTTCGGATAGTCCCCGGATCATCTGGTACACGCCGCCGTTCCAGCCGGACGGTGTTTGCCCAACTTCGGCGGCAATCGTTCCTACCTTCTCGTTGACATCGGTGAACATATTGGTCAGGTTGCTCTCGATCCATCCGATCAGCATATCCTTGAGAGCTTGTTCGATCTTTTCTAAAATGCTGCCCAATATTTCACCACCCTTCGGTTGAGCTGGGCTTGCCGTGGATTAGCCGAACAAACCGGAGAGCAGGGGGATGAGGGTCGTGCCGATCAGCACCACACCGCCGCCAGCCATGAGCTGCTTGATGCCCTGAGACTTGGCGCCGGGGTTGTCGTTGCCGTAGCCTTCCATGAGGTTGACAACACCCCACACTGCGAGACCGGCTCCGAGAGCGATAACGAGCGTCTGAAGAACCGTGACAGCCTGATTGATGAAAGCCATAGATTTTCCTCCTTGATTTGAAAAAGATTGGTTGTGTATTTTTGAAAATGGGCATAAAAAAAGAAGCCCCGTCGCTGTTCTGCTTTGGGAGCCATCAGGCTTTACCCACTGCGCAGTGCAGCGACGGGGCTTTAATCCGCTTCGACCTCGCCCATATCATAGAGGTCGAATGTGTCATCGGGCTTGACTACCAGCTTGTGCTGCCGGTATTTCTCGATGTCAAAGGCGTTCCGCTTGTCATAGTCGGAGAGCTGCCGGTACTTTGGATGCTTCGTAATATCGTATTTGTTACTGAGAAAAGGTCTCACGCCTCGAAGCTGTAAAATACACTTGGCTCCGTCCATGACGGCGATCTCATCCTGAGACATCAGTTCCTTGCCGGTTTTCTGATAATTCAAGCCGTAGGAGTTGTTGTTGGAACGGGTTTCTGAGGTGTTGTACAGGTCGATTGTCTCCTTGCCCAGCACCTCGCTGATTTCCTTGAGCGTGGATTTCTCCTTGCCGCCGAGGAAAAGTGTGCAGTCACAGTTGCCCGTGATGGTGTCTGCCGCATCCTTGTAGATGGTCTTGAGCTGAGACTGGGACTGCAAGATGATTGACGCCGATATTTCACGGCTTCGGATGGTGGCGATAAGCTTATCAAACTTCGGGATTTGACCGATGTTCGCAAACTCATCGAGCAGACAGCGCACATGGACGGGAAGCCGTCCGTTGTAAACGTCATCTGCCTTGTCGCAGAGAAGGTTGAAGAGCTGGGAATACATGATTGCCACTACGAAATTGAAGGTGTCATCGGTATCGGAAATAATGACGAACAGCGCCGTCTTCCGGTCTCCGATGGTGTCCAGTTCCATCTCATCGTAGCTCATCAGCTCCCGCAGCTCTGCAATGTCGAAGGGCGCAAGCCTTGCACCGCAGGAAATCAGGATCGACTTCGCAGTTTTTCCGGCGGCCAGCTTATATTTTTTATACTGACGCACCGCAAAGTGGTTTGGCTTCTCGGCTTCCAGTGCATCAAACATCAGGTCTACGGGATTTTTGAACTCCTCGTCATCCTCCCGGACTTCCATGGCGTTGATGAACTCGATGAGGGTGGAGAAGTTTTGCTCCTCCACTGGAGCTTCATAGTGGATATATCCAATCAACGCGCAATACAGCAATGTTTCCGCCTTGACCCAGAAATCGTCTCCGGCCTTGCCTTCGCCTTTGGTATTGGCAATCAGCGTTGTTACCAGCTTCAAGATGTCCTTTTCGCTATGGATATAGGCGAAAGGGTTATAGTGCATGGACTTCTTGAAGTTGATGGTATTTAGGACCTTGATTCGGTACGGCTCATAAATGACTTTGCCGCGCTTATCCTTCATGGGCTTTCCGTCCTTCCCCAGCTTGGGCGCACCCCTTTGGAGCATTTTTCCGCACTCCACCAGAATTGTTCCCTTCGGGTCCGTCACAACATAGGAGCTGTGCATCTGCATCAGGTTGGGTTTCAGCCAGAATCGGGTTTTACCGGAACCGGAGCCGCCAATCACCAGTACATTTTTGTTTCTGGCAGTCTTGGGGTCCTTGGGGCGGCTGTTCATGGTCAGGCTCTCCGTTTTCGTCAGAATCACATTGTTCTGAAATACAGGATCAACGTAAGGTGCAATATCCTCACGGGTTCCCCAGCGGGCCGAACCATATTCCAAACCATGTCGATATTTCTTGGTGTTCTTGCTTTTAAGATACACCGCCAGCCTCAGACCAACACCGCAGCACAGCCCTACCAACAAGTCCAATGGATGCAGGCTTGGCCAGAAACTTTGCAACGTCCCAGGCAGAACCGCAACCAGCGAAAGAAACTTTTCTGAAGCATCCGCCCCTTGTGCCATTCGCCATGCCTCTCCAAAATTGGTAGCAAACAGCCCCAGCAGGATATACGGCATATTCAGCAAAATGAGCTTTTTGATGTCCAATGTCTTTTTCATCGTTCCAGCTCCTTTCGCTTGGTGCGATCCACCACGGCATTTTTGACCATCTCTTTGAACTGACTGAGTTTTGCCAGCACAGACGGGCGTTCCGTTTTCTCGGCCTTCTTGACCTTTTTGCTGGTGTACTCGGTAAATGCAGCGGTCAGCGCATCGGCGTCACGGCCTTTGAAAAAGATCAGGTACTTGGGTGGGGAGCTACTGCGGTCTTTCTTCACCGCATAGTCCACACCATATTTCCGGGCGATCTTCTCAAACTCCTTGATAGATGGGTCTGTGATCTCAATATTGGAGATCCCCTGATTCTGACCAATGATCTGCTTGACGGTCTGTTTGCCGTGGGGTGTCACAGGAGCGTCACGGCTTCTCTGCTTTTGCAGCTTCTTTTCCTTGCAGTGGGCCATGTACTTGCTGATGGCGGCTTTGAGCAGCCTGCCGGTGAACTTTGTTCCACTGACAACCAGTGTTAAAGTCCTGTTTTCCACTTCTTCCTGCATTTTCATCGCCTCCTTTCCACAAAATGTGCAGGGGTGGTGCACTTCTTTCTAAGGCGGGACCACCAGCCGCCGGAGAAAATATTTCTTCATCGCTCCATCCCGCGGTTCTTTTTCTTTACCGGCTTCTTATCCGGCAGATTCCACTCTTCCCGAAACTCTGCCACACCTTTGGGGTCAAATGCCTTCAACTTCTCCAGATCAAAGGCAACGGCAGAATATTTTCCATAACCGGACTGCACCTGATAGGGAAGCACCTTCCCCAACTTGTTCTCTTTGATGAATCGCAGCAAATCCTTGCTGATGTCACCGGAAATAAACGCCTCTCCGGGGTCCAGGGAATATCCTGGTAGGTTCACCGTCATATCTGCAAACGCCTCTGCTCCATCTTCTGTATGGGTAATCATGCCGATATAAAGCCGCTGATTATTCGCATACATTCCAAGTTGCAGCGATATGGTTTCTTCCCCATATTCCCACTTAAAGGGTACTTTCTTTTCCTCATTCATATCGGATTCCTCCTATCGTATCTGTTCTTTGTGGTCATAAAACAAATCTCCATTTCTGACCTTTGCATGGCTGAGAATCTTGATCTGCCCATTTGCCTGACTGTCCAGAGCTTTTTCATAGCCTATATCTGACAAAAACAGGCGGGTGCGTTCTCCTTTCCAGCCAACCGGGGAGTCATGCGTCAGTACATCAAAAATAATCATGTGCCGGGTGTTCTCCGCAAATCGCTGGAGATCCATGTAGTCATGACCGTGATAGTTCTGCGCCCCGGCTTTCTGGCGCATTTCCTCCATCAGCTGCCCGATTGTTTTGCCTTCCTGCATAAAACCCACTTCCTTTCCGTTCTTATGAGACCAGCAAGATCATCTCCCGCAGCTGAGCAAAGTAGAGCTTTCCCTTTGGCGTAACCAGCGTGTAGGAGCCGGTATGCCCGTGATTGCAGTAGTCTTTCACACAGAACAGCCCCGTATTTTTCACATTGGCATAGGGCAGCACATTGCCGGATGCTGTGCGGTACACAAACCGTCGTTCTATCAGAAACCGAACAAACCGGCGCTCCGGGACATCCAACTCTTTGGCGGTTGTCCTGAGATTGGTGCTGTGCTTTAAGTCGATGAACAGGTCATAGAAAGCGGCTTTGCCCTCCAGCTGTGCATTTTCCTTACGCAGAGAAATATTTGCTTCACGCTCAGCCAACAAGTCTGAACAGAGCTTCATCAGAGCCTCCGGGGAAGTAGCTACCTCCCAAAGCTTCTCTCTTGTGAGATAGGCCCCGTGCTTGCGAATGGTAGGCAGAACCTCATCGAATACCCACTGTTCAAACTGTTCTGCCGATGGCAATTTGCTGTGAACAATCAGGCGGTACAAATCTCCTTCGGGGATAAAAGTCATACTGATTTTGCGGTCGGGGCTTTGTGGGTGAGGTGCGTCGCGTTTCACGACATACCTACAATGGCGGATAATTGCATCGCGGGAATTGCTGTACCCCAGCGCAGCGGCCACATCCGTTCCGCAGAACAGGTATTTGCCGTTTTCTTCGATGACCCGGATACTGCCAAACTCCGGGTTTTTGAAAATTTCCATCTGGTTCATGTCGTGCCTCCTTTGGCATGATAAAAGGCGGCCTTTACCAGCCGCCTGCGTGCATATCGTGGTTGACCAATGAAGTGAAGTGATTATTCATGGTGGTAGGCGCATTGAACAGCACCGCAAGCAGGTACTGCTTCATGTTGCGTACCTGGGTGGTGTTCTTTTGCAGACAGTCCATGACAAACTCGATGTGGGAGCTGTCCAGTTTCAAAAAACGGGAACGCACGATCTCGTGAGGAAAGTCTGCCCCAGAGATCCGGGTGGTCTTTCGTCTGGCACAGACCGTTTCTACCAACAGCTCTACGATCTCATTCAGGTCATCCAGGTAGAGAGGATAACGCTGCTTCAGACAGTCATACTCGATATTCTCCAAAATCAATTCCCGATAATTTTCTATCTCTGTGACAGACATCGCATCTCTTCCTTTCCGTTCCGGCGGTCTTGCCGCCGCTGTTTCCCGGAAGGGAATGGAATCGGTACTTGATCCATAAGTAATTGATTTTTCTGTATTTGATTTCTCTATATTTAATTCTGCGGGCTTTTCCGTATCCGGTTTATCCATATACGGGTTTTCCGTATCTGGTGAATCCGTATCCGGTTTTCTAAGCTGTGGCTGCTCGTATATGACATACTCTGTATCGCTGATGCGTCCCTGCCGGTCACGCAGCTTGTGCCGCACAATGTAACCGGCAGCCTCCAATTCCCGCAACGCAGCGCCTATGGCATCCACGCCCTCCTTACAGATCTTTGCAAGACCACGGGTGGTGTAATTCCAGTCCTCTGGCAAAGACAGCATCATGGAAAGCAGCCCCTTGGCTTTTAACGACAGGTTTGCATTTCGTAAATGATGATTGCTCATCACGGTATAATCACGGGTCCGTTCAATACGAAAAACGGCCATCGACCTCACTCCTTCCGAATTTTGGGTACAAAAAAACCGCAATCCTCATTTCAAAGAATTGCGGTGTTCAACACTTTTCAAATTTTCTTGCATAGAACCAAAACAGCGGCTTTCGAGGACGCGCCTCTGTAAATGGCTCCTCCTGGGCGAAAGGAAGTGTTTGCATCACTCGGTCAATATCCGTTGAATCCATGTCATGCTGAGATTTGCAATCTTCCCGGATTGCTTCTTGAATTTCCTTTACCGTACACATAGTCATTCCTTTCCTTTCGTTGTATGGGTTTATGAGCGGCGGCGTTTTCCCGGTTTAAAATCGAGGATATGTCCCTCAATCACACGAGCGTAACGCTTGATCTTAATCTCCCGGCGCTGCTGGCTTTGCAGGGCAGCCTGATACCCGTCCTCGGTCAAAAACAGCCGCATTTCCTCTCCGGGGCTGCCGTAAGCTGTGCTGGGACGCAGGACGGAAAACTCAATCATCCAGCGGGTGTTATCCCAAAACCTCTCTACGGCGAGAATGTTGTGTCCTTTCAGCTCGCGGGCTGAAATATCCCTCATAGGCGGCTCCTTTCATCGTTCCTGATCTCTCTGACGCTTTTTCTGCCATGCCTCCAGCAGCTTGATGATGGTTTCCTGCATCCGCTGGGGCGTATAGCTTTTAGGGAAATACTTTCGCAAGGTGTCAGAGGTAAATGTCACTCGGTCCAGATCGCTTTTCTTTTCCTCACCCATGATGACACGCATCATATCGAGGGTCAGATGCCCCTCCTGACTGTATTTTTTGAGCCGCTGAGCTTGAGAAAGAGAAGGGGTAGCCTGTTCGCTGTCCATCGCGTCCAACAGGTCTACCTGTTCCTCCTTTTTGAGAAAGGACAGCTCATAGGCAGGGTTCAGGGCAATCTTCTTTTCATCCACCATATCCATCAATTCAGGAATCAGCTCTGTCAGACGGATATAGCGCTGAACTTGATTTCTGCTTGAACCAGCCTGCTGAGCCAATATTTCATCGGCTCTCAACTTCGTCCCAACTTGGGACGAAGTTAAATCAACTCGCTCTCCCTGATGTTTCATGGCATCCAGCTTCATCTTGTAGGCAAACGCTCTTTCACTGGGGAGCAGACTTTCTCGTTGCAGGTTGCTGTCAACCATAATGATCGTGGCGGCATCATCATCCAAATCCCGAACAATGACCGGCATGGTCTCCTTTTCTGCCAGCTCACTGGCTCTGTGCCGCCTGTGTCCGGCTACCAGCTCATAACCGCCCTCCGGGTCCGGTCGAGCAATCGCCGGAACCAGAACGCCATACTGCTTGATACTGTCTGCGGTCTCCATCATGGCTTCGTCATCCTTGACTTTGAATGGATGCCCTTTGAACGGGTGCAGTTCCGACAGCGGGATTTCTACTACTTTTTCTCTCTGAGCATCGGCACGGCTCTCCTCCGTAGAAAACAGATCATCTACCGATGCCAGTTCTACTTTTTTCGCGCTGCTTTTCAAGTTTCAACACCTCCTTCGTCAGATTTCGATACCCCTCTGCCACCTTACCGCCAGGGTCATGGACGAAAATGCTTTTTCCCTCTGCGCTAATTTCCTTTGCACGGACAGAGTGTGGAATCTCCGTTCCAAAGACTTTGATTTTACTTCCATAGGTGTCCCGCAGCAAAGCAGCAATCTCTTTGGCAAAGTTGGTGCGGTTATCCACCATCGTCAGCAGTATACCGTCAATCTGGAGCTTTGGATTGATCTGCCGTTTTACCTTGCTGACCGTAGATAAAAGCTGTTCCAGTCCTTTGGCGGGCAGATACTCTGCCTGAACGGGAATTATGATCCTGTTCGCAGCCGCCAGCGCATTGACCGTAAGCATCCCCAACGAGGGCTGACAGTCAATCAGGATATGGGAATATTGTCCCTTCAGTGTGTCCAGATATTGCCGTAAAACCGTTTCACGGCTCATGGCGTTTACCAGAGAAACCTCCATACCGGAAAGCTGAATATCCGCAGGCATCAGGTCAACGCCTTCTGCATGATGCAGAATACCTTCTCCGGGGCGTATAGGCTGATCCATCAGAATTTTGCCCATTGCATCCGACAGTGTAAATGGCAGCTTGTCCGGTTGCGGATTTCCCAAGCTGATTGTCAGACTTCCTTGTGGGTCCCCGTCGATCAGAAGCACTTTCTTTCCGGCCTGTGCCAGACCTATTCCCAAGTTCGCACAAGTTGTTGTTTTGCCAACGCCGCCTTTCTGGTTGGCGATGGCGATGATTTGCGTGTTCAAATAAACCTCCTCCTTCTACAAAAAATATCCCTATTCCGAAAAATAGGGATGAAAAAAGCCGCTTACTCAAATAAATGAATAAACGGCTATGTAAGAAATATTCGATTGTAAGTAAAGTTTTATATCACTGCAAAATACCGAAGTGCATCTTTGATTGCTTCTACCTTTTCTGGTGTCGGATGCTTCCTCGGCTGTTTCAATTCTTCTACCGCATTAGGAGCATCATACATTGGCAAGCCTAAATCTCTCTTTACCTCTGCGATATATGCGGTATGTACTTTGAAGCCGTATTTCGCTTCTATGTACTCCTTAATCATTTTGTAGGTCACTTTTTCTTTGGGCTTGTACGCTTCGGCTCTTTTAGCAATACTATCTACCGGAATCTTGCCCTCGCCCTCTCCAAACTCCACATCAATGTGGATATAACTGTCGGCTTTTTTGTGGGATAAAAGAACTACCGTCTCATCACCTGATATGACCATAAAAAAATGTCTATGTTTCTCACAGAGCAGACTGCGGAGTGATCTCGACTCATTCACCTCCATAGACACCGATGTAGGCAATAATACAACGAATGTATTTCCATATAAAGCACTTAAGGACTTTATCATCTCTCAGGCGGACAGATTCCTCCGCCTCATAGATAACAAAAAAGCATCCACCAGATAAGCCTGTTTCCAGGCTCACCCGGTTGGATGCTTTTTATAGTTTTATTTCCGGCTTTCCCTTATCTAACTGTCAGTCACTATTTGACAACGATCTTCTTTACTGTTGAGTATGAACTCTTATATGTTGTCTTACCTGACTTGTTAAATGCACGCACCTTGAAGTAATATGTCTTGCCTTTCTTCAGGCCCTTCTTGGTGTACGAAGTCGTACTGGCCTTTCTTATGGTTGCAACAGCCTTATAAGTGCCTCTCTTTGATGTTGACATGTATACGATGTAACCTGTTGCTCCCTTGGCTCTCTTCCATGCAATTTTCGCCTGCTTGACTCCGGCCTTCGCTGATACAACAGGTGTTGCAGGAAGTGTAAATCCTGATACATATGTTCCGGCATTCTCTACGATCGCCTTTCCATCCTTCTTGTATGCCACAACTCTGTACTTATACGTTGTTCCGGCACTGAGCTTTGAGCTTACAAATACGACCTTTGACTTGCTTGTGATGGTCTTGATCTTGACTGCTCTGTTGCCGCGGTATCTGTAAACTATGTATCCATCAGCGTTGTTTACCTTGCTCCATTTCATCGTTATCGATGCATTGCTTCTGGCACTGATCTTAAGATTCTTGACTGCCGATGGCGTTGTCATGATCCTTGCTGTAGCATCCTCACCAACGAGCTCCTTGCTGCCGACCTTCTTGTATGCAACTACCTTGAATGTGTAAGCTGTACTTCCAGTCAGACCGTTTACATTATAAGCTGTCTTTGATGTCGAACCAAGATATTTGTAATTGTCCTTTGCTACAAGTCTGTATACCTTGTAGCCTGTAGCTCCCTTAACTGTATTCCACTTGAGCGCTATCGACTTCTCTGCCCTGCTGCTGAATGAAATACCTGAAACCTTAGCTGGCTTTGTTGCTGCATTTATGACTGTCTTCTCGCTATACAGTGTCTTGCCTGACGACTTCACATATGCTGATACCGCGAACTTGTAATCAGTTCCCGCTGCCAGACCTGTGATATTGCTGCTTGTGCCCTTCACTGTTGCAACCTTCACATATGTCTTCTTACCTGTATCATATCTGTACACCTCATATCCCTGGGCATATGCACTGCTGCTCCATGATAGCTTCAGTGATGTTGTTGTCTCACCGCTTGCCGCAAGGTTCTTCACCTTTGCAGGAAGGATGTTGAATGTAACCTTCTTTGTTCCGTAGAAGTTGTTAAGTCCTGTGATCGTAACACTTGCAACACCCGGCTTCACGTTGTTGCTGTACTCAACCGTGTACTCCTTTGGATTTATCACTGTACTGCCGATCTTAACTGTAACCGCCGGCTTGATCGCTGATCCTGTGTAGGTCTTGTCTGCTATCGCTGATACGGTTGCCTTTGATATGTCAAATGCCTTGATCCTGAACTGCTTTGTAACGCTTCCCTTGTAGTCGCCCATGAACTTCACAGTGACTGAAGCCTTACTTGTTCTCGTCATGGTGATTCCGCTGTTGTTCTGGTATGTGATCGTGTAATCTCTGCCTTCCTTCAGCACATTTGTTCCCCATGTTATCGTGACATTATCAAACTTAAATGCTGTGCCCTTGTATATAACCTCGGACTCAATTCCGTTTATAACAGCCGTGTTGCTTATATCTGCCTTGCTTATCACAAAGCTCTTCTTTACAGAATCTGTGTAGTTGCCTGCACCTGTTATTGTTATGACTGCTGTTCCTACATGAACATTGTTCTCGTACTTCACAGTATAGTCCGTTCCCTGGCTGAGCTTCTGTCCATCCAGTTCAACTTCAATATCCTGTGTTATTGCATTACCTGTGAATACCTTTCCTGTAATACCCTTGATCTCAGCTCCAGCGATACTCTTCTTTGTAATTGCAAAGTATCTTGTCACTGAATCCTTGTAGTTGCCCTTACCGGTCACAACCACCTTTGCGCGTCCTGTCACATCTGTGTTCATATCGAAGCTGAGTATGTAGTCAATTCCCTCTGTCAGCTCCACATCACCATTCTTTACCTTTACAACAGGTATGAGCTGGTTTCCTGTGTACTCGATCGATGTGCTGCACTCAACTGTACAGTTCTTGATACTTCTTGCTGTTATCTCAAATGTACCTGTTGTCTCTCCGGTGTAGTTGCCCTTTCCTGTTATGCTTACCTCTGCGGTTCCGACCTCAGTGTTGTTACTGTAAGCCACTGTGTAATCCGCTGCTGATAACACAACACCGTTGACTGTCACTGTAACGGCTGGAGTTACCGGCTTTCCTGTGTATTCCGTATCCTCTGCCACAACTACTGCATTATCGATTGATGCCGCTGTTATGGCAAATGTTGCTGTCACACTTCCTGTGTAATTAGACCGGCTTCCTGCTGTAGCTGTAACCGTTGCTGTTCCAACGTTTACATTTGAAGCATATCTCACTATGAAGCCCGCGATATCTTCATCGTCAAGCACAAATGCTCCGTCACTGCTGTTAATAGCTGTAACTGATGGAGTGAGTGCCTTTCCGGTGTATGTCATGCTGCTCTTTGAAAGCTCTGCTACATAACCTGTTACGTCTCTCTTGACGATCTCGAAAGTTGCCGTCTTAGAACTTACGTAGTCTCCATATCCTGTGATCGTCACTGTGGCAGTTCCAACATTATAGTTATTGATGTATGAAACCTTGTAATCAGTTCCCTGTACAAGCGTCTTGCCACCGTATGTAACATTTACCGCAGGTGTGATATTCTTCTTTGCAAACTCCTGATCAGGTATTGCACTGATCTTGGCTCCGCTTATATTTACAGGATCCTTTGTAATGGTAAATTCTCTCTCCACAGTTCCTGTGTAGCTTCTCTTACCTGTTACTGTTGCCTTTGCCGACTGTCCGCCTGCTGTAGGCTCAATATTATTGCTGTACTCGATCTCGTAGTCAACACCCTCTACAAGCACCAGATCTCCATATGTAATTGTGAGCTCCGGCTCTATCTTCTTGCCTGTGTAAATCTGACCCTCGATCTCGCTCACATGACAGTCTGCAAGATTTCTTCTTGTTATAGCAAAGTATCTGTTAACACTTCCTGTGTAGTTGCCAATACCTGTGATGGTAACACTTGCCTTGTCCGTCACGTTCTTATTTCCACTGTATGATACAGTGTAGTCTCTTCCTGCCACAAGTACATCGTCGCCGTATGTTACCTTAAGTCCGGCAAATGTTATTGCCTTTCCTGTGTAGGTTACGCTGTCTTTTATACCTGTTATATCTGCATCTGCAATATCTGCACCGCCAATAGCAAACAGCTTGCTGGCAGTTCCTGAATAATTGCCCTTTCCTGTTATCACCGCAACTGCTGCCGTTGTCACCTCGACATTGTTCTTGTAGCTTACGGTGTAATCCCTGCCTGCCACAAGCTCTCTCTGTCCGTCAACAACAGTGAGCTTTGGTGTAACCGCATTACCGGTATAATTCTGTCTGTCGATGTCCTTTATCTCTGCAAGAGATATGTCTCTAGCTGCGATATCGAATTTCTCAACCGCCGTTCCAGTGTAGTTGCCTATACCTGTGATGGTAACGCCTGCCTTATCTGTGTCTGTTGTGACATTCACATTGTCACTGTATGAAACTGTAAAGTCTCTGTCCTCCACAAGAGCTGTTCCGCCAAGTGAAACTGTAACTGCAGGTGTAAGTGGATCTCCTGTGTATCTTGCCGATGCCACCGTAATGTCTGCATCTGCAAGATTTCTGGCACTTATCTTAAATCTTGCTGTGGTGCTTCCACTGTAGTTACCCATACCTGTGATGGTGAGCACTGCACTGTCTGTCACGTTCACATTGTTGCTGTAGTCTGCTCTGTAGTCGCGTCCCTCAACAAGTGTCCTGCCTCCGAGTGTAACTGTGTGATCCGGAGTTACAGCTTCACCCGTATAAACTCCGTTTCCAACCTTTACTGAAGCATTGTCGACTGAAGCACCTACTATTGCAAATGTCTTGCTGACACTTCCTGTGAAGCCTTCACCCTCAAGTGCCTTTATAGTAACCTTACCTGTTCCAACATTTGTATTTGACGAGTAGCTGATCTCAAGGTTGTCAAAATCAGTAACTGTCACTGTCTTTCCAGCTCTCTTCACTGTAAATGAATTGATCACCGGTTTTACTGCTGTTCCTGTATACATATACTCGGATGCATCAAGAGCTATCTGTCCATCACTTATATCGACCGGATTGATGTTAAACTTAGCCGATAAAGATCCGGTATTTGAATTGATACCTCTAACTGTTACGGTTGCCACACCCTCATCGATGTTGTCCACATATACGAGTGCGTAATCCTCGCCGTATACAAGTGTCTTTCCACCAAATGTAACTGTCACATCCGGTGTGAGCGGCTGGCCGAAGTTGTAAAGCTGATCACTGATCTTGCTTATCACAGCCTTGGATATATCCACAAGATTCTTAGATATCGTGAAGTTCACTGTTATGCTTCCTGTGTAGTTACCAGATCCTGTGATCTTGATCTCAGCCTTCGAGCTGGCCGTTGTCTCATTTATGTTGTTGCTGTACTCTGTCTTGTAATCTGTTCCAGACACGAGAACCTGTGTTCCGTCTCTCACTGTGACCTCAGGTGTTACAGCCTTTCCTGTGTGTACCTGTCCGCCAATCGCATCGACTCTACACTTGCTTATGTCCTTAGCTGTGATCTTGAATGTTCTGCTCAGCTCTCCGCTGTAATTGCCGATACCTGTTATCACAACCTCCGCACTGTCTGTCACGTTTACATTGTTCTTATACTCTACTGTGTAATCCTCATCCTCGGACAGTTTCTTTCCGACCAGTGTCACAACGATCTCGCCAAATGTTATGGCCTTTCCTGTGTATTCTGTGCCGGCTGGTATACCTGATACCTCTGCGTCCTCAAGAGTGAGACTCTTTATACTGAAGTTCTTCTCTACAGTTCCCTTGTAATTGCCCTTACCGGTTACGATAAGCTTGGCTGAATCTGAAACCTCTATGTTGTTCTCATATGTCACAGTGTAGTCCGTTCCTGCAACAAGCTGTACTCCATCGAGTGTCACCTTTGCATCCGGTCTGATCTCACTGCCGCTGTACATCTGATCCAGTATATCATTGATCTTCGCCTCATTGATCGCCTTTGGCTCAATGTCGAATGTAGCAGTCACAGTGCCCTTATAGTTTCCTGTTCCCTTGACGGTCACAGTCGCCTTTGACTTTGCTGTCGTAGCGTTCACATTGTTGCTGTAAGAAACAACATAATCAATGTCTGCATTTAATATCTCATCATCGAGAGTTACTGTCACAGCCGGTGTAAGTGGCTTTCCAGTGTAAACTGATGACTGGACATTCACATCTGCCTTGCTCAGATCCTTTGCAGTTATCGCAAAGTATGCGACAACTGTTCCCTTGTAGTTTCCTGTACCGGTCACTGTGAGGATGGCTGCTGTTCCAACATTTACATTGTTGCTGAACACCACATTGAAATCTGTTCCCGCAGTGAGTTTCTTGCCATCAAGTGTCACTGTATATGCAGGCTTTACTGCACTTCCTGTGTACACATGGTCTTCCACATCAACTACAGCCTGTGCGATATCCACCTCTGTGATCTCAAACTTCTTTGTCACAGATCCTGTAAATCCGCTTCCCTGTGCTGCCTTTATAACCGCACCAGCAATTCCGACATTTGTATTGTCCGTGTATGTCACATCAAATGCTGTCATAGATGTCACTGCCGTCGCCTTGCCATCCCTGCTTACTGTTATCATCTTAACTGCAGGTCTGATCTCTGATCCCGTGTACTCAAATGAGTCATTCTCAAGTACAACCTCAGCAGTTGTTATATCTACTGGCTTTATGGCAAATGTTGTGCTCACCGAGCCTGTGTTCTTGTTGATACCATTTGCCTGTATCGTCGCCGTACCTTCATTGATATTGTCGATGTATACAAGCTCGTAGTCCACATCCTGTGTCAATGTCTTGCCGCCATATGTAAGTGTAACCTCTGGTCTTATGGCATTTCCAAAGTTGTAATACTGGTCATCGACCTTGCTCATTACAGCCTTTGATATATCCACAACCTCCTGTGTGATGGTGAATACCGCACTGTTGCTGCCTCTGTAGTTGCCCTTACCTGTTATGGTGACCTCAGCACTGTCTGTCACATCTGTGTTGTTGCTGTAAGTAATGTCATAATCCTTTCCGGTCTCCAGTATCCTTGCGCCATCTCTGACTGTGATCTCAGGCTCAACCGCCTTACCTGTGTATATCTGTCCGCCAATCGGATCAATGCTGCATCTGCCGATATTCTTAGCTGTTATGGCAAATGCTGTTCTAACCTGTCCGCCGTAGTTTCCTGTGCCCTTTATGATCACATATGCAGGATTCTTCTCATCTGTAACGTTCAGGTTGTTCTCGTAGCTTACTGTGTAGTCCGTTCCGTTCACAAGTGTCCTGCCGTTTACTACAACTGCTATATCTGCAAATTCAATGGCATCTCCTGTAAATACTACCGCATCCTGGATTCCACTTATCTCTGCATTGTCTATGCTGTATGCCTTTATAGCAAATGTTCTGGTCACTGATCCCTTGTAGCTTCCTCTACCTGAGATAATAGCGCTGGCCTTGTCTGTAACCGAATCGTTGTTCTCGTATGCCACTGTGTAATCAGTGCCCTCTGAGAGAACATTGTTGCCATTTACAATTCTCAGTTCAGGTTTTACTGCCTGACCGCCGTATGTCTGATCTGGTATCTCCGGTATGTCAAGCTTTGATATATCCATAGGAGTTATAGAGAACTCTCCCTGGACTGTTCCTGTGTAGTTGCCTGTTCCTGTCACTGTCACAACAGCCTTTGCTGTGTCAGATGTGACATTCACATTGTCGCTGTAGCTGAGCTTATAGTCAGTTCCCTGAACAAGAGTCTTTCCATCAAGGACTACACTGACTGTTGTCGTAACTGCGCTTCCTGTGTATTCAGCATCATCGGCCTTTACCTCAGCCTGTGATATCCTCTTAGGAGTTATGCTGAACTTCTGTGAGAGCTTTCCAGTGTAATTTCCGGTTCCCTCTATAGTAACCAGTGCATTGTCAGTAACATTCACATTGCCTGAAACTGTTACCTTGTAGTCAACGCCCTCTGCAAGAGTCTTTCCTCCGAGAACTACTCTGCATACAGGAGTGATCGCGCTTCCCGTATATACTGCACTGTCAACGCTGACCTCTGCCTGCTCTATTGAAGCTGCAACGATCTTGAAGGATGTGCTTGTGCTTCCTGTATAGCTCTGGCCTTCGCCTGCGGCGATCTTAACTGTAGCCGTACCGACATTTACATTGTCTGTACATGTGATCTCAAATCCTGCGAGATCTGTGAGTACCTTCTTAACTCCATTTCTTGTGACTGTTATCGATTCTACATCTGCTGTTACCGCATCTCCTGTGAAACCATATGAATCCTTCACAAGTGCGATCTCTGCAGTTGTTATATCTATAGGAAGGATCTTGAATGTCTTACTTACCTCGCCCTTATTCTGGTCGATTCCCTTCACTGTAGCTGTAGCCGTACCGGCCTCAATGTTATCAGTGTAGGTTACGCTGTAATCAACATTCTCTGTAAGCTTTCTTCCTCCAAGATTTACACTGAGTGCAGGTGTGAGCTCCTCACCGAAGTTGTAATACTGATCTGCGATATCACTTATCACCGCATTTGAAATGTCGAGCACTTCCTTTGCGATGGTGAACTCTGCTGTAAGCTGTCCGGTGTAGTTGCCCTTACCTTCTATAACTGCCTTGGCATTCTTGCCCACCTCGATATTATCACTGTAAGATACCGTGTAGTCTCTTCCATTTTCGAGTACCTTTGATCCATCTCTTACTGTAACCTCAGGGGTGATCTCCCTGCCTGTATATGTCTGTCCTCCGATGGCATCGACCTTGCACTTCTCAAGACTTCTTGGGGTTATGCTGAAGGCTGTTCTTATCTGTCCACCGTAGTTGTCGTTACCCTTTATGATAACGTATGCCATGCTGTCCTCAGTGGTTGCATTGACATTGTTCTCATAACTTACTGTGTAATCTGTTCCATATACAAGTGTCTTTCCATTCATCACAACTGTTATGTCCTTAAAGGTTATGCTGTCACCTGTATATTCTGCGCTCTCAGGTATTCCTGTCACAACCGCCGGTGCTATGCTTGCTCCGCATATCTCAAACAGCTTTGTAACGGTTCCCTGATAGTTACCCTTACCTTTGACTACTGCTCTCGCCTCTGTAGTCTTGTCTGTATTGTTGCTGTATGTTACATCGTAATCTCTTCCCGCAACAAGAACTGTGTCTCCGTTTCTTACGACCACCACTGGCTCTATCGCCTCGCCGGTGTATTCCTGAGCATCAATGCTGTCAACATCGGCTGCTGTAAGAGTCTTTGCCGTGATGTCAAAGTAAACTGTGAGCTTTCCTGTGTAGTTGCCCATGGCCTTGATGATCGCTGATGCCTTCTTCTCAGCCGTTGTGACATCTATGTTGTCTGCGTATGTAACTGTGTAGTCCTCACCCTTGGTCAGAGTCTTGCCTCCAACCTCAAGAACTACATCAGGTGTCAGCGCAGATCCTATATATACCTGAGCCGGTATGCTGCACTTTCCGCCGTCTATGCTCTTTGCACTGATCTCAAATGTCTGGCTCAGTACGCCCTCATAATTACCGCATCCGGTGATCTTTAACAGAGCGTCCTCTCCTGCCTCTACATTGTTTTCAGCCGATACCGTGTAATCCACGCCTGCTGTCAGCACCTTATCTCCCAGAGTTACCTTTACATCCGGTATAACCTCTGATCCGGTGTACTCAGCATCTGCCACGCTCACGACCGCACCGCTTATACTCTTTCTTGTGATAGTAAATGTGGTTGATGCAGTTCCGGTGTAGTTCGTATCCTTTCCTGCACTTACAGTAACCTTTGCCGTTCCGGCATCTGTATTGTCACTGTATTCCACAGCGAATGAAGAGAGATCTGTGATACTCTCAGTCACACCACCATTAGGAACGCCAAGTCTTGTCACTGCAGGTGTAATCGCCTCACCTGTGTAGGTGAATGATGTTCCCCTGAGAACTACTGACGCCTTTGATATATCTGCCGGCTTTATGACAAATGTCTTTGTAACTGACTTGTTGTAATCACCTGTACCTATGATCTTTACAGTTGCAGTTCCCGCATCAATATTATCGGTATAAGTCACTGTATAGTCGGTGTTAAGTGTGAGTGCCTTTCCTCCAAAGCTTACCTTGACTTCAGGGGTTATGGCCTGTCCAAATGTATATGTCTGATCCGGAATAGCCTCTATCTCAGCCTTTGATATATCTGTAAATACTCTTCCTATAACGAATTCCTTCGTTACCTTTCCTGTGTAGTTGCCCTTTCCTGTGATTATAGCCTTAGCCTTTGTTGTCTCTGTAGTCTCATTTATATTCGACTCATATGTGACATCATAGTCAACGTCGCTCACAAGAAGAACATTACCATTTCTTATCGTTACTTCCGGCTCTATGGCCTTTCCTGTGTATATCTGGCTTTCAATCTCCTCGACATCACATTCCCTGAGATCCTTTGCCGTAATCACAAAGTGTACATCCTTGCTTCCGGTGTAATTGCCTGTACCTGTTACTGTAAAGTATGTACCATCCTCTGTTGTGACTGCCTTGTTGCCTGTGTATGTGATCCTGTAATCAATTCCCTCTGTGAGGATCTCGCTTCCATCGGCAACTATAATATCTGCAAATGTCACATCAGCACCTGTGTAAGCCACAGACTCACTGTATCCGCTGATGGCGACTCCTGTAAGTGACTTAGGTACTATCGCAAATGTTGTTCTGAGGGTTCCTACATAGTTGCCCTTTCCTGTGATAACCACCTGTGCAGGTGCATCCTTTGTCGTAACATCTGTGTTTCCTGTGTATTCAGCCTCATAGTCAACACCGGCTTTCAGTGTTGTTCCATCAGCCATGCTTACTGTCACTGCCGGGGTGATAGGACTTCCGGTATATGTCTGATCACTGATCTTATACGCAACTGCACTTGAAATGTCTGCTGCAGCTATTCTAAAGGTCTTTGTGATAGTGTCTTTATAATTGCCGGTTCCCTTTACTATAACGTTTGCCGTGCCGACATTGACATTCTTCTCATAGGTAACTGTGTAATCCACACCATTTGTCAGAAGCTTGTCTCCAAGTGTTACTTCCACATCAGGAGTGAGCTCCTTACCTGTGTAGATCTGATCTGCGACTTCCACATCGGCATCAGTGATCGTTCTCTCTGTTATAGCAAACTCTGCACTGACGGTGCCCTTATAATTGCCACTTCCTGTAATCTTTACAGTACCCTTGCCTACGTTTGTGTTACTGCTGTAGCTCAGAGTGTAATCCCTGCCCTCTGTCAGAACCACTGTACCAAGTGTTACCCTGACAGCCGGGGTAAGAGGTGTTCCCTGATATACCGCATCGTCTACCTCAACTGCTGCGCCTGACAGATCTGCCTCTGTTATGGCAAACTCACCTGTCACGCTGCCCTTGTAGTTGGTGTTGCTCTTTGCTGATACGCTGATGGACGCTGTTCCTACATTGACATTGCTGCCAAAGCTTATGTCAAAGCTGTCCATATCAGTTATCATCACATCTCCAAACTCTATGCCTGTAACCTCAGGCTTCTGGCTCTTTCCTGTGTACACAAAGCTTTCCTGATCTATAACCACACGGCCTGCTGATATGTCCGCAGGGTTGATGGCGAAGCTTACTCTCTTTGTCTTGGAGTAATACTTTGTTCCGGTTATGATCACATATGCTGTTCCAGCATTTATATTGTTCTCATATGTTAAGGTGTAATCTGTATTCTCTTTCAGTGTAATTCCGTTATACATAACAGTGACTGAAGGAGTTACAGCCTTGCCAAATGCATATGTCTGCGTCGGTATAGCCGACACTGTAGCGCCGTTTATATCCACAACGCTTCTTGTTATCGAGAAGTAGACTACAGCAGTTCCTGTATAGTTGCCAATACCGGTGATCTCTGCCTTCGCCTCATCCGTCTCGTCTATATTGTTGCTGTATGTAACTTCATAGTCTGTTCCGGCCTTCAGGGTGACGCTGCCATTCTTTATGGTGAGCACCGGCTCTATGGCCTTACCTGTCCATGTCTGTCCCTGGATCGGGCTGATTTCGCAGTTTGCTATATCTGCCTTTGTTATCTTGAAGGCTGCAGTCTTCTCACCGCTGTAATTGCCTGCTCCGATGAATCTGACAGTCGCTGTTCCGATCTCCTTATTATCAGTGTACTCAACAACGTAATCCTGATTCTCTACAAGTTTTGTATCTCCAAGTGTGAGCTCATATCCTGTGAGGACTATGCTCTCACCGGTATACTCTACACTCTCAGGTATTCCTGTTATGACTGCATCTGCAAAGTCTGCCTTTGTTATCTCAAACTCAGCCACACACTGACCTGTATAATTTCCACGGCCTGTGATAGTTGCCTTTGCCTTTCTTGAGTCTGTTGTAACACTTACATTGTCGCTGTATGTGACGTCATAATCACTGTCCTCTGTCAGAACTATCTCTCCGTTCTTGACTGTAACCTTTGGACTGTGGGCTGTTCCGTCGTATACAACAGACGCTATAGGTGAGACCACGCACTTGCTTATATCCATTGCGGATATGGTGAATGTCTCTGATGCTGTTCCTGTGTAATTGTGCTTACCTGTTATCGTCACTGTGGCTGTACCCTTATCGGTATTTCCACTATAGTCAACATCATACTCGGTGTCTGCGATCTGCTTTCCACCTAATATAACTGTTATCTCCGGTGTAAGCGGAGCTCCAGTATACACCTGATCTGCAACAGTTATCTTTGCTGCACTTATGGATCTTGCTGCGATCTTGAAGGTCGTCTTAACTGTTCCGGCATAGTTGCCCATACCCTTTACAGTAACCGTTGCTGTTCCGGCATCGGTATTGTCAGCATATCCCACTGTGTAATCTGTTCCCTCTATAAGCTTTGTCTGTCCCAGATATACTGTCACTGCCGGCTTGAGTGCAGCACCTGTGTATGTCTGATCGGCAACCGTGAGCTGGGCATCTGTGATGTCTGCCGCAGTGATCGCAAACTTGCCTGTAACTGTTCCCTTATAGTTTGAACTGCTTCTGGCTGTGAGAGCTATCTCTCCACTGCCTACATTTATATTGTTGCTGTATGTCACGTCAAAATCTGTGCCAGGCTCTATGCTGCCGCCAGCCAGAGTGATTCCTGTCACTACAGGCTTGATCTCGCTTCCGGTATATCCGTAAGCATCCTTCTCAAGCTCAAGGACTCCTCCTGTCACATCGAGCTGTTCGATAGTAAATGATGTATCTATGACTCCATGATACTCTCCGGCTCCTGTCACGATTATGTATGCCTTTCCGGCATTCACATTGCTCTGATAGCTTACTGTATACGCATCCTCTGGAAGCACCTCTCCATCCAGTGTAACTGATATAACCGGTGTGATCTGCTTGCCATAGTTATATACAAATGGTCCCTTGTCTGTTATAGAGATGACCGCAGGTGTTATATCTATAACTCTCTCTGCTATCATAAATGTCTTCTGTACAGATCCGGTGTAGTTGCCCTTTCCTGTGACAACCGCCTTTGCCGGCTTGTCTGCTGTTGACACCTCAATATTGTCGCTGTATACGACATCATAATCCGTGCCCTTCACAAGAGTTCTGCTGCCATCCTTGACTGTTATGTCAGGTGTAAGTGCCTTTCCTGTGTGGGTCTGTCCCGGAATATCGCTGACTGTACAATCCTCTATGCTCTTTGCTGTGATAGTGAATGTCCAGCTTGCTTTTCCTGTATAATTACCCTTTGCACTGAAGATGATATTCGCCTTGCTGCTGGCAGTAGATACATTCAGATTGTTGACATATTCAGTCTCGTAGTCCACACCATTTACAAGCTTAACACCGTCCACAGTGAGCACAGCCTGATCAAATGTAATAGCCTTTCCTGTGTATACGACTGAACTCTCCACGCCGTCCATCTCTGCATCTGTTATATCCTTCTGTCCAATTGTAAATTCTACACGTCTTGTTGTACTGCTGTCATAGTTACCCTTACCTCTGACTATAACTGCAGCCTTTGAATCTGTGGTCGATGCATTGACGTTATTCTCATAGTCGACAGTGTAATCTGTTCCCTCTGTGAGAACCGCATCTCCATCCTTAACTGTTATATCCTGTGTTATCTCAAATCCGGTGTATGTCTTATCTGCCACACCTGCAACCATAATGCCCTCAGCATTTATACTTCTCGCATTTATGACAAATGTGCCGTCAAGCTCTCCGGTATAGTTGCCCTTACCTTTGATCTTGAATTTACCGGTTCCTGCATTTGTAACTTCGCCTTCTACATACTCTACTGTATAATCCTGGCCCTCCACAAGTTTCTCGTCTCCAAGTACGACTGAGATCTTCGTGGTGAGCGGCTTACCTGTATAGCTCTGTGCCTGAGCACTTACCTTTGCTCCCGTGAGCGACTTCGCACCGATAGTAAAGAGAAGCTTTACCTCTCCTGTATAGTTACCTGTACCTGTCACCATCACGCTTGCCTTATCGGAACACTCCACATTGCTGTCGTAGCTGAGTGTATAGTCGACATCCTTCTTGAGAATGACATTTCCACTTCTGACAACCGGCTCAGGAGTTATCTCAGATCCGGTATAGCTGAACTCTGTCTGCTCAAGGCTTGCCCAGCTCTCCTCTATCTTCGCTGCAGTTATTGTCACTGCGATATCAAAGCTTCCTGTAAAATTACAGTCAGCCTTTGCAGTAACTGTTATTGTTCCTGTTCCAACATTTATCAGGTTCTTCTGTGTTACAGTGAAATCTGACATGTCCGTCACAGTGTACTTCTTGCCATCAACTGTGATGTCAAAGCTCTCCACTGTAAATGTCGTTCCAGCCGGTGTGTACACCGCTGAATAAGTCTTAGATGCCACTGCCTTTGCAATAGACAATGGAAGTATCTTGAATGTCTTCTCGACAGTTCCTGAATATCCCTGTACAGTGATACCTGTAACTGTCATTGTCGCAGTTCCGACATTCACATTGTTTGTATAAGTTACCGTATAGCAGTCAGCGTCAAGCTTCACGCCATCCACTGTGACTGTTGCAGCCGGCTCTATCTTATCTCCCATGTGGTATGTCTGATCTGCTATATCAGCAACATCCGCATCTGTTATCTTGACGATCTTCTTGGCAATATCAAATGTTGCCTTCACAGATCCCTTATAGTTGCCTGTTCCACTTATATCAGCAACAGCCTTTGACTCGGTTGTTGTGACATTGATATTGTTGCTGTATGCAACGGTATAATCCGTTCCCTTTACAAGAGTGTTTGCACCGTCAGTGACAGTCACTTCAGGCTCAACAGCCTTTCCTGTATAGATCTGTGCGCTGATCGGCTGAACTGTGCAATCTGCTATATCCTTCTGCTCGATCACGAACTGAACTATCTTCTCACCGGTGTAATTGCCCTTACCTGTGATAAGTATCTCTGCCTTGCTGTCAGTTGTGGAAGCATTTCTGTTATTTGTATATTTCACTGTGTAGTCAGCAGCAGTGAGCTTTCTGCCCGACACTGTAACTGCCAGTCCTGCAAATGTTATATCTGCGCCAGTGTATACCACACTGTCCTCAACGCCTGTTACAACTGCCTTGCTGACTGATGCAGGAACAATATTGAACTCGATCTTCTTTGTTCCGCTGTATACGCCCTTACCAGTTATGGTTATCGACGCCTTAGCTGAAGCCGTGCTGACATTCTCATTATTATCATATGAAGATACAACATAGTCCTCACCCTCAACAAGCTCGGTGCCATCGTAGCTGACTGTTATATCCGGTGTTATCGCTGAGCCTGTGTATGTCTGGTCAGCTATATCAGCCACATCGGCTCCGGCAATATCTATAGCCTTTATCTCGAAGCTTCCTGTAGCGGTTCCATCGAAATTGCCATCCTCCAGAGCTGTTACCGTGATCTTAGCTGTACCAACATTGATATTGTTGGCATACTCAACGCTATAACTTCCTGAAGGCACTGCCATTCCGTCCTTGCATGTAACTGTCACCGCAGGAGTCTGTGCCTTACCTGTGTATGTCACACTTGAAGCTGAAACTGTTGCACCTGTAATACTCTTCTTGTATATTACAAATTTCTGTGTGAGCTCTCCTGTATAGCTGCTGTCCGCCTTTGGAGTGATGGTCACACTTCCATTTCCAACATTTGTATTCTCACCGTATGTGACATTGAAATCATCAAATGATGTTATTCTGTTGACGGTTCCAACCTTCACAGCCACAAGTGATGGCTTGATAGCAGTACCGCTATATTCAAATGTGTCGCCTGATATAATCAGTGTATCACCTGATATGTCATACTTGGCGATCTTGAACGTGTATTCCTTTGTTCCCTTGTACTTGCCCACACCTGTTATGACAAGTGTTGCGGTACCGACCTCATAGTTGTCCTTGAAGGTATATGTATAATCACCGTTTGATCCGGCTGTCATCTCCTCGCCGTCATAGCTCAGAGTAAAGCTTGGTCTGACCGCCATGCCAAAGTTGTATGACTGATCCTCAAGTCCCGTCAAAGTGATCTTGTCACTTGTGCTTATGTCTATAAATTCCTTAGTAATATTGAAGTATTTGATGATCTGACCTGTGTAATGATCACCACAGCCTGTTATGGTCACTGACGCTTTTCCGGCATCCGTGTTGTCTGCATACTCTACTGTGTAATCCTCATTCTCAACAAGCTTGATCTCACCGTTGTATATATTGATCTCAGGTGTTATAGCTGAGCCTGTCCACAACTGATCCGCTATAGCATCCATCTGACAGTTATACACAGCTCTCTTCTCTATCTCGAAACGTATAACCTTCTGTCCTGTGTAATTTCCTATACCGGTTACAGTGATCGAAGCCTTCTCTCCTGAACCTGTTACCTCTATATTATTCGCATACTCAACAGTATAGTCCTTGTCTCTCTCCAGCTTGATAATTTCACCATTAACGTATCTGGTTACATTTATCACCGGTTCGATGGCCATACCTGTGTACATCTGTGACTGGTCGGCCTGGGTTATTCCCATTCCGCTTGAAGATGAAATGATTGAAACAGGTGTTATCTTGAAATACTTGACGATCTCGCCTGTATAATTATCATTTGCAGCCTTTATTACGACCTTGGCCTCATCTGTCACATCCGTGTTATTGCTGTACTCTACCGTATAGTCTACATCCTGCTCCAGCTCAACACTGCCATTCTTGATGGTGACTGCCGGCTCTAATGCCTCTCCTGTGTACTGGCTGTCGGATATATCTTTGACATCGCAGTTCTCAAGAGGCTTAGGTAAAATGTTGAACTCAAGAACCTTAGTTCCGCTGTATGAGCCCATTCCTTCTATAGTAATAGTAGAAGTTCCTACCTTGTCATTGTTCTTTCTGTCGGTGACTGTGAAGTCTGTTCCCTCCTTCAGAACATAACTGCCATTCTTAATGGTAAGCTCCGGCTTCACCTCGCCGCCGTTATAATACTGGTCAGGTATATCCTCATATGTAAGTTTGCCCATATCACCTGACGGAGCAACTATAGTGATCTGGAATGACTTTGAACCGGAATAATATACCGATGCTGACATGGCAATGACTGTCCATGTTCCGGTCTCCTTGTAGCTGAACGGGAAGGTGTAGTTAACTCCCTCAACCAATGTCATTCCGTTGTATGTAATTGTTATATCCGGCTTTATGTTCTCTCCGGTATATTCATAACTGGACTTATTCACAGTCAGCTTTACATCGGCATCTGAGAATGACTTTGCAAGTATGTTAAATGATTTGTACACAGTACCCGCATAGTCTCCCATACCTGTAAATGTAACCTTACCATTGTTGGTTCCCGGCACGATATTCTCGCCGTAAGCAACAGAGTAATCGGTTCCCTCCACAAGTGTCTTGCCGTCGTATGTCAATGTCACATCCGGCTTCAACTGTGCTCCGGTATATTTCATCGATGATATCGTAGAAAATTCCACATCATTCATGCTGATCTTAGATGTCTTTATCGCAAATGTACCTACACATGTTCCCTGGAAATTGCCGAGACCCTTGATCATGACTCTGGCTGAATTTCCGATCTCCACGTTGTTCTCATAACCTGATATCTCGTAGTCAACGCCCTCCACAAGATCCGTATTGCTGAATGTGACCTTTGACAGGGTTGTGGTCACCTCAGAACCTGTGTACTCGGCGTCATCGGCAGTTATTACAGCTTTGGATATATCCGCTGCAACAATCTGGAACTCACATGGAACAGTTCCAGTGTAATTCCCAATACCTACTATATTAAACTTATGTGTTCCTACATTGTAATCCTTGGCATTCCAATACTCACTGAAGTCATATGAGAAATCCTGGGATAACTTAAGTGTAGTTCCAAGTTCCTTATCCTTGACAGAAATATTCTGTGGAGAAACCTGTATCGTTATGTTGTTTGCGGTGTTGAACACTGCATCATCAAATGTTACGGAGAGATTTTCCGTGCTCCTAGGCTTGATGGTGAAGTTCACCGTCTTTGAACCCACATATGAACCAAGTCCTGATATAGTCAGTGATGGCTTAGATGTGGATGTGGATGCATTTGTATTGTTGGTGTAGTATGACACCTTATAATCCTTGCCCTCGACAAGTGTCGTGCCCTTATACTTAACCACCGGACTTGGAGTCTTGGCAGTTCCGTCATATACAAGGTCGTCATCCACCGTAACGTCAGCGTCTGCTATGCTGTATACCTCAGTTCCCTGATCCACGATCTGGAAAGTCTTGGTGACAGTTCCCTTGAATCTGGTAGGTGCTCCTGTTATTGTGACAGTCGCCGTTCCAACATCTGTATTGTTGGTATACTCAACCTTGTACTCATAGTCATTTGTACCCCACTCGTCTATGCTGTGCAGATACTTGTTGTTGGTCTTGTCCAGTATCTTAACAGCCGGCTTTATAGGTTTTCCTGTATATACAAATGTATCACCCTCCAGTGATATCTCCTGATCACTGAGGTTTGCAGCGCTGATTCCGTAGTATATGTAATACTCTCCGTCGCTACCGATCTTATAATTGCTGTTCTTTGCAGCGGACACTACAACTCTAGGACCGTCCCCAAGAGGATCCTCCACTACCTCTGACTCCTCGTCGTTGTTATAATAATCGACAACATAGTCAGTTCCTTCTGTAAGGAAATATCCTGATGATGTATTCGCTGTCTTTACATATATCTGCGGCCATACACCACCAGCCTGATATGTGTAAATTTTATTTTTGCAATTTTTATGCTGGTTCGCTTTCTCTTTTCCATCTATATAGAAAAGTGCAGTCGAAGTTATACTCTTTGCCTTTATAGTAAAGGTACATGTAAGAGTACCGCTGCAGTTCATGTCTGCATTACCTCTGACTGTAACTGTTGCCGTACCAACATTAACATTGTTACTGTATTCTACAGTATAATAATCTGACGACAGCTTCGTGTCGTTGGTCGTATCTCCAATCTTCTTTACCACCAGCTCTGACGAAGTGAGCGTCCATGGTTTTCCCGAATACGTCTTACCGGATGTCACCGTTGTATAACAATAATATCCGTCCGCATTCAGATCTATAGCATCATCCGCCGCCAGCGTGGCAACAGAATCCCCCACATCACTCTGCTTCTCCGCATCACTGGCCGTCGCCACATTCTGTGACTGTGCCGCCAGCACCTGCGCAATCCCTCCGACCGCAATATCACTCTGGAACAATACGGACAATGCCATAATGAATGCCATGAGAAATGCGATCATTCGTCTGCCATAACTTCTTCTCATAAATTACTCCCTGCCTTTCTTGATATGTACATTTGCGGAATAACCAGTATAAGTGTCTGGAAACCCCATTTATATACAATTTTACCAAAAATCAATATGTTATTCAATGTGCTTTATGAAATAATCACTTGACTTTCTAAACATAAAAAAGAACTTTTGCACATATATATGCAAAAGTTCTTTTTTATATACACTATATATTATTTTCTTATCTTTCTCACTGATACAACCACAAGTGCCGCCGCTACGATTCCGGTAAATATGTATATTGGGAGTCTGTCTCCTGTCTGTGGTGCCTTTCCTGCCTGTGATACACCCGCAGTCTGAGGATCATCATCATCCGGTATATCTATGTCATCCTTGACAAACACTGCAAGCTGTCCATCCGATGGGAATTCTGCCAGAAGAACTCCGCTCTCTACGCTGAATGGAATCTTGGTCCAGTCTCCGTCATCCGGAAGAAATCTCACCTGAACTGTCATATCACTGGTGATGGCTGCTCCTCTTATCTTTGTCGTCTCTATCTCAGAATAATCATAATCATTCACCGCTGTAACTGAGAACACTGCAAGAGTTGAATATCCATCCAGTGATTTATCTCCAAGCACCTCCGATGGTGCATCTCCAAGCATGAGATTGTCAATATCCGCTATAGTTGTATCCGCCTCGGATATGAGAATGTGTGTCGAATCTGTCTCATAATCATTCTCCGGGCTGTTATTCGCAAATGCTGTTGTTCCGCAGCCTAATGTTATCGCCACCGCTGCAAGCCAGGCTGCCGCTTTTCTCTTAAATGAAGCTGCCTTCCCCAATCTTGTTGTCATAACCTTCACTCCTTGTCTCCCTGATGTCCTTCTCCTGACATCATACTTTGTTCCAAAGTATACCATCATAAAAAGAGCGCGTCAATTGTGCAAAACTCCCTTTTTTATCTGGCATCCGCTTCTATTTCCCCTGTGAGTACCGACTGCACGATCCATCTTTTTCCATCCATTCCACAACATGTAGAAAGAGTCAGCAGTCTGCTGTCAACATCTATTTTTTGGTCATTTTGCACAACCCCAGTATCAAAATTCTCGTCAAATATTCCATCTATGTACGACCGTCTGCCTTTTTTGTCAGAGAAATCATTGTATGTGAATATATGTCTGTCATTTGTCCTGTATGCAGCAAACACCGTATAACACAGCGTACTGTTCGGTGTGTATACATACACATTCCTGTTGTTTCTGAGGAATTCCTCATCCTCATAATTGTGCAGAGTCTTGAACATAGTTCCACTGGACATGTTGTGTCCATACATGACCGTATCAAAATCCGAAAATCCTCTGGAATTTGCAGAGTCTATGAAGATTGCTCCATCAGGGCTGTACTCCCCATATGCATCATGGCTCAGATAATAGCTGTTGTCACTGCCCTGCAGTACCGCATAATCGACATCTGTTCCAGGTATGTATATCCACGCACATATATCCTGATTCTTTTTCTGAAGTTCATCAAAGTCCACCTTCACATGCGGGAATATCACATCATCAATTCCTGCATCCTGCTTGGACGAGGCATCGCTCTCCGTAGCTCCATCTGTTCCATAATCCACATACTCCCTGAGTGCCCGGTTTGCACGGTTGCTCCGGTTATGTGCAAACGCATATCTCACGATCAGGCAGATGCACACCAGCAAAACCACCGATGATACCCCCAAGACTACCTTCCATAAGAGCTTCTTACGCTCTCCTCCCGGTTCGGTCATCACTGCCTCTATCTCAGGGCTGTCGGTATTTCCATTTTCTGCGTGACTTTCCCGCTCATTGTCCTCGACAACGGATTGCGCGAGCGCCACCGCCTCTGCAATTTTTCTTTCTAATTCTTCCTGTCTATCATCGTTCTGCATACAGGCATTACTCCACTTCTCTGTAGAACATTTCGACAAGCTGCTCCTTTAACGCCGCATCGTCAACAATATATTCATCATAATAATTCTCTCTCTCATATGAACCCGGGAACTCATACATTCCGTCATCAGTAAACTCCGCCCCGGCAAATTTCCACGCCAGATACAGCATCCCGGTTCTGGATATGTCTGTTGATATATATCCCGACATCTGTTCATACATATCCCATATCTTCAGGGGATTTCTCTTAAGCTTTTCCTTTAGCAGGCCGCACCATGCACACATGTACTGCTTCTGCCTGTCCATACGGGCGGCATTTGTTCCTATATCCTCCGAGGCACTGTTGCGCTCCGTCACATAATATACCGCCTGCTCCCCTGACAGTGTCACTGTCTCGCCCTGGCGTATATCTGCTCTGTCCAGATCCTCCATGGCTTTCACCGTCACTCCGCCGACAAGCTCGTTCATCTTGCTGATCCCATCAAAGTCAAGCGTCACATATGCATGTATCGGAAGTCCGTCAAGCAGTTCTGATACCGTATATTCCGTGAGTTCCGCACCGTCAGCCACATCACTGCCATATGAAAATGCCAGTGCTGCCTGAAGATTCTGGGTCGTGATATATTTGCCCGCAACACCAAATACCTTGACAGGTGCCAGAGTATCCCTGTTGATATTCAGGCATCTTATCGTCTTGTCCCTGACATTGAGTGTGACAAGTATCAGGGCATCCCCCTGTCCCACGGTGTCAGCCTCTCCTCTGGCATCCACACCGATACACAGTATATTAATGTTGTCTTCATCATACATGTAGCTGTGACCTTCATACAGCATTTCAGCATCCCTGGATCTTTGTCCTCTGAGGGAGCTTCTGCCCGCATGAAGATATGCCGCACATACCAGGATCACCGCCACAACTATAGCCAGAACAGCCACGGCTGCTATGAGTAATTTTTTCTTAACTTTACTGTTACTTTTCATGTTCATGTTCTCAAAAAGCGGCACGGAAACTTCCGTGCCGCTCTTGTTCTTATCTTATATGCCTGACGTACTGCAATGCATCAATATTTCTTATCGATTATGCATACAGTGGATACTTCTCTACAATACTCTTTACAAGCTGCTCAGCCTTTGCCTTATCATTGTCAAGGACTGCTGCCTTTATGGCGTCTGCTATGATCTCCATGTCAGCCTCATTTGCACCTCTTGTGGTAACGGCTGGTGTACCAAGTCTTATTCCACTTGTTACAAATGGTGACTTAGGGTCGTTCGGAACAGTGTTCTTGTTTGCTGTGATATGAACCTCGTCAAGAAGCTTCTCAACTTCCTTACCTGTTAGTCCAAGTCTCTTGAGATCCATGAGCATCAGATGATTGTCTGTTCCACCTGATACAATATCAAAGCCTCTTGCCATGAGTGCCTTTGCAAGTGCTGCCGCATTCTTGACAACCTGCTCCTGATATGCCTTGAACTCAGGTGTAAGAGCCTCCTTGAAGCATACTGCCTTACCGGCTATCACATGCATGAGAGGACCGCCCTGGATTCCAGGGAATACAGCCTTGTTGAAATTAAACTTCTCATTTATCTCGTTGCTGCACATGATCATACCACCACGAGGTCCGCGGAGAGTCTTGTGCGTTGTGGTTGTTGTCACATGGGCATATGGGATCGGGCTCATGTGAAGTCCTGCTGCCACAAGTCCGGCGATGTGTGCCATATCTACCATGAGATATGCTCCAACCTCATCAGCGATCTCTCTGAATCTCTTGAAATCAATAGCTCTGGCATATGCTGAAGCTCCTGCTACGATAAGCTTTGGCTTGCACTCCTTTGCAATCTCGAGAACTCTGTCATAATCTATAAATCCGTCATCGTTTACACCGTATGGCACGCAGTGGAAATACTTTCCAGACATGTTGACCGGTGAACCGTGGGTGAGATGTCCGCCGTGATCAAGATTCATTCCCATAAATGTATCGCCAGGATTAAGCATTGCGAAGAATACTGCCATGTTTGCCTGTGCTCCTGAGTGCGGCTGTACATTCACATACTCACAGCCAAACAGCTCCTTGGCTCTCTCTCTCGCAAGGTCCTCAACAACATCCACATACTGACATCCACCGTAATATCTCTTACCAGGATATCCCTCTGCATACTTGTTGGTGAGATGGCTGCCCATGGCTGCCATAACCGCCTTTGATACTATATTCTCGGAAGCTATGAGCTCCAGATTGTTATTCTGTCTGTTGAACTCGTCTGTCATTGCTGCCGCTACTTCTGGATCTACCTTTGTTATCTCGTCAAAACTGAACATCGAATTTACCTCCATCAAAAATTTGTTCCTATTATACTCATATATATCACTGTTTTTCAACAGTAAAATTTAACATGTCCTTGTACTGGCCATACTCGTACTCATTATAAAAATATTCCTCAGGTCTTGCGGATATTCCAAGCTCGTCATACCATTCGCCGAGAAGCTTCTCTCTGAGCTTTGTCTTTGTCGGCTCCGCCAGCGTGTTGTAGTTCCACAGGCTGAAGTGAAGAGCGTAATTTATATAGTCCTTCTCTATCTCTGTGTACAGACCGTGATCCTTCAGCATCTGTCTGAGTGCCAGCAGCATGTGATAGAAGTTATCCCACGACTTCTCTCTGGTCTTGGACAGCGAATCCCGGGTATCCACTCTTCTGTGGATGAGTATCTCACTTACTGTACATATGCGCTCAGCCAGCACCAGCGCGCTGAACACGAACAGCGCATCATTTGTGGTTCTCTGCTCCTGAAATTTCAGATCATTCTTCATCACAAATTCCCTGAGATACAGCTTATCCCACGCCCATCCCACAAATGCTCTGAATATATTTGTGGATATCTGTCTGCGGTTAAACGGCTCATACGGTGGAAGTGCCCACTCTATCATGGCCCACTTCTCATATACATACTCCTCAGTATCCATGTTGTACTGGTCTGATTTGTAGATGACTATCTCCGCCTGCTCCTCCTCGGCTCTGCGGAAAGCCTTCTCTACCATCTCAGGCTCGTAGAAATCGTCGCAGTCGAGAAACAGTATATATTTTCCTGTTGCCTCCTGCATTCCACGGTTTCTTGCCGCACCCGCTCCGGCATTCTTCTCTCTTATAAGTACGATCCTGTCATCCTTCTGCGCATACTGTTCTATGATCTGCGACGAATTATCGGTGGATCCATCGTCAACGCATATTATCTGTATATTTCTAAGGGTCTGTCCGGTTATCATGTCCAGACATCCCTCTATGTAACTCTCCGCATTGTATACTGTCAACACAATCGATACATCAATCACTGATACACCCCCTCCATCTCATCTGTTAGTTTCTATGCAAAAGCTTCTTTACAGCCTTCTTCAGTGTCACCGGAACAAACATCACAGCCTTGCCCACACGGAAAGTGGTTGATGTCTCATAATTGATCCGCTGAGCTTCCATCTCTCTTCTGAGTTCATCATTTTCTCTGTGACTCGCATCCAGCTCTTCAGCGCGTCGCCCCAGTTCATTGTTAAGGTCAAATATCTTTTTGCTGTAGACTACCTTGCCGAGATAATATCTCTTGAGAAATCCCGGATCCTTAGCAAGAACATAAAGCCCTGTCTTCTCCTCCTGGCTGAACAGCTCCTGGTCAAGCTCATCAAGTTCCATGCTCCTGTGGAAATCAACAGCCATACGCTCAGCAAACTGCCAGCCCGCATCCTCTGTCATCCAGTGAAGCATCTCGTAGTAACATCTCCATCTCTGAAGAGTGTAATATCCCTTCCACTTCTCCCACACAGACCAGTCCTGCATGAGATGATCCTTTATGCGGTCGTAGGTTATATTGACCGTGTACGCCGCATCCACATCGTCTATCCACACTGTGTCTATCTCAACTCTGTCACACATGTCACAGGCTGCAAACATCGCCCTATCAGCATGTACAAATGCCATCCACAATATATACAGATCAGGAAACAGCCCCTGCTGATGTGCCTCCACTCCGTCGCAGTATGTGTCCAGAAAGCTTCTGCTGTAAAGCCCCGCGCACACATGCCGTATCGCTATCGATATCTCAGGAGACGATGCCAAGCTCATAACCACTTCCCGCTGGACACTGTCATCCATTCTGTCATCAAACACTCCGATAAATTCCAGTTTTCCCTGCACGGCCCTTTCTGCCAAATGCTTCACAGCCTCCTCCGAAACAGCCACGCATGGTCTCGCCAGAAAAACATAATCGCCAAGATCTATCTTTTTTAAGCTGACATTCTCTGTACTCACTCCCTGCCCTCCTCATGTAAATTTCAAATAATATACCGAACATTTTTCATCAGCGCCAATTATACCATTAATTTCATTTTTTGTGAATACAGAGAAGGGCACAGGAGTATTACCCCTGTGCCCTTCTCTGTATGACCTGTATTATTTTATCTCTCATTTCCTGCCACAAGAGCCGTTCCATCATAATCGATGACTATGGCTGACTGTGTGCTCACGCTGCCCGCAAGTATCATCCTGGCAACAAGCGTCTCCACATTCTTCTGCAGATATCTCTTGAGCGGTCTTGCACCATACACCTGATCATATCCCTGATCGATGATGTGCTGCTTTGCACTCTCCGTAAGTTTGATAGTGATCTCCCTGTCTGCCAGTCTGCTGTTGAGATCTGCCATGAGAAGATCAACGATACCACTGATGTTGTCCTTGGACAGTGCCCTGAATGTAATGATCTCATCAATACGGTTCAGGAACTCAGGTCTGAATCTGCTCTTAAGCTGAGCCATTACGTCATTCTTCAGTTCATCTGTGATCTCTCCGCCGGCAGCTGCAATATCTGCACCACCGATATTTGATGTCATGATAATGATCGTATTCTTGAAGTCCACAGTTCTGCCCTGAGAATCCGTGATACGTCCATCATCAAGCACCTGAAGGAGCACATTGAACACATCCGGATGTGCCTTCTCTATCTCATCAAAGAGGACAACCGAATATGGCTTTCTACGAACAGCCTCTGTCAGCTGACCGCCTTCATCATAACCTACATATCCCGGAGGCGCTCCTATAAGTCTTGACACACTGTGCTTTTCCATGTATTCACTCATATCGATACGGACCATGTTCTGCTCATTGTCAAACAGCGCCGCAGCAAGACTCTTTGCAAGCTCTGTCTTACCTACACCGGTTGGTCCAAGGAATATAAATGAACCGATTGGCTTGCTAGGATCCTTTATTCCTGCTTTTGATCTGATGATCGCATCGCTGACATAGTCAACGGCTTCATCCTGACCTACAACTCTCTTCTTAAGTTCACTGGCAAGATTAAGAGTTTTACTCTTTTCACTCTCCGTAAGTTTTGCAACAGGTATTCCCGTCCACTTGGATACGATCTTGGATATCTCGTCCTCTGAAACCACCTCATGTACGAGCTCCCTCTCCTTATCTGAAGCTGTAGACTCAGCCTCTGCAAGTTCCTTCTGGATAGCAGGAAGCTTACCATACTGAAGCTCTGCTGCCTTGTTCAGGTCATAGTTTCTCTGAGCAGCCTGTATATCGGCCTTGACCTGCTCCATCTCTTCCTTGAGTGTTCTTATCTTCTCAACTGCAGCCTTTTCATTCTCCCACTTTGCTTTCAGGGAATTTGCCTGATCCTTGAGTTCTGCCAGTTCAGCCTGAAGGTCTGCCAGTCTCTGCTTTGACAGATTATCCTCCTCCTTCTTAAGGGCTGTCTCCTCAATCTCCAGCTGCATTATCTTACGTGTGATCTCATCCACTTCAACAGGCATTGAATCAAGCTCTGTCTTGATCATGGCACACGCCTCGTCAACAAGATCTATTGCCTTATCCGGCAGGAATCTGTCTGTTATATATCTGTTGGAAAGAACCGCTGCGCTTACAAGGGCACCATCTGATATCTTAACTCCATGGAACACCTCGTACCTCTCCTTGATTCCTCGAAGGATAGATATTGTATCTTCAACGGTTGGCTCATCCACCATAACCGGCTGGAAACGTCTCTCAAGAGCCGCATCCTTCTCTATATACTGTCTGTACTCGTTCAGTGTTGTGGCACCTATACAGTGCAGCTCACCTCTGGCGAGCATAGGCTTAAGCATGTTTCCCGCATCCATTGCACCATCAGTCTTGCCTGCTCCGACGATAGTGTGAAGCTCATCGATGAACATAATCACTTCACCCTCAGACTTCTTAACCTCATCAAGGACATTCTTAAGTCTCTCTTCAAATTCACCTCTGTACTTGGCACCGGCCACAAGAGCTCCCATATCAAGTGCAAATATCTTTTTGTTCTTAAGTCCCTCTGGCACATCACCTCTGAGTATCCTCTGTGCAAGTCCCTCTACAACCGCAGTCTTACCTACGCCAGGCTCACCGATAAGCACCGGATTGTTCTTTGTCTTCCTTGACAGGATCCTGATCACATTTCGTATCTCAGCGTCACGTCCTATTACCGGGTCAAGTTTCTGCTGTCTTGCCCTCTCGACCAGATCATATCCGAACTTCTCCATAGCCTCATATGAGCTCTCCGGATCATCGCTGTCCACCTTGTGGTTACCTCTGATTTCTGCCAGCTCCTTGAGGAATGCATTCCTGCTAACTCCCCAGCCTTTAAGAAGCTCCTTGATATCCGAATCAGCCTTATCCACCATGCCGAGGAACAAATGCTCAACAGACACATATGTGTCGCCCATCTGCTTCGCTTCCTTCTCTGCCTGGATGAGAGCCTTTGAGAAGTTATTTCCGGCATACATATTGCCACCGCTGACCTTCGGCAACCTTGCCAGCTTATCCTCCACCGCATTCACGGCACCAGTAACATTCACGCCCATCTTCTCAAATATCTTGGCTATCAAACTGTCATCTATCTCAAGCAAGCCAGCCAAAAGGTGCATCTGCGTAAGTTCCTGATTGTCGTACTCCAGAGCTTTTTCTTTTGCTTTCTCTACAACTTCCAACGATTTACGTGTGTATTTATCCATCTCCATAGCTGTTTACCTCCTAAACTAAACTTTCAGGGAACTGATACCTTAATATCACTTCCCTGTCTGATGATAATATAACACACTTGTTAGCACTCGTCAACACTGAGTGCTAACATTTTTTTATTATTTTAAATTATTTCTCTCTATGGTAAACTACCACCCCGGCAGCCCCTAATAAACATGCCATCATGACTATGAGCATCAATGCCACATTTCCGTCATCTCCGGTATTTGGTACACCTGACCCCTTTTTTGAGTCTGCTACAGTTGTATTCTCTGTTGAGGTCACGTTAGTTTTCTCATCGGTTGTCTGTCTCTCTGTTGTTACCTTCTCTGTCGTCTGCTCACTTGACGTTGGTTTTTCAGTTGAAGGTTCATTTGTAGTCGGTTCATTTGTTGCTGGTACATTCCCCTTCTTTACCACTACCTTTGCAGCAGGAGATGCATAATAATTTTTGGTCTCCTTATATCTCACATAATAATTTCCATCTGCAAGTTTCTTAAGTACCGTGCTTTCACAATCCAACCATTTTTTCTTGTCGACACTATATTCCATTGACGTCTTCAGATTAGATATCTGACCATCATTTTTCCCATCCACAGTTTCTGCCGTTGCGACCAAACCTGTAGGTGCCTTCTGCTTTGCCTTATCTATTGTGAACTCTTCCACGATCTGTCCATGCATGGTATTCTCACCCTTGATAGTAACTGTAGCTGTTCCCGCATCAATATTATCCGCATATACACATGAGTAACTTTTTCCCTCTGTCAGAGTCTTTCCGCCATAAGAAACCGTAACCGCAGGTTTCTTTTCTTTTCCATCGTACACATATGTTTTTGGATCAATGCTGACAGCGACATCTGCATCATCCGACAAGCTGCGGTAACGGAGAATAAAATCCTTAGCCTTGGCTCCTGTCTCATCATCAATGATTGTCGTTCCTTCTACAGAAAGTCCCTCTGGTACAAACTCTTTCACGCCGTCAAATCCATCTGCAATATTCCCAAAGTTGCTAAGTCCGTTACTGTTCTGTACCGTGAATACACAGTCTGTATCCATCTCAAGTTTTTCAAACCAACACTGTGAACCGTTGAGTGTCACATTTGAGCCATTATTCAGACAGATTCCATCATTTGTCATCCAGTTGATATCATCCGTAATGAATTTTACATTTGACAAAGTCAGCATAGCATTAGTAAATCCAACACTTCCATTTGTGATACCGCAATTTAATGTTCCGTTTTTCACGTATAACGAATAATCAAAATTCATCATCTGCAAAGTGACACTTTTACCGTTGAGATCTATAATGATATGTTTATTATGTTCACTATCATTGTATCCTATAGAAGCCGAAGGATCATATATATCACTAATTATACATATTGTATAGCCATTCTGTGCGGCTGCAAATGCATCAGCCAGTGTAGCATATGATCCGATCTCATCGCCATTGCCATCCGTCACAATTGCCACATCCCCATCCGCGGCCTGCACCTTCACAGAGTTCTTTCCCGCAATAATCACTACAGCAAATATACATGCCATAATCAACCCAGTTACCAATTTCTTTGATTTCATAATTATCCCTTTCCTCCTGTCTTTAATCCCTGGCAGTTACTGCCAGATATTGCCATCAACATAACAAATAATTATAATACACTGGGGCTTTTAGTAAACTAGCCAAACGGCTAGTTTTAAAAATTAAATGACTAAATGCATAACTTTAGTACGAAAAAGAACCAGCACTTATGTGCCGGTTCTCCCTGTTCTGATATTATTCTATTATCACAGCTCCTCACCATTGGTCTCTATAACATGTTTGTACCAATAATAAGAATCCTTCTTGTATCTGTTCAGAGTTCCACTGTTCTCGTCCTCTTCTCTGTCCACATACACAAATCCGTATCTCTTCTGATATCCGTTGAGCCAGCTGAGAAGATCTGTGTAAGACCATGTGCAGTATGCCAGGACACGGCAGCCATCATCACACGCTTTCTTGAGCTCCTCTATGTGATGTTTCAGGTAATCTATCCTGTACGGATCATGGATCTCCCCATCCTCGAACTTGTCAAATGCACCGAGACCATTCTCAGATATTACGATCGGAAGGTCGTATCTTGAAGTGATCTGTCTGCAGCACATACGAAGTCCCATCGGATCGATAGTCCAATCCCAGTCCGTTGTAGGGAGGAATTCATTTGCAGGATTCTTGTAGAGTCCCGGAACACCCTGAACCTTTGCCGTGCCCTTCTTGCCGGTCGTGTTCATCTCGTGAGTCGTTCCCACTCCGTCTATCGGGTTGTGCTCGACAACGCATGACTGATAATAGTTTACACCCATGAAATCTATGAGACCTGCAGCCTTCCTGAGGATATCCTCGTCACCGTCCTCCATAACCGGAGTTAGATCCTTGCTCTTGAGGTAAGCAGCGGCAGCCCTTGGATAACGGCCATAGGCATACATATCCATCCAGTAGAAGTTGTTCAGATCATCATAATCCATCTTCGCCATCGCATTTTCAGGCTTTCTGTCAAATGCGTATGACGGTGTATATGCGAAGGATGAACCGACCTTAGCATCCGGGCAGATCTCCTTGAGTGCAATAACACTCTTGGCGTGTGCCATAAATGCATGATGGTTTACCTGATAGAACATCTTCTGGTCATCAACCTTTCCTGGTGGGTGCATTCCTGCATTCCAGCCAAGACCTGTAAATACATTCTGCTCATTCATGATTATCCAGTGCTTTACCCTGTCACTGTATCTCTCAAACAGAACCTTTGCGTATCTGACGAAATCATCGACTATTCGTCTGCTCTCCCATCCGTGATACTGCTCCTCAAGTGCCTGTGGCATATCCCAGTGGTACACTGTTACCATAGGAACAATTCCATACTTAACCAGTTCATTGATCAGGTCATCATAGAACTGTAAGCCCTTTTCATTTATCTCGCCATTGCCATCAGGTATGATCCTTGGCCAGGATATTGAGAACCTGTAAGTCTTAAGTCCCATCTCCGCCATAAGTGCCACATCTTCCTTGTATCTGTGGTAATGGTCAACCGCCTTATCACCTGTCGTAGCCTTAAATGTTTTTCCCGGGATCCTTACGAACTGATCCCAGTTGGATGGGCCTTTGCCATCCTCATTCCACGCTCCCTCTATCTGATATGCAGCAGACGCACTGCCCCACAGGAAATCTTTCGGGAAGCCATTTGATCTGTCAAAATACATAAACCGTCCTCCATACTATATAGAATCTGTATAGCATGCCTTCAACATGCCTTTGTCGTCATATGCTACAGACTGCCCAGCACATCTCCTATCTTATCCGCTATCAGAAGATCTGCATTGCTGTCCGACTGTGTCGGGGACATATTTATAACCACCAGTTTCCGCCCCCTGAAATATCTGATAAGTCCTGCTGCCGGATACACAACAAGCGATGTACCACCGATTATCATCGTATCCGCCTCGGATATATACTGGAGTGCCCTCGACATATTATCCTCATCAAGTGCCTCCTCATACAGCACCACATCCGGTTTTACAGTGCCTCCGCACTTTTCACACTTAGGCACACCATCCGAATTGACTATATAATCCAGGTCATAGAAAGCATGGCATTTCTCACAGTAATTTCTATGAACAGAACCATGGAGCTCTATGACATTCCTGCTACCTGCCATCTGGTGAAGTCCGTCGATATTCTGCGTTATCACCGCCTTGAGCTTTCCCTGTTTCTCAAGCTCCGCCAGCTTTATATGAGCCTTGTTCGGCTTTGCATCAGCAAATATCATCTTGTCCTTATAGAATCTGTAAAATTCCTCCGGGTTCCGTCTGTAAAAGCTGTGGCTGATTATAGTTTCCGGCGGATACTTATACTTCTGATTATACAGTCCATCCACACTTCTAAAATCTGGTATACCGCTCTCCGTCGATACTCCTGCACCGCCAAAGAAAACGATATTATCCGAATCTTCTATGATCTGTCTCAGCTCATTCAACTTTTCTGTATCCATATACATACACCTCCAGACAATGACTACTGTGTCTCAGTAACCTTTACCATAACTGTACACGTATTTACCACGGTGTACTTATCTCCATCAGGGACACTGAGCGTGATCGTATTATCGCCATATGAGAGCTTGGAAGCATCTATGGACAGCTTCAGGCTCTTGGCCGATACCTTGGACACCGCACTTGAGATTCCGCTCACGGTTATCGTATTGCTATCACCCATGCTCATCTCATAGCTGTATCCACTCTGCTTGCCCCTCAGGATGATATCCCCTGTGGTCACCGTTATATTTCTTGTAACTGATTTCTCGATCGCTATCTTCACATTGATGTATGCGCTCTCCTTTGTCACGACCACACCCTCTGGAAGATACTTTGATACATCAAGTGTCGTCTCAACATCTGCTGTACATCCGCTCACATCAACATCCGTTATATCAAGGCTTGTTATATCCTTTATTATCGATGCGTCTCCACCTATATCAACGGTCTCCGGTACATATGTTATATCTGATACAAGATATCCATCCGCAGGATCTCCTGTGACATCCACATGAACAGGTATATTCTTAGTCTTGTATACCGGAACTGTGACTGCTATCGATATCTCATCGTAGGATATCGACTTGTCTGATATCTTCTCACCATCAGCGGTTACAAATACAGGAGTACAGTTTGTCGTTATATCATCCTTTGCACTGGTCACATCAACTGTCACCTCTGCACGATCTATGCTCGAAACTATACTTGCAGCACCCTTTATCGTTATGAGGTTTGGAGCTGCCACACTGTTACCAACCGTATATCCGGAAGCAACCTCGCCTGTTGTCACCACGGACACAGGAACTGACACTGACTTCTCGTCCTCAAGTTCAACTGACAGCACGTTGTCCACAACAGTTATGCTGACCTTTTTAGCTATGTTGGTGCTGTTCGCAGTTACAGTGATAGGCACCGCATTTGTTATGGATATCTTTGACATATCCGCTACAGCCTTGAAATCCGACGCATCAAGATCGCTTATAAGTGATTTACGTCCTTTGACGACTATATCCACGGTATCACCTGAAGTTATCGTGTACAACTGATTCTGACTTGTTATGGCGTCAGTATTTACCAGATTGACCGGAATGTCCCTTATGGTCCTTGTCACGGCTGAATCATCGATGTTCAGTACAAGAAGCCACACCAGAAATCCAAGCACAACCGACAGAAGCTTAAGACCTATATTGCTGTATATCTTATTTGCCTTTTTCTTAGGCTCTGCGCTGTTATTTTTCATTCTCATCAGCCTCCTTTCTGGAAGCTTTATTCTTATTCTCCACAACGACTCTCTTTCTCCGCTTAACCGGACGGGCACCTGAAGACCTGTGGCTCTTTCTTCCATTATACTCCTTGCACAGCGTCTGAAGATGCCTTCTCACGCCCTCGCTGTCCAGATTCCTGAAGAGCTCGCCTCCCTGTGCAATGGATATTGAACCTGTCTCCTCAGATACGATAAGAGTCATACTGTCTGACACCTCACTGATACCTATACCGGCTCTGTGTCGTGTTCCAAGCTCCTTGTTGATGGAGTCATTTGCAGACAGTGGCAGATAACATGTGGCAGAAACTACCCTGTTCTTTCTTATGATCACCGCACCATCATGAAGCGGTGTGTTGTGCTCAAATATATTGAGAAGTAACTGGTTAGTCACGACCGCATCGATCGGTATTCCCGTATCAATATACTCGCCCAGTGCAACTTCATTCTCAATGACTATGAGTGCACCGGTACGGTTTGCAGACAGGACCTGGGCCGTCTTCACAAGCTCATATATCGTTTTCTCCGATATAACACCATCATCCTCGCCATCTCGTATAATGTAATTGATCAGCTTCTTTCTTCCAAGCTGTTCAAGTCCTCGTCTGAACTCCGGCTGGAACAGGATCACCACCGCTATTATTCCCACACTGAATGCATTCTTAAGCAGATATAAGATCGTATTGAACTGGAACACCGCCGCAATGGCAGTGAAGAGCACGATCATAACTATACCCTTCAGAAGAGTCCATGCTCTGCTCTGCTTGAACCACAACATGATCCTGTATATAAAGAATGACAAAATAAGTATCTCTATTATATCTACTGTGCCTGGAACTGTTATATAAAACCAATCAAAATACGTTGATATAAACGTTGATATCTTATCCATTTCATCCTCCTTTCGGTATATAAATACTCCGTATAATTAATGTGACCTGACAAAAGTCAGGTCACTCACATGTAAGCTCTTTTCAATGTATCTATCTTGTTGATCCTGTAACAGAATCTTCCTTTGCCGCAGACCGGCTTCTCTGTGCGCCTGATCCGGACGAAGTCGACCTCTTCTGCTGTGGTCTTGGCGATGGCTGCTCTCTTCTGGCTGCCTTTCTCTGGGCACCACCCATGACCTTTGGCACAGCCTTTACATAGTAGTAGTAGTCATCGTCCTCAAACTGTGTATTCTCAACACTTGAGTAGTCCACAACTATCTTGAAGAACTGAACCACTATGGCCACCAGTATCGCCAGTATGCATCCAAGCAGAGCCCCCGCAAGGGATACCTCAACTTCCATGGACAAAGTTCCAACCAGGAACAGTATGATCTCTACCACACCGCCTGTGATGATGGCAACGTACCATGAATATGCAAATGACATTCTATATATTATGTATGTAAGAACTATAACAACTGCAAACACTATTATGGTGAGCAGAAGTGTCTTATCCTGCACCAGATGCTGGAAAATATACTTGTATCCCTCTATCAGATCACCCTCTGCTGAACTTGAGCTTAAAGCAACGTAATCAGCAGTATGCTTCAGGAAGAAGTAGAATATACAGCCAAATGCTGCAGGAACCATTCCTGTGAATCCAGCTGTCATTCCAGCCAGGATCGGCATGAAATACTGGAACTTTATAATGTAAAAGAATGGCATAAACAGAATGATCCATGATGCCTTAGGGAAAAATCTTATATATACACAATACATTATCACAAATATGACAACAAATGAGATTCCAAGCTCCAGACTTGCGCTGGCAACCTGGGCACATGCGTACAGTCCTGCAATGGCAAGTGTGAGCTGGCCTGAAAGGAACGCACACACAAAAGCTGCTGCCAGGACCACTACGATACTGCTTATCGTGCTGTTATATCCTGTAAGATGGTTTATTGACCAGAACACAACAAGTGCCAGTATAAACTTACACAGTGGTGAAACAAATTTATCATACTTACTACAAAAATTCTTTACTCCATCGCGGAAATCCAGAAGTGTTGACATTATCAGTTAGCCCTCCTCTTTTTTTTGACAGAACGGCGTGTTCCGTCCTCGTTCTCATAAAATTCTATCAGTTTCTTAAGATTCTGGTTATACTTTATGAGTTTTGGCTTTGCCTTCATATATCTGTATGTATATAAGACCCACGCGAAAAGCGCAAATGCAATACACACCACTGCATAGCCGCCCACAATGCTGCTCGCCACCTTCACATAGTCAAGCTCTGTGAGCTTCTCAACTATATCTGCAAGATTATAGTATATGTAAGCTGCGGCAAAAACTACAAACAGCACCGTAGATGAAACAATTGTCTTAAGACAGTTAAGCTTCACATAGTCACTTTGAAAATATTTACCCTTTTCGAGATCCTCACGCCCAAGCGACTCCTTGTACATGGCGATCTTCGTCATTAGAATGACCTTTTCTTCATTTACCATTGCTCGATTCTATCTCCTTATTCTGGTCACTTTTCCACAAATGACCATAACTAGCAGTATTATACCCCGCGTCTTAATATTGCGCAAGTTTTATATTTAGAATTTAATGTCTATTAATGTATGATCACCAAGTGCGTCCGCCGTAGTAATCATGTTCATTTTTGTATGTCTCGTATGCATCCATCTCCTGATTTCGTTGCTCAAGACTGTCTCCCTGGATGGCATCGAGCTGCTTTCGTATCTCCGATTCCTTATCAGAAGACTGAGGCTCCTGTGTATCCTCTTCGTTTTCATCGTCACTGCCCTGATCCTTCTGGTCATTTGGATCCTGATCACCTTTCTGATCCTGTTCCTCCGTCTGCTTCCTGAGCTGTTCCTCAAAGGCATCTATCTCATCCTTCAGAGTCTGTGCATCCTCGTAATGTCCATCCTCATCATCCCTGTGAGCGCAGTCATTCTCTATGAGAATGTCCTTTGCCCCCTCAAGTATGTCTATCACCTCATCCAGATTCTCTTTGGTAACACCATCAGGATCTATCTGCTTCACTATGGACAGCGCGAGGTTGACCCTTGTCTTACAGTCGGACTCACCACCCGGCTTCTTTTCAAGTGCCTTACGAAACTCCTGCTCGGCGCCCTCGTAATCTCCCTGACTGTAATATACATCACCAAGATTATAATGGTATATATGTGGCTGAGTAAAGCCAAGCACGGCGTTCACTGTGCTGTCCACATATTGTCCCTTTTTGTATTCACTTATAAAATGCTCATTGCACAGATAATTCACCAGAAGCACCGCCATACACAGCAGGCTGACAGCTCCGGTCACTGCAGCAACGATCTTTATTATTCCTGATCTGTTTTTCATTTTATGACTTTCTTTCTCATATCAAAAAATTCATATACAACAAGTCCTGCAAATAATGCTGCAAACAGATAATATATATCCACATATCCTATAGTCTTACCCTTATCCGTTGACTCAGCGGTTCCCCGTGACTTCTCCACAACCTTATCCAGCGCAGAACCATCGTTCATATTTATATAGTCGACGCCCAGATCATCGGCAATCTTTTTCAGATTATCCTCATCGATCTTCGACACCGCTGGTTTATACGGGTAGTCCGATGTGTCCTCAAGCAGCTCCTTCCGGTCATCGTAATATGATTTCACATACATGTTGCCGCCTTCCTTTGTGCCGTACCCCAACACTGCGCCTCCATCAATATATTTTTTCGCCCCGTCAAATGACTTGAGTCTGTCGTCGTTGGTTATTTCACCATCGCTTATAAAGAACACGACCACATTTCCATCATTTTTCTCCTTTGCACGCTTAAGGGTATCCGTCATCACATCTATGCAGACATTCATGGACGACCCCCTGGCATATAGCGAATCCAGCGGATATATTGAATCCAGAACACTTTTTGCAAAATTTGAATCATCCGAATATGGCGATATCAGATTTGCACTATTATTGAAAGTTATGACTGCAAATTTAGCACCGTCCATCTCATCAACTATGTGCTCGCAGTCTTTCTTCACCGCCGTCAGCCTCTCTGTATCCCCAGCATAATCCTGAGCCAGCATGCTTATGGTGTCATCCACAACGAACAGCACATATGTGTCAAGCTTCCGGACACTTGTCTCCACGTTGCTGCTTGGGACCATGATCCTCAGATTGATGAGAAATATCAGTATGATGGCAGCTATCTGCCTTATATATGCGCTTCTCTTCCGCCTTTTCAGGAACGCCATGCCAACGCACAATATGAGCATAAGCCAGATTGGTATAATTGGATCTATTCTCATAATTCTCTCCTGTAACGTCTTATAATTTGAGCCAGCGGCCAAGTCCTAGCATTCCTGCAAACAGAACCAGCATCAATACAAATGGATATAACAGCTCAGGTGTCTCAACATCCACCATCCTCACCTTGACCAGATTCTTACTCAGCTTTTCTATCGATGATACTATCTCTCCAAATGATCCGGATTCCTCCTCAAGATAGAATTTACCACCGGTCTTCTCCACCGCATTCTTCATGGACTCCTTGTTTTCCGGTGTCATCTCCTTTGTTCCAACTCCATACACCGTGACATTGTTTGAAACACATATATCGGCCGCCTCATCCAGAGTTGCCACCGGTGTTCCCTGTATATCATTGTCAGTGGAGAATATTACCACCTTTGTCCTCTCCTTGTCAGCATCCGAAAAATCGATTGCCGCAGCAGCAAGGCCGTCCCCTATAAGTGAGCTTCCCCTCTGCTCATTTCCAATCAGAGTTCCAGATGATATATATGCCTGATAATATATCCAGTCGTACCCCGATGAAAATGCATCGTCCAGATTCACTTCATTTCTGCTCTTCAGACACTGTGCGATCAGATCAAGCTGATCCTTCACATACTCATAATCATCCGTGAGCGGAGTAAGCAGCACCGGACTTGTGTTAAATATCACGATTCCAAAACGTTCGCCCTGAAGCTCATCAACTGTTTTCTTCAGCTTGTCCAGCAGATTCTCGTTGAGATAATCCACGGATGTTGATATGTCGATACACAGAATGATGTCCCTGCAATACTTTTCATCCTGCATACGCCTGCTCGTGTATGGTTTTGCCATGAGCAGGAATGCCGATACGACAACCAGTACGCAGCATATGAGCGTGGCTGTAAGCCCGGTCTTATATAATATTTTTCTTTTCCTGAAATATGCCTCATCTTCCTGGAATATGAGCCCTGCGATCTTTTTTCCTCCGGCATATTCCTTTGTCTTTTTGTATTTCACAAACACAAATACCAGCATAAACAGCGCAATAGCCAGGCCTGCATATAGAACAATATGATATTTTATTGCCATCTCTCAATCAAACTCCTTGTCTTCTCAAGGGAAGCCCTCACATCACCATCGGACTTTCTTGCAAATTCCGGCGCATAATACTCAGCCACAAGGTAGTACAGCTCCGGCATGTTTAATCTTTCTATATCATACAGAGTATAATTCTGAACCCTTATGCCGGTTGCAGCATGAACAAATCCCCTGATACAACGGCTCATACGCTGATATGCACCTCTTACATCAAGTTTTCCCTGATCATACTGTCCCGCAATATCCGCCAGTTCTGACAGATATCTGGCCTTCACTCTACCCATATCCATAGGCGCAGGCTTCACCACCTTCGGCAGCTCCGCCGCCATTTTTCTACGTCTTCCCAGATACCAGCAGACACCAAAGAACAACAGCACTGCGGCTGTTATCGCTCCGGTCAGCACGATCGGCCATACCACATACGAAAGCGGCTCCTGCAAATTCACTGAACTTTCCATATCTTATATCTTCTTCCTCTTATCTCCGGGCATCAGCCCATTTAACTACTTTCCAGAGCTCTCAGTCTTGTGCTTGTTGAGCAGCTCTACTATCTTTTCATCCATGCTGTCAGAAGACCTGACCGTCAGGTACGAAATACCAAGTTTCTTAAGCTTGTCGTCACAGGCACTTGAAAGCTCCTGCCTTTTCCTCTCTTCTTTCTTTGCCAGCTTCATGTCCCTGGTAAAAAATTCAGGAATATATGTGTCACCGGATATGTCATATACATTCTTACCGTTCATCCCGGCATCCTCAACATTTATAAGCAGTATATCATGCAGTACCTTTAACTGCTTTACAGTTGCCTCCGACATATTCAGGATACCTCTGGTGTCCGTCACCACAAGTATGATCATTCTCCTCCTGAAATTCCTCGCAATGAAGCTCAGCGCATCCCCCGTATCCGAGTCATTAGTCATGGTAACGTTCCTGTGGTAACCCGCAAGAATATTTTCGACATTTGCAAAGCCTGTCTTAAACGGATAGTGCTCCACGCCCCTGTCTGAAACATAAGTAGCGCTCACATAATCACCATTGTCACACACCATATATGCCAGGGTTCCTGCCGCCATAAGTGCAACGTCACTCTTCTCCTGAACATCATTGGCATATCCAAGCATACGTTTTCCGGCATCCATCACCAGCATTATATTATGCTTCTTCTCGGCGATATACTGTCTGACCAGAAGCTTCTGGCTCCTGGCAGATGCTTTCCAGTCCATGTCCTTGATATCATCGCCAACGACATACTCCCTGAGCTCATCAAAGTTCATACTCCTGCCCTTATAGATGGAATTGTACGAACCATCGATTATCCTCGACGTTGCCTTGGTAGTATATATGGTCTTATATCCCTTCATATTTCCCTGTATTCTGGATATATATGTCATCTTCATAATTAACTGTCTTCCCCTACGGCGTCTTAACCGAACCTATTATGGCATCTATAATCTTCTCAATCTTCACGTCTTCCGCAACAGCGGCAAATGTAAGCATGATCCTGTGTCTCAGGACTGAATATCTGAGTGCTTTCACATCATCAGGAACACAATATCTTCTCCCATTTATAAGTGCGATCGCCTTTGCTACCTCCATGAACGCAATAGCCGCTCTTGTGCTCGCACCCATGGCAACATACTGTGCAAGCTCAGGTGCAAGTATCTTATCCGTCATTCTGGTTGCCTGAACTATATCAACTATATATTTCTTTATCGCCGGATCTATATAAATCCTCTTGCACAGCTTCTGAAGATACACCACATCGTCAACGCTGGCAACGGACTTCACGTCTGAAAAAACTCCTGCCTCCACTCTGTTGAGTATCTCCATCTCATCCCTTGCGCTTGGATATGTCACAGTCTCCTTGAGAAGGAATCTGTCAAGCTGTGCCTCTGACAGCACATACGTACCCTCAGATTCGATCGGATTCTGGGTCGCTATTACCACGAACACCTCCGGCAGCTTATATGTCTTTCCTCCTATACTGACTTCTCTCTCCTGCATCGCCTCCAGCATGGCACTCTGTGTCTTCGCACTGGACCTGTTTATCTCATCGAGTAGTACAAAGTTCGAATAAACCGGACCTATCTTATCCTCAAATGTATTGGTCGCCATGTTGTACATCTGGGTTCCAATTATGTCGCTCGGTATAAGATCCGGTGTACACTGGATCCTTGAAAATGATCCATTAACCGCCTCTGTCATAACCCTGGCAGCAGTGGTCTTGGCAAGTCCTGGAACGGATTCCAGAAGCACATGACCGTTTGTCATCATTGCAACCAGAAGTGAATATCCCAGATAAGGCTGTCCCACAACCTTACTGTTATAGTAACTCAGCAAATTGTTGATTATCTCCGAAGCCTTCTGGACTTCTTCATTTGTTATCTCTCTGTTATCCTGCATAACTACTCTCTTTCCTTTATTTATTATGATGTCTGTCTCCCCGGCATCTATGGTATATAGAATATACCTTTACATGTGATTGCTCAAGTTAACAAATATAAAGTGCCCATGCTATATTTTGTCCATATAAACAAAAAAGTGACCAGGGGGTACCTGGTCACCATAATGAGGGGAGAGAGGATTCAAATAAATGAAAACTCTACTCTCACATATTAACTTATGTTCCATCATAAGTCAACTATTTTTTTCGTTAAATATACCTTTTATTTACAATTTGATCTGCCTACTCCGCATCCGCTACTCTAGTATCCGCATTCACATAACTTGCAGGATTCCTGCGCTTGATGACCCTGAGTACAAATATCAGAAGAACCATCATTGCTATGAATATCGGAAGCATGATAAACCACTTAACATGCAGATGGTATGTAAGCGGTCCAACTATAGCATATGACACGAATGACATGATAGCCGCTGTTATCGCATATGGAAGCTGTGTTACCACATGATTTACATGGTTACACTGCGCTCCTGCTGATGCCATGATAGTGGTATCTGATATAGGTGAGCAGTGATCTCCACACACAGCTCCAGCCATACATGCTGATATCGCTATGATCATAAGCTCATTATTCTTACCCTCAAATACTGCACACACAATAGGGATAAGTATTCCAAATGTTCCCCATGATGTTCCTGTTGCAAACGCCATGAGACATCCAACTATAAATATAACCGCAGGAAGGAAACTAAACAGACTTCCCGATGCAGATGTCATTGCTGTCTGTACAAAATCCTTTGCACCCATCATATCGGTAGTTCCCTTGAGCGTCCATGCGAATGTAAGGATCAGTATAGCCGGTACCATTGCCTTAAAGCCCTCTGGTATAGCCTCCATACATTTACCAAAATCCAGGACTCCTCTTATCACATACAGAAGAATTGTAATAAGCAGTCCGAACAAGCTTCCAATTGCAAGTCCAACAGATGCATCACTGTTTGAGAATGCCTCTACAAAGCTTACACCGCTGAAGAATCCACCTGTGTAGATCATTCCTATAATGCAGCAGATAACAAGACATATGATAGGTATTATAAGATCAACTACCTTGCCGTTGCTGTTGACCACATCAGTCTCCTCTGCTGTGACAGTCTTCTTGCCATCTCCCATTGAGAGAAGATCTCCCTTCAGGGCATTGAGCTCATGCTTCTCCATGGAACCAAACTCAACCTTCATAACGATCATTGCGATCATCATCGCAAGTGTGAGGAATGAATAATAGTTATATGGTATGGCCTTTATAAACAGACCAAAGCCATCCTCACCCTTTACAAATCCACTGACGGCCGCAGCCCATGATGATACAGGGGCTATGATACATATAGGTGCCGCTGTTGCATCTATAACATATGCAAACTTCGCCCTTGATATCCTGTGTTTATCAGTTACAGGCTTCATAACGCTACCGACTGTGAGGCAGTTAAAATAGTCATCGATAAATATCAGAACTCCCAAAAGAACTGTGCAGAGCTGCGCGCCCTGTCTGGTCTTGATATGGGTAGCTGCCCAGTCACCAAATGCCTTGGATCCACCTGCCTTGTTCATAAGTGCAACTATGGTTCCAAGAATGACAAGGAATATCAGTATACCTACATTATATGAATCTGAAAGCTGTGCGATCAGTCCATCCTGCAGTACATTCGATATACTGCCCGTAAAACTGAATCCGGAGGCAAACACACTTCCTATTACAATTCCTATAAACAGTGAACTGTAAACCTCCTTCGTTATAAGTGCCAGCGTGATAGCGACAACCGATGGTACAAGTGCCCAGAATGTCGCATATGTCGATGGCGATGGAATCTTATCTACATATATAGACAGAATTCCGAGAACCGCAATAATGAGAATTACCACGGCAATGGCAATAAGATTTTTCTTGCTACTCTTCATCTTGATCCTCCCTGATCTTTTTTCGTATGCATATTATCTGTGATAATTCATCTGTGGAATAATGTATTATCACGTCATATAAGTAAAGTTATATCACATAAGCATGCCATTTGAATAGTGCAAATGTCTGATTTATTCCTTTTCAGTCAAAAACAGTCAAAATTTATTATGAATATGTGAATATGACGGAAAACAGTCAAATGCTATTGCATAAATAACATTTATGTCATATTATCAGCTTGTAAGCAAGAGATACAAGAACAGCAGAAACATCTTCAGCTTACACTGGAATTTGACAATTTACTATTTTTTGTTTTTACTCCCTTTTTTCGTAGTCAGAAATGACTACACCCCCCAATCCCTTAATTGACGCAGCCGTCAAGCGGCTGCGTCCCTCCCTTAAAGGTGAGTAATCAAAGGTTATGATATATTCAATATCAGCTCACAAAAAATCTTATATAAATAAAAAGAGCAGAAGCATGATCGCCTAATCGTGATTCTGCTCTTTTATTATTATATATCTCTTCTGTATTGCGCAACTTGCCTGTGTGCAACTTGCGCAATATCGTTGCGTTATGTTACATTAGATGATTTTTTACGATTATACATGCAAAAGTAGTCAAAAACAGTCAAAATCGCCAACAAATATGGCATTATAACCTAAATGAGCCAAATGCTATTGCAATCCTGATCCATTTATCATATTATCAACTTGTAAGCAAGAGATACAGAAAAACAACAGAAAGCGTTGACAGCTTACAATGAAATTTGACAATTTACTATTTTTTGTTATTTACTCCCTTTTTTGTAGTCAGAAATGACTACACCCCCCAATCCCTTAATTGGCGCAGCCGTCAAGCGGCTGCGCTCCTCCCTTAAAGAGAGTAAAGCTAATATATGAGTTATACTCAATCGGCTCACAAAAAACTTTATATAAAAAAAGAAGCAGAATCATAATCGCCTAATCATGATCCTGCTTCTTTTTTATTCTTCAATAAATCCCTTGAAGTTCTTCTCCACCAATTTTCTGGGCACCATGACCTGATGATCACAGCCAGTACATCTGAGTCTGAAATCCATTCCTACTCTGAGTATCTCCCAAGAATTCGTTCCACAAGGATGCGCCTTCTTCATCTTTATAACCTGTCCAACCTCAAATACCATTCTGATATCTCCTCCTTCGGAATCCTATAAATATACATACTGTACGTTTTGGAGGGCTTTGCCCGCATAAACAAATAAAAGCTGAAACTCATAAAAGTTTCAGCTTTTCATCTAGTGCCCAAAGCTGGAATCGAACCAGCGACACGAGGATTTTCAGTCCTCTGCTCTACCAACTGAGCTATCTGGGCTTACATAAAAATAGCGGGGACAGGATTTGAACCTATGACCTTCGGGTTATGAGCCCGACGAGCTTCCAGACTGCTCCACCCCGCGGCAAAAAAATAAAATGGGCGGAGATGGATTCGAACCATCGAAGCATTACGCAGCAGATTTACAGTCTGTCCCCTTTGGCCACTCGGGAATCCACCCATTTATTGCTTTTGGCAACTTCTTGCTTTAAGCAAAAAGCCGATGATCGGACTCGAACCGATAACCTGCTGATTACAAATCAGCTGCTCTGCCAATTGAGCCACATCGGCATATTTAATTGTCAAATGACCCCAACGGGATTTGAACCCGTGTTACCGCCGTGAAAGGGCGATGTCTTAACCGCTTGACCATGGGGCCAGGTTTTCAAAAGCAGCTCCCCGAGTAGGGCTCGAACCTACAACCCCTCGGTTAACAGCCGAGTGCTCTACCATTGAGCTATCGAGGAATATCACCTGGTAAACCACGGCGTCTTTGTCAATGTTAACACATTTGACTTGAAAATGCAAGTGTTTTTTATATTTTTTTAACTTGTACCTTCAGAATTTCACACAGAAAGAGGTATCTTCTAAAGCTTATCTCTTAGAAACCTCTAAGGATAAGTCCTCGACCTATTAGTACTTCTCAGCTGAGTGCGTTACCACACTTACACCTGAAGCCTATCAACCTTGTAGTCTTCAAGGGGTCTTACTCCGAAGATGGGATATCTTATCTTGAGGG
>NZ_WWSI01000004.1:0-252399 GCF_009875795.1 Coprococcus sp. BIOML-A2
AATGCCTTAAAATGCGAATGTAGGGGTTAATTCGTAATATGAATATGATTTAGTTGCATTAACTTTGTCATTCAAGCAATACATTCCAATTGCACTGCTTTCACTGATTCTTACGACTCTCTAAGCAAAAATCTAAACAGAAAACGCATATAGAATCTATCATTTAATAGAATCTATATGCGTTGATCAAGAACATCTAATTCCTTGTTTAATTGAGATCAGTCACTTCATAATATGGTATTACCAGGTTGGTTCCGGCTACTATCGATGAATCGTTGTTCAGATTGTTGATCGAGACAACTTCATCGATATAATCCTGGGTTGATGTATATTCATCAGTCATATACTTCTGGGCTATATCCCAAAGTGAATCGCCAGACTCAACGGATATACATGTGTAATACTTGGTGCTGGCATTGGTGGCATCAGCTTCGGATGCATCCATGTGTGTGATCGAAACATATAATACTGCTACTATGATTATGGCTACAATTATTGTCACCTTTTTATTGCTAATGAAATTAAATAATCTATTCATCTCTATCCCTCCTGAACGTATGTTTGTTACTATGTTCGTATTATATCGAACAGATGTTTTGTTGTCAAGTGATTTTCGAACACTTGTACGACTGCAGTTCGTATTGTAACTCTGAATCCTTAATACTCCTATATTATGCACTATCAGGTGTCCATTTTTATTCCCACGAAAGAATAGATCCGGTCAAGAATATTCAAAACAAAGCAAAATTAAAACAGAACATTCGTTTGCAATATCAGAACATATGTGCTATCATATTTTGTATACAACAGATTATGTTAAATAGAATTTATTTGTGGAGGTTCAATATACATGGGAAAAGGAAAGATATCTGATAAACAGACAGAGATTTTGGAATATATCAAGGAAGAACAGCTTAAGAAGGGCTATCCACCTTCAGTAAGAGAGATCTGCAAGGCTGTTGGACTCAAGTCTACATCATCAGTACATGCTCATCTCGCATCTCTTGAGGAGAACGGATATATAAGGCGTGATCCAACAAAACCAAGGGCTATAGAGATAATAGATGATGATTTTGCATTGTCAAGGCGTGAGGTTATTAATATACCTGTTGTTGGACAGGTTGCAGCGGGACTTCCTATCCTTGCCACACAGAATATTATGGATTATTTTCCTATTCCACCGGAATATTTACATAACACCAATAATCAGACATTCATGCTTCGCGTTAAGGGCGAAAGTATGATCAACATCGGAATCAACGATGGTGATCTCCTTATTGTTGAACAATGCTCTTCTGCTTCCAATCGTGATATTGTGGTTGCACTTATCGATGATGGGGCTACAGTAAAGAGATATTTTAAGGAGAATGGTCATATAAGACTTCAGCCGGAAAATGATTATATGGATCCAATTATCGTAGACCACTGCGATATACTCGGAAAGGTTATCGGATTATTTAGGCAGATGTAATTACAATATAATATAATAAATCCATTAAGAAAGAGATCCCCAGGTCAACATACGTCAGCAACATTTACGTATATGACCTGGGGATCAATTTATGTCATATTTTTTAAGAGGGGGCTTATTAAAAGTAAATTAACTTCAAAATAGTTAATTTATATCAACTTGTTAATTACATTATACCAATTAATTAGCTTATTTCAAGCCTAAATTCAACAAAAATAGGCTAAAAAACCATAAAAAACAGCTTTTTAGCCTATTAGCTTAATGTATATTTAGCCTATTTTTAAGTAATCACATTTTAGTATATGTGCTTATCAGCATTCTGTTCTGCTATCTGTTTGAATTCCTTGAAATGAGCCTGGAATAATAATACCACCTTTGGATCAAACTGTTTACCACTCTGGCTTACTATCTCGGTATAAGCCTCCTCCATAGACCAGCCTTTCTTGTAGTATCTTGCTGATGTAAGGGCATCGAATACATCACATACAGCCATAAGCCTGCTGATATATGCGATCTCTTCTCCCTTCATATGCAGATATCCAGAGCCATCCCACTTCTCATGATGTTCCTTGGCGATCGTTCTTGCAATCTGAAGGATCTGTCCCGGACATTTTGAGAGAAGTGCGTCACCATATAATACATGACTCTTCATAATGGCGAACTCCTCATCTGTAAGACGGGAAGGTTTGTTGAGTATTTCCTCGCTGATCATCAGTTTGCCGATATCGTGCATCATGGCTGCGGTTGAAAGCATGTCAACATAATCGTCATCAAAACCGGATGCCTTTCCAAGAACCTCCATGTATTTTGCAACTCTCTTGATGTGCTCACCTGTTGATTTTGACTTGCTCTCTGAGAGCTCGGCAAACGCATATATGAGTTCCTTCTGATTAGTTTTGACCTCTTCAGCATGGTCTATAACATTATTGAGCATTGTTGAGTTTCTTGATACTATGAAATATGATACAAATGACATGATAAAAATGGCTATAACACATGGCGCTATGACCAGTATCATATTGTCAGCAAAATCATCATGTGCGGGTGGAATAACAAGATCACATAATCTGTAATTGACTATATCTGCAGCGAATACACCGACTGTAGATAAAAGCGCAGTATAGAGAACCATTGTCTTGTTATAATAAAGGGAAGCTACAAGCATAGGAAATATCCAGACGATCATAGCTGTGTACGATAAAGTTGTATTGAGTATGGAGCATATGAGTACAGCCAATGCAATTACCACATATTTTATACATTTGCCCTCATTGTTCTTAAGTAGATCAATAAAAATCGTAGGTATAAGGGTCAGAATACAGCATATTCCCATGCAGGAACACAGGAGCACTATATTGCACTGCCCTCCAATATATGTAAATACCCAGTACAAAAGTATCAATATAGCAAAAAGCCTCATACATTTGGAGGCAATATGATTGATCTTGATATAATTGTCGCTTAATAGCCTGTTACTCTCCATGTTTTAATCCCCAAATTCTTACTTGCAACCCAATCTTATTTTAAACTGAATATCTTATATGCTGTCCAGAGATATAATATCTCCGTCACTCCATATCTTCTCTATGTTGTAGAATCTTCTTGATTCTTCAGAAAATATATGGATTATTATATCATAATAATCCAGCAAAATCCATCCACCTTCAGAATATCCCTCCACTCCCTTGTGGGAATATCCAGCTTCGTGCATATTGTCCTCAACATTATCGCTGAGTGCCTGAACCTGTTTTTTATTTGTTCCGTCAGCTATCACTATATAATCACATAAGGTTGAAATTCTGCTTATGTCTATGATCTTAATGTCAAATGCTTTTTTATCCTCAAGAGCAGCACATGCTATCTTGAGCATCTCTCTGGAATCTGCCATATTAGTCCTCACTGTTCAATGATGTATAATATTTATATGTCCGGACAGACATTTCGTCCGTGTCTCCACAGCTGCCACTGTCCAGATAAGTTAAAGTATTCTTTAATATGTGGGCCACCGAAGCGTCAATATCGGAGAATGCCTCATTTCTTATTTCATCTATCTCCGGCAAAGGCTTACGGTTCGGCTCTATATAGTCAGCCACAAAAACAATCTTTTCCAGAAGCGACATAGCCGGTCTTCCAGTGGTATGGAATTCTATAGCCGATCGGATGTCCTCATCGTCAACTTCGTATTTTTCTCTTGCGTAATATGCTCCCAGCTTTGCGTGTAAAAGCTCAGGGTTAGCAAATTCGACCTGGCTTATTGGAAGTCCGTGTTTTTTGCATCTTGCTATCTTCTCGTCTGCAGGCAGACATTTGGCGCAGTCATGTAGAAGTCCGGCAGTCAAAGCTTTGTTAACATCTGCTCCGTGAACCATGGCCAGGCAGCCTGATACATATTCCACACCAAGTGAATGTTCAAATCTTTTCTTTGTGAGCTTGTTTTCAAGGCGCTCACGCATCTCAAATCTGTTCATCTTATCTCCTATCTGTTGCAAATGTTCAAGTATAAGTAATATTCAATATATGTTGTTATACCTGCCAGATCAAACGTGATATAGACCATTGTCCCTGATATATGTTATCACGCTGTCGGGAACCATATCCCTGATATCTTCTCCTGACCGCACAGCAGCTCTTATATCACTTGAGGATATATCGTGCTGGTGGATGTACTCCCGGCGGATATCAGAAGCCGGAAACAGGCTTTGCAGGCTTGCTATCTTGTCGTTGATCATATCCTCAGGAGCTCCACTTCTTGTTGTGACAAGCAGCGTTGCATGCCTTGATATGATGTCAGGTCTGTGCCAGTGGTCAAAATACATAATGGAATCCCCGCCCATGATAAAATACCAGTGAACGTCAGGATATAACTCATGAAGGGCCTCAAGCGTATCTGAGGTGTATGTGATCCCGGGACGTCTGAGCTCAAAATCAGAATACTCCAACCCTTTTATGCCATCTATGGCAAGTTTTATCATGTTGACCCGGTGATCTGTTGTAACTTCGTTGGAAATATCTTTATAACCAGGCTTATTGTTGGGCATCACAAGCACTTTATCCAGTCTAAACTGTTCCAGTGCCTGTACGCCAAGCTCTATATGTCCATAGTGTATAGGATTGAATGTTCCGCCGAGTATACCTACATGTCCTGCTTTTTGTGCCAGCATGGCTTATTCCCCCCTATGGAAGTTCGATCTTTTTATGTTCCTTTGACTCCTTGTACAGAACGATCTTTCTGCCGATCACCTGAACTACCTGTGAGTGAGTTCTCTCACCGAGCATAGCTGCTATCTCACGAGGATCGTCAAGACAGTTCTTGAGAACAGAGATCTTGATTAGTTCTCTCGCCTCAAGAGCCTCTGCAACAGATTCTGTGAACTCAGGTGTGAGTGATGATTTGCCTATGTTGAGTATAGGCTGGATGGTCTGTGCCAGCCCCTTTAAATATGCTCTCTGTTTGCTATTCATACGTGTTTATTCCTTTACTTATAATAATCAAATTCAAGGAAATACATTCTTACAGTATCTCCGTCTACACAGCCAAGCTCCTCAAGCTGTGCAAGTATTCCGTTGTCTCTGAGGAACTTCTGGAAGAAATCAAAGCCCTTCTCAGATTCAAGGTTCGTATATCCGAGCATCTTCTCGATTCGTGGACCCTCGACGATATATACACCCTCCTCCTCGTCTGACTTTCTGACTTCAAATGGAAGCTCAGGATCATCCTGCATGGACAGATCTATCTCAGGTTCAAATTCGATGATCTCCCTTGGAGACTGCTTTACAAGGTCATTGACATACCAGAGAAGTTCATTGATACCCTTTCCTGATACTGCAGATATAGGGAATATCTTATATCCTTCATCCTCCGGGAATTCCTCCTTAAGCATCTCTATGACAGTCTCATAGCCCATATCATCCAGAAGATCGACCTTGTTGGCTGCTATAACCTGTGGACGGTTCTCGATGTCTTTATTGTACTTCTTGAGCTCTTCATTGATTACGTGGATATCATTGATCGGATCTCTTCCATCCACCGAGGCTGCATCCACGATGTGGATTATAACCTTTGTACGCTCTATATGTCTTAAGAACTGAAGTCCAAGACCTGTTCCTTCTGACGCACCTTCAATTATGCCTGGAATGTCTGCGATCACGAAGCCGTTCTTATCCCCGAGATCCACCACACCCAGGTTCGGAACTAAAGTGGTAAAATGATATGCCGCGATCTTAGGACGGGCATTCGTAACTCTTGCAAGGAAGGTTGATTTACCTACACTTGGGTATCCGACAAGTCCTACGTCAGCTATACACTTGAGTTCAAGATCTACTGTAAGCTCCTTGGCTGGCTGACCAGGCTGTGCATACTTTGGCGCCTGCATGGTTGAAGTTACATATGTTCTGTTGCCACGGCCACCACGGCCTCCTTTAAGGAAAACAACAGGTTCCTTCTTGTATGCCATATCGAGAATAACCTTACCTGTCTCTGAATCTTTGACAACAGTTCCAGGTGGAACCTTGAGCACGATATCGGCACCATTGCTGCCATGGCAGTTCTTCTTGCCGCCCTCTTCACCGTCTCCGGCTCTGTATTTTGTTACATGTCTATAGTTAGTGAGTGTGTTCATTCCCTCGTCGACAACAAAGATAACGTCACCGCCATTACCTCCGTCACCGCCGTCAGGACCGCCGTTTGGAACATATTTCTCTCTTCTGAAGGATACATGCCCGTCACCGCCCTTGCCTGATCTCACATATATTCTGGCTCTATCGGCAAACATAATATACCGCCTTTCTATGTCAGATATTCTATACCGAATATTCAATGTCTAAATTACCTGTGTCAAGTTCTGCAGATACATCTGCACACTATTTCATAGTATACCCCATATCTGCACTTTTGTCTGTAAAAAAAGACTGGAATAATAAAAATTACTCCAGTCTCTTGATAGTATTACTTATATATATCCAATATTACTCGTTAACTACTGGATAGATAGAAACCTGCTTCTTGTCTCTACCCTTTCTCTCAAATCTAACGATACCATCAGCTGTAGCGAACAGTGTGTCATCTCCGCCGATACCAACGTTAAGACCTGGATGAATCTTTGTTCCACGCTGTCTGTAAAGGATGTTACCAGCCTTTACGAACTGACCGTCAGCTCTCTTAGCGCCAAGTCTCTTGGACTCTGAGTCTCTGCCGTTCTTTGTAGAACCTACACCTTTCTTATGAGCGAAAAACTGAAGTTCCATCTTCATCATGTCAATTACACCTCCTTAAAGGTCATACAAATATAATCGCCATAGGATTCTTCGATTCCGGATATACCGATCACAAGCGCCTGCATCAAAGTCTGTGCCTTGATATCCGGCTCCTCTGTGAATATGAAATCCATATGTCCGCTCTCCTGATCGCAGTCAAGTGTGAAATTCACATCTGAAAGCTTCTCAACAGAGTTCAGGATGGTTATCGTGATCGCTGAAACTGCGCTACAGACGATATCTTGTCCAGGATCATCATATTCCGCATGTCCATCTGTCTTAAATCCTATATATTCCGAATTGCTGTTCTGATAAATAACTACATCAATCATGTCTTATAATCGATACAATCAATACCAATTAAGCGTTGATCTTCTTGATCTCAACCTTAGTATATGACTGTCTGTGACCATTCTTCTTGTGATAGCCAGTCTTTCTCTTGTACTTGTAAACAATAACTTTCTTAGACTTGCCTTCACCAACTACTGATGCTGTTACAGATGCATTAGCAACTGCATCTCCACACTTAACGTCTGAATCAGTGCTTACTAAGATAACATCATCAAATGTTACTTCGCTTCCAGCCTCTGCTGCGAGCTTCTCAACCTTGATCACGTCTCCTTCAGCTACCTTGTACTGCTTACCGCCTGTTGCTATAATTGCGTACATGGTTAATACCTCCTTAATCAAACTCGCCAGTTTTGGTGGTGTCTGTTGACACACTTATACCTAACTGTGCGGCATACTCATATAATCTACCATTGAGATGATTATTTGTCAATAATTTTCTGATATATTTTTACAATATTTTTTGATTTATTTTCATCAAAGCTTAACCATTTCGTGAAGCGGTCTCTTTAACTTCTTTCTGGTCAGCTCTATAAGTCCAAGCTTGGTGATATCTACGAATTTGGCTGGTACAGGATCGTCTGCCAGCTCTCTTATCAGGGTATCACGTATCCTGAGGATATCATCGGGATTCTTCATGTTTATAAAGTCTATGACTACTATCCCTGACAGATTGCGGAGTCTTAACTGACGGCAGGTTTCGATGGCAGCCTCGGTGTTGACCTTCAGCATGTGCTGTTCCATATCTCTGCCTGATATAGCCTTGCCTGTATTCACATCCACAACTACCATGGCCTCAGTCTGCTGGATTATAAGGTAGGCACCTGACTTAAGCCATACTCTCTCCTTTAGAGCTCCCTCCACTTCTTTATTGAGATTGTAGATTGCCGTAAGCGGACATTCTGTATCGGTATGAAGCGTTAAGTCTATTGTTCCAGGCTGTTTTTTCTCTATGTAATCCTCAAATACGTGGAATATTTCTTCATCATCGGTTACCAGTGAATCTAGCTTATTACTTCCCATGAAAGTTATGTTTTCTATATATTCCGGTGGATTCCGGTACAGACAGGAAAAGCATTTTCTGGTTGCTGCGGCCTTCAGGATCTGTGTGAGACGACCGCCCAGCTCATTCAGTTCACGTTTTATGAGTTCAGGGTCCGCATCCACAGCATTTGTCCTAATGATACAACCTATACCCGCCGGGAGGGTATTTCGCGCGATGTCCTTAAGCTCGTCCCGGAGCTTTCTGCTGCTTATCTTGTTCGATACACCGATCTGTTCCCCGGTGTGGACCACACAGTAATCCCCGCGGAGGGTGAGCTCCGATGAACCAACAGGGTTCTTGGTCTTGACTGCGTCACGGCTGATCTGAACGACTATCTCATCGCCGATCCTGAGCTTTGTGTGTTTCCTGCCATCGGCGTATATAATATCATTGTCATCCAGACTGTAGTAGCAGGGAAGTCTGTCACCGTAATCCACAAAGCAGGCATTTATATTGTTTACGATGTTGGCCACCTTGCCCACATAGATATTGCCGAGGACTGTACTGCCCTTTGACAGATTAAGATCTGTGACTTTGCCATCCTGTATAACAGCCTGTAATATTTTGTTGTCGTAGTGTGTAACTACCAGCTTTTTCATGTGATATTCCCCTTATAATCTTTCAAATATACGGTCAGGCAGACTCTTAGAATGGTGAACCGGCCTTGTATAGAGGTATTATATTGCCATCAGGGCCATCCATGTACGTCTCCAGTCTGTGAATATGATAATGGAACTGGTTGTGACTGACACCCGCATACGCGCAGAGAGCCTGCATGACGAGCTCCGGCTTGAGGTTGTATTCACTTCCGGTTGACAGCAGCATATATATCTGATCGTCCCTCAGCTCGCAGGTCATGATACCAGGTTTTATATTCTCCTCGCGTTCGCTCTTCTTTGTCTTTTTCAGAATGACGATCTGATCCTGCGACATGAAGGATTCCACACTGTCCAGTATATTATGCCGTTCTTCAGTTCCTGCTTTGTCAAGGAATGAGATGACATAGTCCGATGCTGACACAACTGACATGGAGTTCTTTGCATCATCGGGAAGAAGTACACACTCAGTGACCTTCATCTCATCAACCGATACGGCATTCAATGCGTCGATCATCTCTCTGGATGTTGTAACGGATTCAAATTCTCCGTCAAAGTATTCGCCATCAGAAGTGATTCCCATGGCCAGTGGAGCGGCAAACGAGATGATCTGGTGAGGCGAATATCCCTTGGAATAGCTCACATCCAGACCGGCACGTCTTATCTCCTTCTGGAAATATCTCATAACGTCAAGGTGTCCTATAAATCTGAGGTTACCGAGCTTGGAGTATTTAATTCTTATTTTCAAAACATACACCTCCTCCAAATCTTGCGGCACCACAGCCGGAACACTGCTGTCTGCAGTTAGGGGTTACCTTTTCGTTCTGGGCGTTCTCCCACTCTCTCTCAAGGAACTTTCTTGTGACTCCTATATCAATGAAATCCCATGGAAGTATCTCATCAACATTTCTGTCCCTGTATGTGTAGAAATCTATATCCAGACCGTGCTTTGCCATGGCGTTGTCCCAGTTTTCTTTTTTGAAGAACTCTGTCCATGCGTCAAATATCTGACCGGCCTTATAGACATCATATATTACATCGCAGAGCTTCCTGTCGCCTCGAGCAAGCAGTCCCTCAAGTATGGTGATATCTGCTTCGTGGTACTGGAACTTAAGACTCTTATGGTTCTTCTCTGCGCGGAATCTGTCCTTCACAAAGTATGCACGCTTGACAAATTCCTCAGGCCTTATCATCGGAGCCCACTGGAACGGAGTAAATGGCTTTGGCACAAAATATGATGCCGATGCGGTGACCATGACACGTCCATTTCGTTCTTCTCTTGGGATATTTGCAAAGAAAAGCTCAGTGATCTCCTCCGACAGGTCTGCAATCCCGGCAATATCGTCATATGTCTCAGTAGGAAGGCCCATCATGAAGTACAGCTTCACCTTATCCCAGCCGCCTTTGAAGGCCTTCAGGGCACCATCCATTATGTTCTCCTTTGTGAGACCCTTGTTTATAACATTTCTGAGTCTCTGCGTTCCTGCCTCAGGGGCAAATGTAAGTGAACTCTTCTTCACATCCTGGATCTTGCTCATGACATCCAGAGAGAAGGCGTCTATACGGAGCGATGGCAGAGAGATATTTACATGCTCATTGTCCATCTTCTCGATCAGGCAGTCTGTGAGCTCCGGAAGCTCCTCGTAATCACTCGACGACAGACTGCTGAAGGTTATCTCCTCGTGTCCTGTACTTGCCAGCATTTTCTCAGCATAGCCCTTTAACAGATTGACATCCTTAGGTCTGGTTGGTCTGTATATCATTCCAGCCTGGCAGAATCTGCAGCCTCTTATACATCCGCGCATGATCTCAAGAACAACTCTGTCCTGAGTGAGCTTCATGAATGACACAACAGGCTTCTCTGGGTATGAGACTTTGCTGTGATCCATGACGACCGTCTTGGTTATCGTGGCAGGCACATCTTCAAATCTAGGAGCAAATGAAGCTATCGTGCCATCTTCCTTGTATGTGACTTCATAGAGCTCAGGAACGTATAATCCCGGAATGTTGGACACCTTTATGAGAAATTCTTCCCTAGTCATATCAGAGTGCTTATACACCTTGTAAAGCTCCAGAAGTGCATCATATGATACTTCGCCCTCGCCCATATAGAATATGTCAAAGAAGTCTGCTATAGGCTCAGGATTGTATGAGCATGGGCCTCCGCCTACAACAAGTGTGTCTCCCTTTTTTCTGTCTCTTGTACGGAGTGGGATCCCAGCCAGATCAAGCACCTGAAGAATATTGGTGTAACACATCTCGTACTGGAGTGTTATTCCAAGGAAATCAAAATCCTTTATAGGATCCTGGGATTCCAGCGCGAACAGAGGGATGTCATGTTCTCTCATCTCCGCGTCCAGATCAGGCCATGGCGAATAAACTCTTTCACACCATGTGTCCTCTCTCCTGTTGAACATATCGTACAGTATCTGAATTCCGAGATGGGACATACCTATCTCGTATACATCAGGAAAACACATGCAGAAACGCACATCAACCTTGTCCTTGTCCTTCATAACACTGTTGTATTCTCCACCTATATATCTGGCGGGCTTTTCAACCTTCATCAGTATTTCATCCGGTAAAGCTAATCTTCTCATAAAATAATATCCTTAAATAATTTTCTTGTAATCATATTATCTGATATCTCCAAATGGAAATATTCAATTACAGCAAAAGAGATGCGCACGGAATTTCCGTATTCAGTGCGCATCCTCTATATATCTATATCGTATCAGAAACTGTGATCCTATATCGCATTATCCAATATTAGTTTTTGAAACTATGGATAGGGGCTGGAATACGTCCACCTCTGTTGACAAACTTATCACATGCAAATCTGTTGACAGGCATGATAGGTGCGTATCCGAGAAGTCCACCAAATTCAGCCTGATCTCCAACTGTCTTACCGATAACAGGGATAAGTCTTACAGCGGTTGTCTTCTGGTTGATCATACCAAGAGCCATCTCATCAGCGATAATTCCTGATATGGTTGCAGGTGATGTATCACCAGGAATTGCTATCATATCAAGACCTACTGAACATACACATGTCATGGCCTCAAGTTTCTCAAGAGTTAATGCTCCTGCGGAAACTGCATCGATCATTCTCTGGTCCTCAGATACAGGGATGAATGCACCGGAGAGTCCTCCGACGTATGATGAAGCCATAACTCCTCCCTTCTTAACCTGATCGTTGAGGAGCGCAAGTGCTGCTGTTGTACCAGGAGCTCCGGCGTATTCAAGACCGATCTCCTCGAGAATCTCACCTACACTGTCTCCGACTGCAGGAGTAGGGGCAAGTGACAGGTCAACTATACCAAATGGTACGCCGAGCATCTTGGATGCTTCTTTTGCAACGAGCTGTCCAACTCTGGTTACCTTGAAAGCTGTTTTCTTGATGGTCTCGCAGAGTTCCTCAAAGTTTTCTCCTCTTACCTTCTCAAGGGCTTTCTTTACAACACCAGGGCCGCTGACTCCGACATTGATGACACAGTCTCCCTCGGTAACACCGTGGAATGCACCGGCCATAAATGGGTTGTCATCAGGTGCGTTACAGAATACTACAAGCTTTGCACAACCGATGGAATCTGCTTCCTTGGTGAGCTCAGCAGTGTCTTTGATCATCTCTCCGAGAATCTTGACTGCATCCATATCTATACCGGTTTTGGTTGAACCTACATTTATGGAGCTGCACACCTTTCCTGTGCTTGAGAGTGCTTCAGGAATTGAACGGATAAGAAGCTCATCAGCAGGAGTCATGCCCTTATTTACAAGCGCTGAATATCCTCCGATGAAGTTGACTCCTATGGTGTCTGCAGCCTTGTCAAGAGCCTTTGCTATCTTTACAAAATCTCCGGTGGTCTTACATACGGAACCACCAACCAGTGCTATAGGTGTTACAGAAACTCTCTTGTTGACGATTGGTATACCATATCTTCTTGATATCTCCTGACCTGTTGATACAAGATCCTTGGCATATGTTGTTATTTTGTTATATATCTTTGTACATGTATCATCCACATCTGTGCCTACACAATCCAAAAGACTGATTCCCATTGTGATGGTACGAACATCCAGATTCATGTCTGAGATCATCTTATTGGTCTCGATTACTTCATTTATGCTAATCATGTATATCCTCTTTTCTGTCTGTCAGACTGTATATTATTAGATTCTGTGCATTGTCTCAAAGATCTTCTCGTGCTGTACCTTTATCTGTACTCCAATCTCTTCTCCGATCTGTCCGAGCTCTGATGCGATGAGCTCTGTTGATTTGGATGACTCCTGTGTATCAACCACCATCATCATGTTGAAGTACCCTGCAACTATAGTCTGTGATATGTCAAGTATATTGATCTGGTTGTTTGCCAGATATACACATACCTTAGCTGTGATTCCCACGCTGTCCTTACCTACTACAGTTATGATTCTCTTTTTCATTTCATTTATCCTCCTTGTTGATGATGGAGCCTGTACATACAGAACCCATCTTTATTCACTCCTAAAAATCAGCCTATGCCTCTATGGCAGCCATAGGCATGTCTCTTCTGGCTACTGCCAGCCCAAATTCCCTTACATCGTTGGCGTATGAATTGTTTTCAAGCTCCAGCTTGACTGTCTCGTATGCCAGCTCTTCAAAATTGTTCTCCTTGCTCAGATGTCCCAGAAGAATACCCTTCACATGGTCATTCAGAAGTTTGTATATGAGCTGCCCTGACAATTCGTTGGACAGATGACCATAGTTGCCAAGGATTCGTCTCTTGAGATAATAAGGATATGGTCCCGCCTCAAGCATTCTGACATCATGATTGGCCTCAACTACCATTATATCTGAGTTGTCAAGCTTATCTACAATATAATCATTATAATTGCCCATATCAGTCGCTATGGACACTTTTTTGCCATCTCCATACAGGCTGTAGCATACCGGATCCGCTGCGTCATGCCAGATGGATGATGGATCAACGGTTATATCCTTTATTAGTATCTTTTCATCAGGACGAATCTCATGAAACAGTCCCTCATCGATACTGCCAAGGGAGGTCATCTTCTTCATCTCAGCTATGGTTCCTGCAGTGGCATATATAGGAACACCGTGCTTTCTTGCCAGAACACCTATGCCCTTCACATGATCTATATGCTCATGCGTTACAAGAACACCATCGAGTTCAGACGGCTTTATTCTCTCATCCTTAAGGGCGTTTTCAACCCTCTTGCAGCTTATGCCTACATCCACAAGAAGATGGGTAGCGCTATTGCCGACGTAATAGCAGTTACCGCTGCTACCGCTTGCTATACTTAGTAATTTCATAATCTACTCTTCTGTTGTAATTTATTTGTACCATGTGACTGTGCGGTCCATGGTCTGAGATCCATATGACTGTAATATCTTCTGTCAAAGCCCTCAAGCTCACCGAGATTCACAGCAGTCAGGGTCTCTTTAAACGCATATATTCTATCAATAAAACTCTTATCAATCAAGCACTTATGTGCTCCGTGCAGGGATGTATTTCCTACAAATTCTGATTTTCCCTGAAAACTGTCCGGAAAAAGTCCAAGGCTTACCGCACTTGATATATTAAGACTGCACCCGAAGCCTCCTGCCAGATATACACGTGATACGTCCTCTGCCGTTATCCCCGCCATATCCATGAGGGATTCTATACCTGCACATATGGCTGCCTTTGCAAGGAGAAAGCTTCTGATCATATCCATGTCAATTGTCACTCCACCTGCAAGTCTGTAGCCTCCGTCTATATACTGATCAACCAGGACTCCATCGTCATTCACTATGTGTAGCAAATTAAGTCTGTTCAGCAGATCAAAGGCTGTGGTTGGAGCTGCAACACCTCTCCTCAGCATTCCCTCAAATGCCGGACCACATGCACATGAGGTGGCATAACCGATGCCCTGCTTTGCAAGTATAAGCTCTCCATTTGTTCCGAGATCTGCAAACAACTGATATTTGTCAGACCTGTCAATGTTACAGACGACTGCACCGCACAATGCGTCAGCTCCAACAAATGCGCTGAGGTTAGGAAGACATGTGACTTCCGCACTGCAAAATCTTTCATCATCAAAGAAATCCTTCCCTGATACTGTTATACTGTCAGGATTCCTGATCTCAAATGGTGCATGCCCGAGATTGTCCAGAAGCAGCCGCTCCAGTATTGCATTCATGGTGGTGTTTCCGGAAATAATTATCCTTGATATATCTGCAGGGGCATACCCCATTCCGGCCAACTCTGAGGAAATCCTTGTGACTACTGAGCTTCTGAGCTTTGCCAGTCCATCTTCTGTGGAGCCTGTTCGGATCCTTGATATGACATCGCTGCCATATTCAATTTGCGGATTCATAAATCCACATCTGTCCGTGACACTTCCATCAGACATATCTATCTGTTCTATGGCGATGGTGGTGGTGCCTAAATCTATAGCTATGCCTATATCACGACCATCGCCATTATATACGTTGTTGGATTCAGCAGCACCCTTGTACGAAGCAAGGACTGACATGTTATCCTCAACTATGGTTACCTGTATGTTATCAGTGATAGTGTAGGTACAGCTTTTTACCGTGCCCGCACCTTTTACATCCACCAGACATCTCTGACACCTTCCAAGACCTCCGCAGTTTCCACTGAACACATATCCGGCGCTGCACAGCACCTTGAACAGATTGTCACCGCGTCTGCAGGCGATTATTTTGTTGTCATTTACGGTTAAAGTGAGTTCATCGTTAATCATCGATATCAACTACAATTAATTGTATATTCCCTTTGTCATGACTTCCTTTGGCTTGTAGCCCTTATCAGCAAGTGTGTTGATGATGAGCTGCTTGTGCTCAGGGCCAAATGCCTCCATAGTGATAACAAGCTCAACTGCCGAATTCCTGTTGATGGATACGAACTGGTTGTGCTCAAGCTTGATAACATTTCCCTGGAGATCAGCGATAACCTTTGAAATGTTCATGAGTGCACCCGGCTTGTCAGGAAGAAGTGTTGAAACTGTGAAGATCCTGCTTCTTGCGATAAGTCCGTGCTGTACAAGTGAGGCAAATGTTATCATATCCATATTGCCGCCCGACAGTATGCTTACGACCTTGGCACCCTTTACATCGAGATGCTTAAGTGCTGCCACTGTGAGAAGGCCTGAATTCTCAACAAGAAGCTTGTGATTCTCAAGCATATCGAGGAATGAAACGATGAGTTCGTTATCCTCTACAGTTATAATATCATCTATGTTCTTCTGTATATATGGGAAAATCTTGCTTCCCGGTGTCTTTACTGCAGTTCCATCTGCAATGGTGTCGACATATGGAAGTGTTGTAACCTTCTTGTTCTTCAGTGAGACCTGCATACAGTTTGCTCCGGCAGGCTCAACACCTATGACCTTGATGTTCGGATTCATCATCTTGGCAAGTGTGGACACACCTGTTGCCAGACCGCCACCTCCGATAGGAACAAGGATATAGTCAACGAAAGGAAGCTCCTTTATGATCTCCATCGCAACCGAGCCCTGTCCTGTGGCAACATCGAGATCATCGAACGGATGAATGAATGTATAACCCTTGTCCTCTGCAAGCTCAAGAGCGTATGCACATGATTCATCATATACGTCTCCATACAGTATAACCTCTGCGCCGTATGCCTTAGTTCTGTTAACCTTGATGAGAGGTGTAGATGAAGGCATAACGATGGTCGCCTTTACTCCATATGCTTTTGCAGCATATGCCACACCCTGGGCATGATTTCCAGCCGAAGCTGTTATCAGTCCCTTCTGTCTCTCTTCATCTGAAAGAGTGCTTATCTTGTAATATGCACCCCTGATCTTGTATGCACCGGTCTTCTGAAGGTTCTCAGGTTTGAAGTATACCTTGTTGCCTGTTATCCCACTGAAATAGTCACTGTATATGAGCTTTGTAGGGAGAACCACCTTATGTACAATGTCGTAGGCCTCCTCAAATTTCGCAAGTGTCAGTTTGTCTGTTGTGTTCTGTTCTGCCATTTGTTAATGTCTCCTTATGTAAAAATCCTTTTGAAAATCATATATGGTTGTGCACAGATATAAGTACATTGACATACATACATATGATCATTATATATGCCGTAGTATTACATGTCATCGCCGATGAGCATATCGATCTCGGATCTGTCCTCGTCAAAATCTGCGAACAATGCGTTGACATATTCCTGAGGGTCAAATCTCTGGAGATCACCGATCTTCTCACCAACTCCGATAAACTTGACCGGTACGTCAAGCTCTGCCTGGATCGCTATCGCAATACCACCCTTGGCAGTTCCATCAAGCTTGGTGATAACTATACCGTCAAGCTCAGTTACATTGCTGAACTGTCTTGCCTGTTCAAGGGCATTCTGACCTGTTGTTCCGTCCAGAACTATGAGCGCCTCAACATTTGCCTCCGGATAATCCCTTGTGATGATCCTTCTCATCTTTGCAAGCTCGTCCATGAGATTCTTCTTGTTGTGAAGTCTTCCCGCTGTATCAACGAGAAGGATATCCGTATCTCTTGCCTTGGCGGCAGCCACTGCGTCGTATACAACTGCAGCGGGATCAGCGCCCTCATTGTGTGAAATTATATCAACCTGTGCCCTGTCAGCCCAGGTCTTTAACTGATCTATGGCGGCAGCTCTGAATGTATCGGCAGCAGCCATGAGAACCTTCTTGCCTCTCTGGCGGTACTGGGCAGCAAGCTTTCCGATGGTCGTTGTCTTGCCGACACCATTTACCCCGATGACCAGCACAACGGACTTCTTATTCTCGAAGTCGTACGCTGAATCGTCCACAGACATCTGGTTCTTGATTATATTGATCACAAGTTCCTTGCAGGCAGCAGGTTCTTTGATGTGTGAATCCTCAACCTTCTGCTTAAGTCCCTCTATAACCTTCTCAGTCGTCTCATATCCCATATCAGCCATGATAAATGTCTCTTCAAGATTCTCATAGAAATCATCATCTATATGGGATGCACCGAATACATCTGTAAAGCTTTCTACTATATTATCTCTTGTCTTTGCAAGACCAGCCTTAAGTCTCGCAAAAAATCCTTTTTTCTCTTTTTCCTCTGCCATGACATACCTCCTGTTTAATATCTTCTATTGTTATTTATCCAGATCGTTCTCAATAAGGTTGACTGATACGAGGGTAGATACACCCTTCTCCTGCATGGTTATACCGTACAGGATATCAGCAGCCTCCATGGTTCCTTTTCTGTGTGATATAACTATGAACTGCGTATCCTTTGTAAGCCTGTTGAGATACTGTGCAAATCTTCTTACATTCGAGTCGTCAAGAGCCGCCTCTATCTCGTCCAGCAGACAGAAAGGTGATGGCTTCAGACTCTGAATTGCAAATAACAGTGCTATGGCGGTGAGGGACTTCTCTCCACCTGACAACTGCATCATATTCTGGAGCTTCTTTCCAGGTGGCTGTGCTATGATCCTGATACCTGTTTCAAGAAGATCCTCGGTATCAACCAGCTCAAGTGCACCACGTCCACCACCGAACAGCTCCTTGAATACCTTGTCGAACATGACCTGTATCTCCTTGAACTTCTCGGCAAACTGCTCCTGCATTGATTTTTCAAGCTCCGCAATGATATTTACAAGGTTGGTCTCCGCACTGACTATATCGTCATGCTGTCCCTTGAGAAATTCGTATCTCTCAGAGACTTCCTTGTAGTCATCTATGGCATTGACGTTGACATCTCCAAGGGATTTGATCTTGGCCTTTACTGCAACGATCTCCTTCTTTAGTGCCGGCAGTTCAGGAAGATTATCGTCCTTGAGTTCCTGGGCACTGCTGTATGTAAGCTCATACTCCTCCCACATATAGTTGCTGAGTTCGTCTGCTTTCTCAGTGTTCTTCTCGATTATCGATGTGAGCTTGTATGAGTCCTTCTCGAGTCCTGCAATCTTTTCGGAAAGTTCTTCTCGTCTGGCAAAGAATTCCTTGTGGCTCTGCTGTAATTCCTCTCTCTTGACTGAGAATTCGTTTACCTTGTCCTCGTTGTCAGCGATACTTCCGGTTCTGCTTGCGATATCTGTCTTTATAGCAGCTATCCTGTCTTCCAGCTCTGTGATCTCACTGAATGATGACTCCACGCGGCTTGTAAAGCCCTCAAGTTCTTCCTTGTATTTTTCGATATCCATATTTATTCTTCGGATATTTTCTACAATGAAGTCCTCTTTCTGCTTGACGGAATTAAACTTAATCATAAGCTCAGATACCCTTGCGTTTGCAGCGGTGAGCTTATCCTTGTTCTCCTGTCCCTGTCCCTCAAGTTCTTCCACTCTTGCCTCCGCTTCAAGCCTCATGGCTTCATGCTTTTTGTTGTTGTCGGCAAGAGAATTCTTATTGTTGTTTATCTCCGTTATCTGATTATTGAGCTCTGCTACCTCTTTCTCAATCGAGACAAATACTCTTTCAGATTCGGCAAGTTTTTCTTTGACCTGGTCAATACTCATGGTCAGAGTATTCTTTTTCAGATATGCCTGCTGCAGTTCGGAGTTGTATTTGTCTATATCCTGTCTGAGCTGATCTCTTGAAGTCTTAAGTTGTGCATCGAGAGCCGCAGCCTTTGACGCTGTTGATTTCAGGTTATCGATCTGCTCCTTGAGTTCATCCAGCTCCCTCTTCCTTCCGAGAAGGTTACTGGAATTCCTGAATGCACCTCCGGTCATTGATCCGCCCGGATTTATCAGTTCTCCCTCTATGGTGACAAGTCTGAGCGACTGATTGTTCTTACGCGCTACTGCCAGGGCATTATCGATATTGTCGACAACTATGATCCTGCCTAAAAGGTTCTTTACCAGCGTGTTGAATTTGGAATCGACCTCAACAAGATCTGATGCAACTCCTATGACTCCTTTTTCCCTGAGCACATCATTTCTGACGGAACCGCGGTCTGTTATGGTGTTAAGCGGAAGAAATGTTGCACGTCCGAGTCTGTTGGTCTTCAGATATGAGATCATTCTCTTGGCAGTGGCATCGTCCTCAGTGACAATGTTCTGTATACTTCCGCCAAGGGCAGTCTCCACAGCGACCTCGTACTTCTGATTTACCGTGATTATGTCCGCAACAACGCCTATTATGCCCGGATTCCACTGCTTCTGTTCCATGACTCGTCTGATACTGTTGCCGTATCCGTCGTATCTCTCAGTTATATTTCTGAGAGCCTCCATCTTGGACTCTGTGGCCGAAAGCATCTCGTTGGTGTTGTGGATCAGCTCACGGTTAGTTTTGTTTCTATTCTGATTCTGGGCAAGCTGATCGGTTGCACTGTCCAATCCCGCGAGAATGACCTTTACTCCCGCCTCAAGTTCGGCAAGCTGTGATGACAGTGACTCATATTCCTTCTTGTCCCCGGCATCGTCGCTCTTAAACTGCAGAAGTCTCTGGTTGAGCTGTGTCTTTCTAAAGTTGATATTCTCCAGCATGGCGTCATATCTTCCGACCTTTGCCTGGAGATTACCGCTCTCATGCATATATTCTATGATGTCAGCCTTGCAGCTCTCAATCTCCTGCTGGCAGGCCTCTATGTAGGAGGTCATGTCGGAGCTTTCCTTCTGGGCTGTTTTAAGTGCCTGTTCAACTTCTGAGATAGAGTCATCCAGTTCATCTTTCTGGGATGTGTAATCTGCGAGTTCTTCCTCGCCGGACTCGATCTGGCTGTTGATTCGGTCTATCTGATCATGTATGTTCTGATCGTTCATTTTGAGTGTGATTATCTGCTGGTTGATAACATTTATCTCACCTTCAGCACGCTCTTTTGCAAGCCTGTTCTCATGAATCTCGTTTTTAGATGACTCAATTATGGAATTGAGCTGCTCTATAGCAGTCTCTATCTGGTCGTATTCTTCCTTTGTCTGTTCATACGCCTGCTTGCTCTCATCTATATCATCGTTTACGATAGTGAGCCTGTTCTGATCTTCCTCGAGAGCTGTTTTAAGTTTCTCTGTCTCGAGAAGGAATGCATTCACATCGAGTTTTTTTAATTCATTTTTAAATGCCAGGTATTTCCTTGCGGTCTCAGACTGCTCCTTGAGTGGTCCGACCTGTTTTTCAAGCTCCTTGAGAATGTCGTTGACACGGCTGAGATTGTCCCTCTCTGCTTCAAGTGATTTCTCCGCAGCAGCCTTGTTCTTCTTGAACTTTACGATTCCGGCAGCCTCGTCAAAAAGCTCTCGTCTCTCCTCAGGTTTACCATTGAGGATCTTCTCGATCTGGCCCTGTCCGATGATTGAATAACCCTCCTTACCGATACCGGTGTCAAAGAAGAGAGAATATACATCCTTCAGTCTGCTGACAGTACCGTTAATCAGATATTCAGACTCTCCTGATCTGTATACTCGTCTTGCAACTGTGACTTCATTATAATCTATAGGAAGGCTGTGATCGCTGTTGTCAAGAGTTATGGCAACATATGCGGAGCCCTGCGGCTTTCTGAGCTGTGTTCCCGAGAAAATGACATCCTCCATCTTGGAACCACGGAGACTCTTGGCACTCTGTTCACCCAGAACCCATCTCACTGCATCCGCTACATTGCTCTTACCCGAACCATTAGGTCCAACGATACAGGTTATTCCGTGATTGAATTTGAATACTATCTTGTTTGCAAATGACTTGAAGCCATTTACCTCTATACTCTTTAAATACATAAATTAATCCTGCTTTTTTCTTAATTGTAACAATGTTTTGTATGCAGCCATCTGTTCGGAGTTTTTTCTGTTTGAACCCTCACCTCTGGCTGTAGCCTGGCCATCTATCATGGCATCCGATACAAATATCTTGTTATGTTCAGGCCCCTTCTCCTCTATGAGCTCATACTTTAATTCTTTTCCATTCTTCTGGCAGAATTCCTGAAGGGTTGACTTTGCATCGTAGAACAATGATTTTGTCTCAACGTCATCCAGCAGGAACTGATGGACAAACTTCTTGGCGACATCCATTCCGCCATCAAGATACATCGCACCGAGAACGGATTCAAAGAGATCACACAGAATGGATTTCCTTGTCCTTCCGCCTGTCTGGGCTTCACCCTTGCTAAGAAGGACAAATTTGCCATATCCAAGACTCTCGGATATCTGTGAAAGAGTAAATTCGCATACAAGACTTGCCCTCAGCTTTGTGAGTTTTCCCTCCTCATATTCTCTCTTCTTGCGGAAGAGATAGTCACTCACAATATACTCAAGGATGGCATCCCCGAGAAACTCAAGTCTCTCATATGACTCAGTTTTATTAACCTTAAGCTCATTTGCAAATGACGTGTGTGTCAGAGCCGTTATCAGAAGTCTTATATCCTTGAATTCGTATCCTATTCTTTTTTCAAGCTCACCATAATCCTTCTTCATTATGCCTGCTCCTCACTCAGCTTTTCAGCAATCTTGGCGTTTACTCCGGTCTCACTGAAGTTGATGCACTGGAATATTGCACTCTTAACTTCTTCGTTGTGTGAGTTGCCGTGGATCTTTACCACGAGTCCCTTAAGTCCAAGAAGAGGTGCTCCACCCTTTGTCTTGGCGTTGAATCTCTCCTTGAGCTCTCCGAGGGAATCCTTTATAAGTGCACCGCCGATCTTTGACTTGAATGAAGACATGACCGCTTTCTTGATCTCTCCAAGCAGCATTTTTGCAAGTCCCTCGTACAGCTTGAGGATAACATTTCCCACAAATGCTTCACATACGATGACATCTGCAGCACCATTTGGAATCTCACGAGCTTCTATACTTCCAACAAAATTGATGTCCTTACATTCCTTGAGCAGTGGGTATGTCTCCTTTACGAGGGCGTTACCCTTCTCCTCCTCGTCACCAATATTGACGATGGCTACTCTTGGCTTCTCGATCTTCTCGATGTTCTCCATATATATGGAACCCATCTTTGCAAACTGAAGCAGATGCTCAGGTCTCGCATCGACATTAGCACCGCAGTCAATAAGAAGCGAATATCCCTTGGTCGTAGGGATGAGTGGTGCCAGAGGCGATCTCTTCACACCTTTGGATCTTCCGACGATAAGCTGTCCTCCTGCAAGAATGGCTCCTGAGCTTCCGGCTGAGATTATTGCGTCAGCCTCTCCACTTTTTACCATATTCATTCCAACTGTAAGTGATGAGTCTTTCTTGCTTCTGATTGCCTGAACAGGTGCATCGTGACATGTGATCTCCTCAGTACAGTTCTTTATCTCTATCTTGGAGGTGTCATATGTGTATTTTGCAAGCTCACCCTTTATGACAGCCTCTTTTCCAGTGAGAATTATATGAGCCTTTGCCCCTTCGTTCACAGCTTCTACAGCACCTCTTATGATCCACTCCGGTGCATAATCTCCGCCCATAGCATCTACTACAATTCTTGTATCGCCCATATCAAAACTCTCCTATCTTACGTGTATTATGGGATATCCCACCATATAATTATTTTTAGGTGCAAACGCACAAGGTCATTATATATTTCTGAATTGTCAAAGTCAAATATTTCAGTACAAATATACAAACCGCCATGTATATATGTGCACGAAAAAAGACCTTCCTTATTATAAAAATAAGAAAGGTCTTGTTTATTCTACTACTCAAATACCGAGTGAGAACTGGAAATTACTCAGCAACTGAGATAATCTCTTTCTTGTTGTATGAACCGCAGTTCTTACAAACTCTGTGTGGAACCATTAACTCGCCACACTTGCTGCACTTAACTAATGCTGGTGCAGACATCTTCCAGTTAGCTCTTCTCTTATCTCTTCTAGCCTTTGAGCTCTTATTCTTTGGACAAATTGACATTATTCACACCTCCTCAATTCTTTAAGATGTCATTAAAAACTGATAATCTCGGATCAGGAACAAAATCATCACAGTTACATGTACCATGATTCAGATTCGTTCCACACACCTTACAGAGTCCCTTGCAGTCATCCCTGCACAGAATCTGTATTGGAACTAAACCCATCAGTTCCTTTTTCAACAGTGCGTCCATATCGATATTACAGTCTTCAAAATAGCTTAACTCATCTATCTCATCTACCTTATCAGAATCCAAAACGGAAGTATCAATAACTGTGTCGATATCTATATGGAAAGTTCTTTCAAACTCCTCCAGACATCTGTCACACACAAGCTCCATGACAACATCAGTGCTTCCGGTAACCTTGACTCTGTTCTTGCCGTCATTCGACAGATTCAGTTGAAAATCATCTGCCTGTCCAATCCGGTAGTCCATTCCCTTAAACTGGAAACTATCAAAGTCTACATGTACTTCAACGCTTTTAGTCAATCCCTCAGTGGATAAAATCTCAGATAAATCAATTAACATAATATCTCCTAAAAATCGCACATCTGCTATTATACATATACAGATATTTATTGTCAACAAAATATTGCAAAATTTTTATACAATTCCGTCAACTGAATCCTGTCGTTATACAGAAGACTTATTTTGTAACAAGCTCTACAGTCTCTCTTGCAATGGCAAGCTCTTCGTTTGTAGGAACTACCCATACCTGAACCTTTGAAGCGTCAGTGGATATCTTCTGCTCTTCGCCGCGGATCTCGTTCTTAGTCTCATCTATATCGATACCCATAAATGAAAGATCCATTGTTGATACTCTTCTTACATATGGATTGTTCTCTCCGATTCCTGCCGTAAACGCTATCGCATCAAGGCCTCCCATTGCGGCTGCATATGCTCCAATATATTTCTTGACACTGTAGCAGAATACATCGAGAGCAAGACGGCATCTGTCATTGCCATCCTTCATGCCGGCGTCAAGATCTCTGAAATCACTTGATACGCCTGAAAGTCCTGATACACCTGACTTCTTATTAAGAATAGTTGTTATCTCCTCAACGCTCTTGCCCTCTTTGCCGGCAATGAACTCAAGAATCGCAGGATCTATATCACCGCTTCTTGTGCCCATAGGAAGACCTGCAAGAGGTGTGAGTCCCATGGAAGTGTCCACTGACTTACCGCCGTCAACTGCTGTGATACTTGATCCGTTTCCAAGGTGGCATACGATAAGCTTGGTATCTTTGATATCCCTGCCTATAAGCTCTGCCAGTCTCTTGGATACAAAGCTGTGGCTTGTTCCGTGGAAACCGTATCTTCTTATCTTATAATTCTCGTAATATTCGTAAGGTATTGCATATGTATATGCTTTATCAGGCATGGTCTGGTGGAATGCTGTATCAAATACCGCAACCATAGGAACACCCGGCATATGTGCCTGACATGCTCTGATTCCAATGAGGTTGGCAGGGTTGTGAAGTGGTGCAAGATCATTACACTCTTCTATGGCCGCCATTACTTCGTCTGTTATAACTACTGAATTCGCAAACTTCTCACCGCCGTGAACTATTCTGTGTCCAACAGCGTCGATCTCTGACAGTGAAGCGATAGCTCCCTTATCTGTATCAAGAAGAGCGTCAAGAACAAATTTTACAGCAGCATTGTGATCCGGCATAGCGGCATCCACTGTATACTTATCCTTACCCATGGTCTGATGTGTGAGCTTTCCGTCGATACCGATCCTCTCACACAGTCCTTTTGCTATAACAGCCTCTGTATCAGAATCAATAAGCTGATACTTCAGTGATGAACTACCACAATTAATTACAAGAACCTTCATTTCAATCCTCCTGCACAACTTATGTGTAAATAAATCATCTTTAAAAATTATCTTTTACTATCTCTCTTTTGGAGTTACCTTCATTCTGCCGTCCTCCTGAGCCTGAGCCTGGATAGCTGTTATGGCAACAACTCCAACTATATCGTCTGCAACACAGCCTCTTGACAGGTCGTTTACAGGCTTTGCAATACCCTGTGTAACAGGACCATATGCATCAGCTTTTGCGAGTCTCTGTACAAGCTTGTATCCGATGTTCGCTGCATCAAGATCAGGGAACACAAGAACATTCGCTTGTCCTGCAACCTTGCTTCCAGGTGCCTTTGATGCTGCAACCTCAGGAACGAGTGCTGCATCTGACTGAAGCTCACCATCACACAGAAGGTCAGGGAACTCAGCGTTAACGATCTCTGTAGCTTCAATAACCTTGTCAACGTCAGGATGCTTTGCGCTTCCCTTTGTTGAATGTGACAGCATAGCCACAACAGGTGTCTCATCAACCAGAAGTTCAAATGACTTCGCTGACTGCTCTGCGATATCTGCAAGCTCTGACGCTGACGGGCTCTGATTGAGTCCTGCATCTGCAAATACAAATGTTCCGTTGGCACCATACTGACAATCTGGAACTACAACCAGGAAGAATGCTGATACGATTCTTGTTCCCGGAGCAGTCTTCAGTGTCTGAAGTGCTGCACGGAGCACATCTGCTGATGCATTGATCGCACCGGCAACCATACCGTCTGCATCATCCTGCTTAACCATCATACATCCAAAATATAATGGGTTTGTTAAAAGCAGTTCCTTGGCTCTTGCCTCGGTCATGCCCTTCTTTCTTCTCATCTCTACAAAAGCATCCACGTATTCATCAAATTTCTCATAATTCTTAGGGTCAACAAATGATGCTCCGCTGAGATCGATATCACCAGCTCTGCTCATGATATCTTCCTTGTCTCCAACCAGGATAATGTTCGCAATGCCCTCTGCCAATACCTTGCCGGCTGCCTCGATTGTTCTCATGTCTGATGTCTCAGGCAGTACGATCGTTTTCTTATTCTGTTTGGCTTTTTCTTTTAACTGATCAATAAACTTCATGTTTATTTCCCCCTTTGAAATAATGAAAACACACATAGTTAAAGTTTAACTCATTGCCCCATTATTCTCAATAGAAATAGCCAAAAAAATTGTCTTTTTATCCGTACAATCCGTGATAATAACTAAAAAAATCTAACACTCAATTCCCATCGCCAGCTTAAGCTGGTTTCTCAATTTTTCTAAATTGCCTGAATTGTCTATCTTTTTTGAGCAATTTTCCTCATAATAGCTGTCAGGCTCCTGCGAAGCGATGACTTTTCTTGCCTTTTCATCGGTAAATCCGCGATAAGCACACAAACGTTCAATTCGTTTTGAAACGTCTGCATAGACATACCACATCTCATCGCAGATGTCCAAATACCCATCCTGGATAAGCAGTGCAGCTTCAAGAACGTATAGTCTGCATCCGGACTTTTTCTGCTCCTCCATGGATTCAAGAATGGCCTTTTTTACATTTGGGTGGGTTATGGAATTGAGGATATCGAGCTGCTTCTGATCGCTGAAAACGACCGCTGAAAGCTTTGCTCTGTCGATTCTGCTGTCTTCATCAAGAATATCTCTTCCAAAGTGTTCCACTATGTCATTGTATGATATCTGTCCCGGTTCCATGAGTCTGTGAGCCAGAGCGTCGGCCTCCATAATGAATGCTCCGTAGTCTCGCTGCATTATATCAAGCACAGCAGTTTTTCCAGAACCGATACCACCAGTTATTCCTATGATCTTCATATTATTTTGCCTCATACCAGTTATTTCCTGATGCAACGCCCACCTCAAGAGGTACGGTCATATCTGCGGCATGCATCATCTCATCAACGAGAAGCTTCTTCACTATGTCCACTTCATCCTCGGCAGCCTCTATAAGAAGCTCATCGTGTATCTGCAGGATAAGCTGTGACTTCAGTCCGAGCTCCTTGAGCTTCATGTTAACTCTCACCATGGCGATCTTGATTATGTCCGCAGCGGTTCCCTGTATAGGCGAATTCATGGCAACCCTCTCGCCAAAACTCCTCTGCATAAAGTTGGATGACTTCAGCTCAGGGATAGGCCTGATCCTTCCGAACATGGTCGTCACATAGCCTTTTTCCTTTGCGTGGGCTACCTGTTCATCCAAATACGCTTTTATACTCTTATAGGTGTCGTAATACTTTGCAATGAAATCTGAAGCCTCTTTTCTGGATATACCCAGATCCTCACTCAGACCAAATGCGCTGATTCCGTACACGATTCCGAAGTTGACTGCCTTGGCATGCCGTCTCTGAAGAGATGTAACCTCATCGATAGGAACCTCAAACACCTCAGATGCCGTAGTGGCATGAATATCCACGTTATTCAGAAAGGCATTCTTCATAACCTCATCTCCCGACAGATGGGCAAGTACACGAAGCTCTACCTGTGAGTAATCGGCATCTACAAATATATATCCCTCCTTAGGGATAAATGCCTTTCTGATAAGTCTTCCGAGTTCCAGCTTCATAGGTATATTCTGAAGGTTAGGCTCTGTTGAGCTTATTCTTCCGGTTGCCGTGATAGTCTGGTTAAAGGTTCCGTGAATACGTCCGTCATCCGATATATAGTTCACAAGTCCCACTGCGTATGTGGAATTGAGTTTTGTGAGCTGTCTGTATTCCAGAATATCTCCGATGATAGGATGTTCGTTTTTGACCTTTTCAAGTACATCCACACTTGTTGAGTAGCCCGTCTTGGTCTTTTTGCCGCCCGGTATGCCCATATCTTCAAAAAGGATAGGTCCAAGCTGCTTCGGAGAATTGATATTGAACTCTTTTCCTGCGTAACCGATTATCGAATCGTGAAGCTCCTGAATCCTCTTCTCAAGCTTTTTGCTGTATTCCTCAAGCTCTGCCTTATCGACTCTTATTCCGCGTTTTTCCATGTCGTATAAGGTGTAAACGGTAGGGAGCTCAACCTTATTGTACAATTCAAGCATGCCTTCTTTGGCAAGCTTATCCATGACGATATCCTTTGCAATGAGCGGAACGACCGCCTTGTACGAAAATACTTCAAGAAAATTATCACTTATAAATGTAAATATATTCAATTCATCTTTGCCGATGAGTTCCTTCTCAGAAGGAAGTATGTTGCCAAGATATTCCTTTGCGACATCATCGTAATCGTATGAATCCTCCATCGGATTGAGGAGATATGCTGCCACTCCTATATCAAGTACATTTGTGTCACATTCATGAAAATCTACATATTTCAGCGCGCTCTTAAGATCCTCCATGCATATGATGATTCCGGCATTCTTCAGATCGTATATGAATTTGACTGCCTCATCAGGATCTATACCCGATGAACAGTTTATCACGTACACATCCTTTGAATCACAGGCAACGGCTATGCCGAGCATCATGTCATCACTGTGGGCAACGTATACACCGACAGCTCCTGATTTCTTTGCAGCATCCTCGATATGAGCAAAGTCGGCTGTAGAATTTACCACTGTTATATCCGGTTTCAGTTCACTTACAGTCTGCTGGTTGTCAAACTTCTTTAAGAGACTCTTGAATTCCAGTCTTTTGAAAATGTTGTATGAATTGTCATTAAACGCATTCTCATATGTGGTATCCTCAAGCTTGAAATCCAGTTCACAGTCAAGCTTGATCGCTGCAAGCTCTCTGGACATTATTGCCTGTTCTGAGAACTCCGCAAGATTTTTCTGGGCTTTAGGAGGCTTGATCTCGTCTATATGTTCAAGAGCTCCTGCCACAGATCCCCACTGCTGAATGATCTTTGAGGCGGTCTTTTCACCTATTCCAGGAACCCCCGGGATGTTATCTGACGTATCACCCATAAGTCCCTTCATATCTATAAACTGGACTGGGGTAACTCCATAGAGATCCTTCACATCGTCTGCGTAATAGTTCTCTATCGTGGTTCCGCCTGCTTTTGTCTTCGGAATACGGACAAGGATATTGTCTGTTGCAAGCTGCAGAAGATCCCTGTCACCCGATACTATCACAACCTTGTATCCGGCAGAATCTGCAACTCTTGACAATGTGCCTATGATGTCATCAGCCTCATAACCACCTTTCTCAACTATGGTGACGTTCATCGCTGTCAAGACTTCTTTTATGAGTGGTACCTGCTCCCGCAGTTCATCCGGCATAGGCTTTCTTGTGCCCTTATACTCTTTGTACATAAGATGTCTGAATGTAGGCTGTTTAACGTCAAATGCCACACATACATTTGTCGGATTCTCTTCGTCGATTATCTTGAATATAATATTAAGAAAACCGAGGACAGCATTCGTGTGAAGTCCCTCATAGTTGGTGAGATCCGGAAGCCCGTAAAAAGCTCTGTTAAGTATGCTGTGTCCATCTATTATCAATATCTTTTTACCTGTATCTGGCATGAAAACCTCCTCTTATTTACCGCTCGCCATAGAGTATTCTGACTATTCGATACCCTTATGATTCGCATTATATTTTTTGATATTCTGCATAAATTCCGTACTTTCATCCCTGACTTTGTTTTGTTCTTCGTAATATCTGTCGATATCACTGAGATCATAGCGGGAATCGTCCAAAAGTCTTGAGCCAAAGAATTCAGCATAATAGTATTCAGGTTGCTCACTGAGTTTGGAATTCTGTTCATAGTTGTAGACCTTGTCAAGAGCACCGCTGTACAGCCATATAAGTCCGGCAACAACGGCTGCAATTCCGACCAGTATCGTGGAATTCGCTATTCTCTTTACCGTGGTAAGTCTGTTCATCTCTTCCTCAAGATGCTTATCCAGGGCATTCTTAAAATCTGTAGATATATTATCAGACTCGTCCAGTTGTTTCATACCAACTATAAGCGTGTAATAGATATCCAGCTCTTCATAGCAGTTTTTGCATGATCTGACATGCTTAATAAACTCTCTGAGTTCATCGTCAGGGAGTTTATTCTCAATAAACGCCATTATCTTTGACTGTGCTTCCAAACAATTCATACGATCCACCTAGTTAATCTCAAATGATCCATCATCCTGTGTGTTTTCAATCTTTCTTATGACCAGATAATATGGTTCACCCTTCTCTGGAACGACCTGGACTCTGTCGCCAACCTTGTGTCCCATGATCGCCCTGCCTATAGGTGATACGTTGCTCACCCTTCCGTCAAGCACATCAGCACGAACGCTTGTGACAACTCTGTATGTTTCCTCCTCGTCGTCATCCTCAAAATAAACGGTTACCGTGTTATCAATTCCAACCTCATCGTCTGCTGAAGTATCATCTATTATATCTGCAGTCCTGACAAGCCTGTCCAGATATCTGATTCTTCGCTCATTGGCATTCTTGTCTTTCTTTGCTGCATAATATTCGAAATTCTCACTGAGATCCCCCTGAGCTCTGGCCTCCTTTACGGCTTCAAGCTTCTCCTTCCTGACTACACATTTTCTATATTCGATCTCCTGTTCCATCTTTTCGATGTCTTTTTTTGTAAGCTGCTTACCCATATCGATACGCCTCCAAATCTAACGCAATACTTTATATATACTATCACAAAATCCATTCAAAGTAAAATGAGGTGTTGCTGCACTGGTTATCATAACGGCTGCCTGTATCCAGTGCGGATACGGTCCTCAAAAAAAATACCCGGCAACCACTGCATGCAGTAATTACCGGGTAAAGTGTATACGTTTAAATATATAACCAGAAATTAGTTGTTGATAAGCTTGTCTGACTCGTTGTTCCAGCTATAAAGTGCTCTGATCTGCTCTCCAACCTTCTCTGATGGATGCTCTGAAGCAAGCTTTCTCATAGCCTTGAAGTGAACCTGACGTCCTGCTGGTGACATGTCAAGGAGGAACTCCTTAGCAAATGAACCATCCTGGATGTCCTTAAGGATCTGCTTCATAGCCTTCTTTGTCTCTGCTGTAACGATCTTAGGACCTGTTATATAGTCACCGTACTCTGCTGTGTTAGAGATTGAATATCTCATTCCAGCGAATCCTGACTGGTAGATAAGGTCTACGATAAGCTTCATCTCATGGATACACTCGAAGTATGCGTTTCTTGGATCATAACCAGCCTCGCAAAGTGTCTCGAAACCAGCCTGCATAAGTGCACAAACACCACCACAAAGGACTGCCTGCTCACCGAAGAGGTCTGTCTCTGTCTCTGTTCTGAATGTTGTCTCAAGAACGCCGGCTCTTGCTCCACCGATTGCAAGTGCATATGCAAGTGCAAGGTCAAGTGCCTTACCTGTAGCATCCTGCTCTACAGCAACAAGACAAGGTGTACCCTTTCCTGCCTGGTACTCTGAACGTACTGTGTGTCCAGGTGCCTTTGGAGCGATCATTGTTACGTCAACATCCTTTGGTGGCTTGATACAACCGAAGTGAATGTTGAAACCATGAGCGAACATAAGCATGTTACCTGGCTCAAGGTTTGGCTCGATATCCTTCTTGTACATATCTGCCTGTAACTCATCGTTGATAAGAATCATAATTATATCAGCCTGCTTTGCAGCCTCAGCGGCTGTGTATACCTTAAATCCCTGTGCCTCAGCCTTAGCCCATGACTTGCTTCCCTCGTAAAGACCGATGATGACATTGCATCCTGACTCCTTAGCGTTGAGGGCATGTGCATGACCCTGACTACCATATCCTATGATTGCGATTGTCTTTCCATCAAGTAATGAAAGATTGCAATCCTGCTGATAATAAATCTTTGCTTCTGCCATTTCTTTAATCCTCCTAAATATGTATAAAATGACTTATATATTAACTACCACTTGGATAATTAAAAACGTGTTAACCTCTGATGAGACCTGTGAGACCTGTGCGTACAAGCTCAACTATCTCATGTCCATCGAGCAGTCTGAGGAACGCCTCACACTTGGTTGTTGTTCCCGTAAGTTCTATAATAACCGAATCTTTGGAAACGTCAACTATATTCGCTCTGAAAATATCTGCAACTGAGATAATATCCTTTCTCTCAGATGGATTTGCCTTGACCTTGACAAGTACAAGCTCTCTGCACACAGACTTGCCCGGCTCAAGTTCTACGATATCTACTACATCCTCAAGTTTGTTGAGCTGCTTTTTAATCTGGATGAGACTGGCTTCATCGCCACTAACCGCAACAGTCATTCTGGAATAAGCAGGATTCTCAGTCTCTCCTACTGTCACACTGTCAATGTTATAGCCTCTTCTACTGAACAGTCCTGACACTCTGCTCAAAACTCCTGATGTGTTGTCAACAAGCAGTGACAAAACAATATTACCCATCTATATGTACCACCTTTCAACTCGTCTCTTTAAAATGTACTAAATTATTATAGTTATAAACCACTTTAATGTCAATTTATAACGTGAATTTTGTAATTATTTTTATCTGTTATTTCTGATAATTTTTGTTGTGTATTTACAAATACCCCAAAACTTATAGTGAGATATCCGGATTTTTCCAAATATTTACTCTATGCCCAGAAGATTCTTGACTACAACCACGCAGTTTGCCGCATCCTCGGAATATCCATCCGCACCGATCTCCTCGGCGTAGCTCTCGGTTATAACTGCACCGCCTATAACAACTTTACTGTCCAGGCCATTCTCCTTCACAGCTTCAACAACATCCTTCATCTTGACCATGGTGGTTGTCATGAGGGCTGACAGTCCGATTATGCTGGCGTTATTATCCTTTGCCGCTTGTATTATCACATCACAAGGAACATCCTTGCCGAGATCTATAACATTAAATCCATAGTTTCTGAGCATAAGAACCACGAGGTTCTTACCTATATCATGTATATCGCCCTCAACTGTCGCCACGACTATGGTAGGCATATCAGAGCTGTCCTTGTCCTTCAGAACAAGTGGACTTATAACACCTATCGCCATCTCCATGGTCTCAGCACTTGATATGAGCTGTGGCAGGAAATATTTTTTCTTCTCGAAGAGTCGTCCAACCTCATTTATCGCACCTATCAGATCGTTATCTATGATGGACTGGGGATCAGCTCCGCTGTCAAGCACAGCGTGTACATCGTCAAGTATTGATCTCTTATTTCCCTTGAGAACATCTATGTATATCTGGCTTTTTCCCTCCAGATCAGATCCTGCTTTGCCGCCGGATGCACCCGCTCCCGGTGAGGCAAGCTCAAGAGGTTTGACATTCTCAATATAACGGACATCGCTCTCATCCTTGAAAAGCAGCATATCAGAAGCAAATGCAGCATTCATGAGCATGGTCTGGGAAGGATTTGCTATAGCCATCGTAAGTCCACGAGAGATAGCCATGGTGAGGAATGCTGTATTTACAAACATTCTCTCAGGAAGTCCAAATGAAATGTTGGACAGACCACAGATGGTTGCAAGTCCGTTGTTATAACAGTAGTTTATGGTTTTCAGGCAGTTGATGGCAGCGTCCTTCTGGGCACCGACCGTTGCAACAAGTCCGTCCACAACCACATCATTCTTCGTAAATCCCATCTCATACGCAGTGCCAAGCACCGTGTTGATTATGTCCTCCTTCTCCTGTGGACTCTCCGGAAGCCCCTTATCCGACAGAGGAAGAAGAATAAACATAGCTCCGTACTTCTTTACAAGAGGCAGTATCTCTTCCATCTTCACCTTCTCAAGGGATACTGAATTGACAAGCGCACGTCCCGGATAGATACGAAGTGCCGCCTCAAGTACCTCTGGTGAGCTGGAATCAAGGCATAACGGAAGGTTTACAGCCTGCGATACCTGATATACTACCTTAAGCATCATATCTCTCTCATCGATACCATTCATACCGACATTGATATCAAGTATTGAAGCGCCTTTATCTACCTGCTCTTCGGCCATATTCATGACAAGCTCAAGAGATCCCTCCCTGAGCTCAGCCTGAAGCTTCTTCTTTCCAGTCGGGTTGATTCTCTCTCCAACAACCTTAAACGGAGCATCCAGATCTATTATGAGAGATGAACGCTCAGATGATATACATCTGACATGCTCTGAACTTATCTCAGGAACAGGCATCTTGGAAGCCATATCAGCAAGAGCCTTTATGTGTTCAGGTCTCGTACCGCAACAGCCACCAACCATTCCGGCCCCGGCCTCGATTATCATCTTCATATCTTCAGCAAATTCCTCAGGGGTCATCCGATATACGCTTTTATCATTTACAAGCTCCGGCATTCCGGCGTTCGGCTTTGCAAATACAGGGATAAATGCGATGCTCTTCATCTGTCTAACAAGCTCGACCATCTTATCAGGGCCTGTGGAACAGTTTACACCTATAGCTGCCACTCCAAGATTCTGAAGAACATTTACTGCTGTCACAGGATCGGTTCCATACAGGGTACGTCCATCCTCGTTGAATGTAAGGCTGGCGATTATAGGGAGATCTGACACTTCATTTGCCGCAATAACCGCAGCTCTGGTCTCAGCGAGGCTCATCATGGTCTCGACCACAAGCAGGTCACAACCACTCTCGTCTATGACCTTTATCTGTTCCTTATACACGTCGACCAGCTCTTCAAACTTCAGTTTTCCCATAGGATAGAGCATCTCGCCGGTCATGGTGATATCGCCCGCCACGAGGCCATGGCCTGCAGCCTTGACCGCTTCCTTAGACAATTCTACAAGTCTTCTGTTCATGTCCTCAAGATCATCGGCAAGCCCATACTCGTTGAGTTTTATCCTGTTACATGTAAAGGTTGGAGCATACAGAATATCTGTGCCGGCGTTCAGATATGCAACCTGGAGGTCAAACATTATCTGTGGACGTTCAAGTATCCATTTCTCGGGGCACACGCCAAGAGGCATGCCTGCATTCATAAGATTTGTTCCTGTGGCTCCATCAAGTATAAGTATCTTATCATCAAACAGTTTTCTGAAATCTGCCTTTTTCATGTCTTATCTCCTCGTACTCAGGCCTGATCCAGACCTTCATCAGTTATTTTTCCATCGCCGTCTGCGGCTGCTGTTGCCAGCATGTCACATCTCTCATTTCCAGGGTTGCCGGCATGACCTTTGACCCACAGGAATTCCACGTTGTGTGGTGCTTTTGCTGCAAGCAGACGTTCCCACAGATCCCGGTTTTTGACCGGTTCATTCTTGCCGCGCTTCCAGCCTTTTTTGATCCAGCCCTCTATCCAGTGCTGGTTAAATGCGTTGCACAGATACTGTGAATCTGAATACAATTTCACATTACATGGCTTTATAAGAGCCTCAAGCCCGACTATCGCCGCCATAAGCTCCATTCTATTGTTTGTTGTCTTTATATATCCCTGGCTGTATTCTCTCTCATGAAGCTGTCCCTTTGCATCGATAAACTGAAGAACAGCACCATATCCACCAGGTCCATTTGGATTGCCTCTGGCAGATCCATCAGTGTACAATATTACATCCATATATGATCTCCATAATTATATTTTCTGTATAAATGAGTCTATGATACGAACAAGTCTTCCTGACGCTTCATCGCCCGCCGCAATGATCTCCTCGTGCGAAAGCTCTCCGCCGAGGCCTGCAGCTTTGTTGCATATTGAGGAAAGACCTGCGACACGCATTCCCATATGTCTTGCAGCTATGGCTTCACATACAGTGCTCATTCCAACTGCATCTGCCCCCATTCCCGCAAACATTCTTATCTCTGCAGGAGTCTCATACTGAGGACCGGTGACCTGAATATATACACCCGACCTGAAATCAATATCATTTTCAGCAAATGCTTCTCTGATATAGCTATTCAGCTCCACATCGTAGACATGTGTCATATCGGGAAATCTCACACCCAATTTATTATAGTAACTGCAAATGAGTGGCGATGGTACAAATGTTGAAATGTGATCACTTATCATCATGATATCGCCCGGCTCAAGCTTCTCAGATATTCCGCCTGCAGCATTTGTGAGCAGAAGCTTATCTACACCAAGCAGCCCTATTACACGGACAGGCATGACAACCTGGCTCATATCGTATCCTTCATAATAATGGACCCGTCCCTGCATGATAAGGACCTTTTTCCCGTGGATACATCCGTATACGAAGCGGCCTCTGTGTCCTGCTACTGTAGATACAGGAAAATGTGGAATATCTCCGTAATCCACATACACAGGGTTCTCAATAACGTCCGCCATATGTCCCAGACCACTGCCCAGGATAAAGGCTATATCAGGAACATCTCCTATCGCATGTCTCAAATACGAGGCAGCCTCCGTCAACTGATCGTATGTTACCAAATCATCACCCCCATAATACAAAACAAGGTCAGGATATTATTCCTGACCAGGATCTATATAAGTTATAACGGAGACGGAGGGATTTGAACCCTCGCGCCGGTTGCCCGACCTACCGCATTTCGAGTGCGGACCCTTCAACCTCTTGGGTACGTCTCCAATTACACTTTAATAATAGCAGATGACAGGCATTCCGTCATATACTATATTAAACAACTGTTCTGCCGCGGATACAGGAAGATTTACACATCCATGGGATCCGCTGTTCTTGTATATATCACCGCCGAATGAACTTCTCCACGATGCATCATGGAATCCGATTCCCAGCTCGCCTATGAATGGCATCCAGTATGTTACAGGAGTCTCATAGTCATCGCCGATAAGCACAGCAGGTGTCTTCTTATACAGGATCGTATATACACCTTCAGGTGTTCTGTATTTGCCATTGTTTGCAAGGCTTCCGGTTACGCAGTCGGAATCCCACACAAGATTGCCGTCTACATATGCATATACATGCTGCTGGCCAAAATCACATTCGATATATGAATCACCGATATCATCGCCGCCATCGTGATAAACTGCAGCGTAGCAGTCAAACGGCGGTGTATGTGTTGTGGACTCTCCGGCTTCAAGAAGCTTCATGAGCTCTTCTGTCTCACCGTCCACATCGATCATCCAGCCATACCAGGTATTCGCCAGAGTGATGACATCACCATTATGAGTTCTGAAATTCCTCGGCACACCGTATGTATCGTATCTGCTTGCGATATTCTCGACATACTCACGCACCTTGTCTTCTGAGAATTTCCATTTTCCTTTTACGTTGCTGATCCAGTCGCCATATTCCTTGCTGGTAAGCTTCCATGACACCTGATCTATCTCATATGTAATGGTCATCTCAAGGATCTTTGCAAGTTCCTTCTGCTCATTTACTATCTCTTCACTGTCGGCTGTGAGCTCAGGACTCTCGTATGCGTCACTTTCCGATACATCAAGCACGGATTCACCTTTAACAATCGCCTCATCTATTATACAGCATAATCTGTCAAAATCAAGATAATTTCCTTCAGATTCAGGAATAATTGTTGATTCTCCATCCTTGATCGTAACATAGGCATCTTCCGGTTTCTCCATCTTGGACTCGTCAAGACTGTCATAGCTCTTCAAAAGATTCTCGAGAGCATCCTTGTCATACGACGCTGAATAGTAAAGGTCATAATCTTTTCTCTTTAGCATGTAATAAGGCCAGAGGAAACCATTTTGTTCGCTTATGATCTTCTTGGCTGTTATATTCGGCTTTATATCAAGCGATATATCTTCTGGTTTTATGACATGTTCCTCACCGCCCCTGAGCTTGAGTGTGAGGGAATAATCCTGTATGTAACTCTCTATGTATGCATCGACATCATCAAGTGAGTAAAACGAATAGTCTATATCATTGATGTATGTCTTGTAGTTGTAATGGAACATGAACCATATCGATATAACTATATATGTACATACGACCACCGCTCCAAATATAGCCGCTGTGATCTTCAAAGCCCTGTGAGTCTTTTTTGCAGGCTTGTCATCCGGTTCGTCCGCTTCATCAGAAGCTTCATTATCTGGGAATATCGGTATCCCTGCTCCATCGGGAATGGCTGCATCCGATGCCGCAGTCTCCGGTTCGGTCTCTGTCCCCCCGAATATTGTCTCTTCAGCAACTATCTCTTCAGCGGCATCAGTGTTCACATTATCTTTATCTATATTGTTATCATCTGTGTTATTGTTCATAAAATCACGCTCTTCCCCTTCGCACATAATTCCATGCGAACTTACATCCAACATACATAATATTATATGCTATATTACTATAATTCAACACTTAATTATGTTTAAATATAAGAGGCTAACGCACTGTTATCTGGACAAATTGATGGTCACCAGATCCGGTTCGTTATTAACTCTGATTCGGATAGTGTGAAGTCCGAGTCCTGCACAGACTATCATATTATGTCCATCGCAGGAATATAACCCCTTATAGTACTTTGGAAACAGTCTGATCATAGGCGATATCACGCCTCCGAGAAATGGCAGGATCACAAGTCCACCATGTACATGGCCGGATACAGTAAGATCAGCGCCCCATCGGGAATATTCTTCAAAATAATCGGGATCATGTCCTATAAGTATATTGTAATCGGATCTGCTTATCGGTGGAAGTTCATTCAGCAGATACTCTTCATCCATATCGAGCTTTTTGAATCTTCTGTAATATTCCGTCTTCATGTCAAGTCCGTATATCGTGACATTGTATTCATCAAGATGAACACTTTCATTTATAAGCCAGGTGATGTTATCTTTTGTTCCTTCATATAACCTGTTCCACATATCACCATATTTTTCATATATGGATGCGCGCATCTCATGATTTCCTTTTCCCATATACACAGGAAAACGCTTGCCAAGTTCATTCAGGAAATGTATACCTATATCTACTGTAAGTCCCGGCTTTCCGACTATTATATCCCCCGCCACCAGTATGAAATCCGGATTGATCTTTTCTATACAGCTTATAAGCTTCTCGTTGTCCTTTCCAAATTCCGCACTGTGGAGATCTGATATCATGACTATCCGGGCTTTTTTTCTTATTCTCCTGTCATGCAGTTGATAATTTGAAAACGAGATTCTTCTGTTTTCGCGGTAACTCTCTATCAAAACATTAACAAGCGTTATAATGCATAGTACGATAACTACAACTAAAAAAATCTTCATGTATTTAACCTCAATATGTAAATTGTAACTTGAGCACTTTAACGAAAGCGTACTTCATACTCATGGAATCAACCTTCTCCGCCGCATATATCGGCACTGAACCGATGCACCTCTCGCCAATATAATAGCTCATCTTTCCAAGCTCTTCACCACTGTCAACCGGGGCAGTCAGCGGATCTCTCATCTCCAGTTTCTTCTTCACATCCTCCGCGTGTTCTCCCGCAAGCAGGATCCCGGTGAATTGTGAGTCGGTCTTAATTGTAACACAACTTTCGGTGCCATTGTCTATGGAAATCTCTTTTTCCTGAAGAATATTCAGATCTGTATATTTCTGGCACATCGAATATCCATAATCAAGCAGCCTGCAGGCGTCTTTGTTTCTGATATCCTTTGTATCAGCTCCCATGATGACAGCAATAAGCTGTATGCCGTCCTTCTCAGCAGTCGCCGACATGCAATATTTTGCGGTATTTGTGAAACCTGTCTTAAGGCCGGTTGCTCCTGTATACATATTCAAAAATTTATTTGTGTTGACGAGATCAAACCGACTCTCGCCCCTTCGTGTTTTATGTATGATCGAATCCATCCATATGCCTGAATAATCAAAGATGGCAGGATATTTTGTTATGAGTTCTCTGGACATTATAGAGATATCCCGTGCTGACATTTTATGTCCATCCACATCCAGGCCACACGCATTTTTGAAACTTGCATTTGTCATCCCCAGCTCAGCAGCCCTCTCATTCATCTTTTTCACAAACGCTTCTTCGCTTCCGGCAACCTTTTCCGCCATGGCAACAGCCGCATCGTTTCCGGATGCAATTATAATACACTTTATCATATCTTCAACAGTCTGTTCTTCTCCTGCCTCAAAGAAGCATTGCGATCCGCCCATGGACGCAGCATGTTCACTCACAGTTACAATATCATCAAGAGTCATTTGTCCGGCCTCTATCGCCTCAAAAGCCAGAAGAAGCGTCATAACCTTTGTAACCGAAGCCGGAGCCATGGCTTCATCACAGTTTTTTTCAAATAACACCTGACCTGTGGATGCCTCAACGAGTATACAGCTTGGAGATTCCACCTCCAGAACTTCTGTCTGGTCTGCCGCCTGAGTCTCTGTCTGTTCCTCTGCATATACCATAAGATTCGTACTCATTGTGTTTGCAAATATGATAAAGATGAGTACCGTTATAACAGATAATCTTCTGATATTTTTCTTCCTGCCCATCTTTTTTCTATCCGGAAAATGCAGCATACAACTCCTCTTTCAGTTTCTGTTTATATATTATATTATGCATTTATCCGGCAATATGACTTTTTATCCCACCAATATAGTATTATTTTCTTTATTTTGTAAAGTTTTTCTGATATAATCAATGGCTAGAAAAAAGGAGGACATGTTTCATGAGTATGAAATTAGTTAAACGAGTACCAACTGGCGATGAGATCAAGGAACTATACCCTCTTTCAAGCGAGTTGAAAGCCATCAAAGCCAGAAGAGATGAAGAAATCAGAAAAATTTTCGTAGGCGATGATGACCGATTTATATTTATTATCGGACCTTGTTCAGCAGATAATGAGGATGCTGTTTGCGATTATCAGAATCGTCTTGCAAAGGTTGCAGATGAAGTTAAGGATAAGATACTGGTCATTCCACGTATATATACTAACAAGCCAAGAACTACTGGTGATGGTTACAAAGGAATGCTCCATCAGCCTGATCCTACAAAGGCATCAGACATGCTCGAGGGCCTTTACGCCATCAGAAAAATGCATATAAGAGCTATCAGGGAGACAGGACTCACCGCTGCTGATGAGATGCTTTATTCAGAAAACTGGCAGTATGTAGATGATATCCTCTCTTACGTTGCCATAGGCGCACGTTCTGTTGAGGATCAGCAGCACAGACTTACCGCAAGTGGAATGGATGTTCCTGTAGGTATGAAGAATCCTACAAGTGGTGACTACAACGTTATGATGAATTCCTGTATAGCAGGACAGCATCACCACACATTCCTTTATTCTGGATGGGAGGCACATACAGACGGAAATCCTTTGACACATTGTATATTGAGAGGTGCACTGAATAAGCATGGACAGTCTATATCCAATTATCACTATGAGGATCTCAGGCTCCTTGCTGACACATACAAGAAGTTCAACCTCGTAAATCATGCATGTATAGTTGATGCCAACCACAATAATTCTGGCAAGAAATTTATTGAACAGCCAAGAATTGTCAAAGAGATAATCCACAGCAGGAATTACGATTCTGAGATCAAGAATCTTGTAAAGGGTGTTATGGTTGAGAGTTATATCGAAGACGGCAACCAGCCAGTAGATGGTGGATGCTATGGTAAGTCTATCACAGATCCTTGTCTTGGATGGGATAAGACAGAGAGACTTCTCAAAGAAGTTGCTGATCTTCTGTAAAAAATACATTTTAAGCCTGCGCGCTTATACAATTACACATGCTGTGCTTATACAACAAAAGAAAACCGGCGGATCTATCATGATACCACCGGTTTTCTTTATTTATCTGTCAGGCCGAAGCCTCGCAGAGTTTGACGAGTATGCATCTTCCCAAAGACACATCTCCCATCATCTTATATTTACTTGTAGTATACGCATACATCGGATCGACAACTCTTCTCAAAAGTCTTGAAAGAACTGGAACTGTAAATACATATTTAACCTTATACTCCCTGTCCGAATTCTCTGTTAATCTGGCAACATGATCCCTTATATCTATGTAGAACACCCCACTATCATTGCCGATAACATTGAACTGAAGACAACAATCATCAATATCCGCCAATTCCAAAGAACTGAGAACGCCGTCGATACACTCCACGCATTCTTTATACGTCATATAAACACCCAATCTTTATAAGAACTCGAAGTCTGCATCCTCATCGCCATCTCCGATAAGTACCTGATTACGCTTTACTCCTTCTTCTACTTCACCAACAATAAGTTCTTCCTCTTCTTCCTCCTGAGCAGCCTGAGCACTCTTACCTGTGAATGCTGCCGGCTTTGGCTCTGCCTCTGGAGCAGCCTTTGGTGTCATCTTGAGCTTCTGAGGTGCATCTCCGCCCTGCGACTTCATCTTAAGCTTTGTTATAGGATCCGCCTCAACTGCAGCTTCAACCTTATTTGCAGCCTCAGCAACCTTTGCACTTGATCCGCTCTTGAGTGTCTCCATCTCTTCCTTGAGCTTGGCAAGCTCAGCCTTTGCATTTGCGATAACCTCGTTAGCCTTCTTCTTAGCGTCGTTTATTATCTTGTTAGCCTCAGCATTTGCTGCGTTGGCTTCCTTCTTGGAACCAGGAGCAGCCTGCTCGAGCTGCTTCTCAAGCTCATAAATCTTTACGCTGTTCTCCATAAGGTTCTTCTTTGACACTTCGTTCTCTGACTCAAGAGCTGCATACTTTGTCTCAAGTTCTGCATAATCTTCTGCAACTGAGCGCAGGAAGCTGTTAACCTCATCCTTATTATATCCAAAAAGTCCTTTTTTAAAGGTTTTAGATTCAATCTGATCCTTTGTCATTGTATAGTTCTCCTTTTCAGTATTAGTTCTCTCTATAATATTATCCTTTGCATATAGAAACTCCACTTGTAATTATATTAACAAATATTCATTTTTTCAACAATATTGTTGGATTTTATAAAATTTTCCCAATATATTACAATTTTTTCGGCAAATCATGGATATATTACAATTCATTACTGTCAAGTAATATGGTAAATGGCCCATCATTGGACAGATCCACTTTCATATCTGCGCCAAATTCTCCATGTTCCACCACAGGAACAAACTCACGGCATCTTTCAATTATATACTCATACATCTCATTGGCCATATCAGGCGCTCCTGCACCAGTAAATGATGGTCTGTTGCCCTTCCGGCAGTCTGCGCACAAGGTAAACTGTGAAACGATCAGGAGTTGGCCGTTTACACTGTTTATGTCAAGATTTGTCTTGCCATTTTCGTCGGCAAATATCCTCATCTTCACAAGCTTGTTTATCATCTTGTCAGCAATCTCTTTGGTATCCGAATCGTATACTCCGACAAAAACCAGAAAACCTTTCTGTATGCTGCCGATCACTTTGCCATCCACCTCTACTGATGCGTGATTTACACGCTGTATAACAAATTTCATTTTACGGATCCTTTCATAATCTTTTTACAGACTATTTTTTCAACAATATCATTGTGACAGTTCTTTTCTGGTCATACTATCTGTCCGACATGCTTATCGCTTCAACTGCAACACTGCCGCCTCTTACAACCTCTATCCTGTTAGGGAAGCTCTCCTTGAACAGCTTTATGGCATTGTCGTTCTTTGCATCCGTCTGGACACACTCAACAAGCACAGATTTCTTATTATAATCTGTTATCTTATAGCCAAATGCATTTGCAATTCGGAACACCTCGTCCTTATCTTCATTTGAGCAGCTATTGACCTTGACATATAAGATCTCGTTGTTGTGGATTGCAATATCTGTGTAGTCGACGACCTTGATAACCTCCACACTTCTATTGAGCTGTTTTTTCACCTGCTCAAATGTCCTGTCATCACTGGTGAAACCGATGGTCATTCTGGATATTGTCTCATCCTCGGTTACTCCAACGGTTATAGTATCTATATTGTATGATTTGCTTGAAAACAAACCTGAAATTCTTGCAAGTACACCTACCTCATTCTCTACGAACAGGCATATCCATCTCTTCTTTACGCTCATTCTATATACCCCTTTCATCTGGATAATATACAAATCTATATATGTACATTCTATTACTAATATAAAATCAATTTATCAATATCAGCAGTCAAGTATCATGTCATTCAGTGACTTTCCACCCGGAACCATAGGAAATACGTTGGCCGTAGGATCGATGAAGAATTCTATAACTGTAGGTCCGTTTGTATTTGCCCTGGCAGCCTCAAATGCCGGCCTGATTTCCTCAGGCTTTGTAACTCTGATGCCCTTTGCATCATAGCTCTCTGCCAGTTTTACAAAGTCAGGAGAATACTTTGGACAGCATTTATCCGGATTCTGACAGTCTCTGTTGCATCTTCTTCTATATCTGAGACATGTACTGCTGTATCTCTTATTGAAGAACAGCTCCTGCCACTGGCGTACATTGCCGAGATAGCCGTTGTTCAGTATACAGAGGGTAACAGGAAGCTCAAGCGCAACAGCTGTAGCCATCTCCTGAATGTTCATCTGGACTCCGCCGTCTCCGGATATACAGATAACATCTTTATCCATGTTGCCAAGCTTTGCGCCTATGGCAGCAGGAAATCCATAACCCATGGTTCCAAGACCTCCAGAAGTTAAGAGCTGTTTGTTCTCGTCTATATCAATGTACTGCGTTGTCCAGAGCTGATTCTGTCCAACATCAGTTGTAACGATGAGATTGCTGTACATATCGTTTATGGTTCTGATGATAGCCTCAGGGGTCACACCATCATATCTGTTCATGTTGATAGGATACTCAGCCTTGACATTCATAATGTCATCCACCCAGCCTTTGATATCAAGAGGTTCTGCATATTCAAGCATCTTGGATATGGCAACCTTGGCATCAGCAACGATAGGTATATCTACCTTTATATTTCTTGATATGGACGCTGCATCTATATCAACATGTATGATCTTGGCATTCTTGGCAAATGTATCTATAGTACCTGTTATTCGGTCGTTAAATCTACATCCGATGGAGAAAAGTACATCGCTCTCCATGATAGCTTTGTTGGATGCCAAGTTACCATGCATACCGATGTTACCTACATACAGTGGATGATCTGTAGGTATCGCACCTTTTCCCATGATGGTTGTGACTACAGGGATACCTGTCTTCTCCGCAAGCTGCTGCATCTCTTTTCTTGCATGGGCGATATTTACACCACCGCCACAAAGGAACACAGGCTTCTTTGCATTCTTAAGCTCCGCAAGGGCTCTCTTGATCTGTCCGACATGTACGCCCTCTGAAGGCTTGTAACCTCTGATATTTACCTCTGATGGATACTCGTCACTTCCCATGGCAAGCTGTATATCCTTAGGAATATCAACAACTACAGGACCCGGCTTTCCGGTTCTTGCTATGTAAAAAGCATTTTTAATGATCCTTGCAAGATCCTCTCTCTTTCTTACTGTGACTGCGTACTTGCATATGCTTCTTGTAATCCCTACTATGTCAACCTCCTGAAAAGCATCATTTCCAATAAGGTTCAACGGAACCTGTCCTGTAAAACATACCAGTGGCACACTGTCGTAGTTGGCTGTGGCAATTCCTGTTACAAGGTTTGTCGCACCCGGACCGCTTGTTACCAGACACACTCCAACTCTTCCTGTTGAACGTGCATATCCGTCCGCTGCATGAACAAGTGCCTGCTCGTGTCTTGGAAGTATCATATCAATACCTTCTGCATCATACAACGCATCAAACAGGTCTATCGCTGTTCCACCAGGGTATGCGAACAGAGTGTCTACTCCCTCTTCCTGCAACGCTTTTACAAACATCTTTGCTCCATTGATCTCCATATCTTATACCTCCTGTAAAGTTCATGATAATCTAAACTTACGCCTCGGGATGTATATATGCACCCCTTGCATAGAAAAAGCCCTAAGCGCAACTGTTTTACGCTTAGGGCGAATATGTTCATATCCGTGGTACCACCTAAATTCAGACAAATGTCTGCACTCATCAGATACTATAATAAATTATCACTGTAATCATTATTAATATCTTATTCCTGTAACGGGGAAAACCGTTGAAACCTACTCGACAACAGCCGACAAATATGTATGCTGCAATCTTTCAATCCACTGCTCGAAGGCTACCTTCCACACATTCCTGATGAAGACTCTCACCACCGTCTTCTCTCTGTTGATCGGGGGGATGCATGTACTCCTCCTCGTCATAGCATTTGACTATTTCCCGGTCGTTTTACGACCCTTAGATGTGATTATTTTATCATTAACATGAAGATGTGTCAACGATTCTTTTACTTGCCCGCCAGCAGTTCAAACCAGAACACATCATAACCTGCCGCAGCGGCAACTCTCTGGGAGGCTATATGGGACATGCCAGTTCCATAATATGGTATCCTGCCACTTCTGAGTATATCCATAGTGAGTTCAGATACCAGCGATGTACCCACATGCCTTCCCTCAGCATCTTGAACAACATTTATACCAATCTGCCAGAAGTCGTCACTGTCAGCGCTTGCGCCAGCCATACCAATAATCTCACCATCTGATACAGCAGCCACAGCCAGCACATCAGGAGTGTTATCATCAAAGCAAAATGCTTCATTCCATCTGTCATCTCCTTTGAATTGCAGGATCTCATCCCCCGTATACCTGACAAGGTTAAAATCTTCTTTAAACTTCGAATCAATCAGTTTATCTGTAGTATCTTTTCTCACTGCCTGTTCGCTCAGTTCCGTCGGAAGGTAAAATGGGTGGGCAGATTTCAATTTACATCCGTAGCTGGAAAGAATACTGTCAAGCTCACGAAATTTCTCTATATCCATGAACCATTTGCCAGATGCATTCTCATAGCGTTTTCTGCATTCATCTACAATCTCTCTACGACCGGTAAATAACAGCTTGCCATTTACCACAGCTATTTTGAGTGGGCACTTTTCCTGTCCTTTGAACCGTCTTTGTCCTTCTATCTGTCTGTATTCAGAAAATATATTGTCACTGGAATATATATCAGCCGCATCACAGCAGTAATCCCTGGCCAGCTGATCATACAGTGAATTCTTCATCTTTCCACACAGCCAATGTTTTCTCGTCATAATATTCGTATGTCCTATCCGGATTTCATTCAAAAGAGGCACATCCACTTCATCACAGGTATGATGAAACACAAATCCAAGCTTTTCCTGTACTATGCGGGACTTGGAATTGCCATCGTAGTAACCGCACCATATTGTTCTCATGCCCAGATCAAGAAATCCATGTTCTATGAGTCTCCTGGCCGCCTCCGGTGCGTATTCGTTGCCCCAGTGAGGCTTTCCTATCCAGTATCCGAGTTCACATTCGTCATCGCGGTCTGTCATATCTGTCCTTCCGTTTAACAGTAATTCAATGGCTCCGACAACCAGGCCGCTGTCCTTCAGACACACAGCATAACACTCCGGCCCATTAAATACATTCCGTATCACATCAAGGCTATATTCCCTGCTCTCATGCACAGGCCAGCCAGCTATAGGTCCCACATCAGGGTCACTTGCATATTCAAATAATATATCTACGTCACTCTCCTGCCAGTGACGTAATATTAATCTATTAGTTTCTAAAATCAAATCATATTCCCCTTTCATATAAGACTTTATTTTCTGATACACCTATTCTAAATTATATATACCACTAAATGTAGCACTCACTGTTTAGCTAATTCAGTCTTCTTATCCCAGTCTGTGCTTCCCCAGTTCTTCACTATCCTCAGATATTTACCGAGATTGATAAATGCTCTCACAATCTCGTCCACTATGACTGCAAGGAAAACTCCGGCTATTCCAAGCTTAAGGACAAACACGAACAAAAGTGCCACAGAAACCACCCACAACGTGCCAAACAGCTGTGTTATGAGCATCCATATCGTGTTGCCACTGCCCCTGATCGCATTGCCAACAACTATGTTTGCTGATTTTGCGAAAAGATTGATGCTGATAAAGATCAGATATATCCCACACGATGCAATTATACTCTTGTCGTTGGTGAAAAGTGATATGATCTGCTGTGGAAACGCAAGACAGACACCGAGTGTGATGATTCCAACTACTATACACAAGCCATACGCACAGACACATACACCCTTGTATTTACCCAGATCATTGTTTCCTTTTGCCTCACCGGTTAGTGTCATTGTACCGTTTCCTATCGCTCCAATGATGACAACCGCCAGAACTTCAACACTGAATATGATGGAATAAATTCCGGCAGCCATCTCATTTATGGCGTTGAGAATCCTTATAAGCAGCAGATTGCCAAGATTCCATGCAAAATCCTCAAGAGCAGTGTTCACTCCCAGCTTTGCCGACAAAAGATACGGCTTTATATGTGCCTTTACTACCCATTTCATAGATGGTTTAGTGTTAAGTTTCTTGCTTGATACCACGAATATCACTGCAAATATAAGTCCAGAGTACTCCGCTATTGTCGTCGCTATGGCTGCACCCTTTATCCCCATGGCTGGAAACCCAAATCTTCCAAATATCATAACCCAGTCAAGGAGTATATTTACACCAGATCTTAATATTCCATATACAACAAGTGGTTTGGTATAGTTTGATGTCTGGAGTATGACGCTGAATGCACCGCCCAGTCCTGTTATCAAAAATACGGGCGCATAATACCTGGAATAATCAAGACACATCGGCATCAGGCCATCTGACACACCCATGAGTCTGAATACAAATTCAGCGCAGAATGTCCAGAAGAAAAATAACAGTATCGGTATGATATTATTGTATTTCACCATGGCACCGGAGTATTCCTCTATGTGTTCGGTATCTCCTGCACCAACACCCTGACTTATCAGTATAGACGCTCCTGTCACGATGGAGAAACAGAACGACATGGTGGTCCACATCGGTGAAGTCACATTGCCAAGTGCGCTCATGTACATGCTGTTTACGTGTCCTAAAAATATTCTGTCTATAAGCATCTGAAGCTGCGATATAAGATTGCTCAGCATGATTGGAACCGCGATGTTTAAAAGTCCCGGAAGGTATTTTTTGTTAGTCTTTATTAAAGTGTTTTTCATTGCAGTATTTCTCTTTCTATTATCAATATTTTGTAGGTTCAAATGTCATGATGCTTATTGCCGATTTTGTGTTCATACTCACCGAAAACAAATATGATACATTATATCAATACTTAACATATCTTGCATCAAACTTATAGTATTATATAAAAGTTCTATAAAATCAACTCCCCAATATAATATATAGATACCACAAAAAGAGGTAAATATATGTGTTCCATCGCAGGATTCTATAACTCCAACAGGATTTTCAATACCGAACATGAACGATACTCATACATATTGAACGACATGAATAAGGCACTTGCTCACAGAGGTCCGGATGCACAAAATACAGTGCTGTCATCGCACTGTGGAATGGCACACACAAGACTTTCCATACGTGACGTAGCAAGAGGCGAACAGCCTATGAAAAAGGTCATCGGCGAAAATACTATATACATAGTGTACAACGGCGAGATCTACAACACAAAGGAACTGAAATCGGAGCTGCTCGCCCTTGGATATACATTTGATACAACTTCGGACACAGAGGTTATTCTCAACTGTTTTCTTCACTTCGGTCCCGATTTTGTTCACAGGCTGAACGGAATATTTGCATTTGCGATATATGACGAACATATCCAGACCATATATCTGTACAGGGATCACTTCGGTGTGAAGCCGCTGTACTACTCAGTAACTGATGACGGAACACTTGTCTTCGCCTCAGAGATCAAAGGACTGCTCTACTATCCAGGTATAAGGCCTGTCATTGATGCACGGGGACTATGTGAGGTGTTCGGAATCGGGCCGTCCAAGACTCCAGGCTGTGGAGTATTTCAGAATATAGACGAAGTAAAGCCGGGACATTTCATGAAATTCTCACCCTACGGAATGACAGACTTCACATATTACCGCATAACCAGCAATCCTCACACTGACAGCTATGAAGACACTGTGGAAAAAGTCCGTTATCTTGTCAAGGACAGTATAGAGAGACAGATCGTATCGGATGTGCCTGTATGTACATTTCTCTCGGGGGGCATCGACTCATCAATCGTCAGCAGCGTATGCGCCGCAAAACTCAGGGAGCAAGGGAAAAAGCTGCACACTTTCTCATTTGATTTCAAAGATAATTCTAAATATTTCAAGTCAAATGCATTCCAGCCGGAGCAGGATCGACCATATGTAGATATGATGGTAGCCCACATAGGTTCAGACCACACATATCTCACCTGCAATTACAGTGATCTTGCAGACTATCTGTATACTTCCGTGGAATCAAGGGATATGCCGACCATGGCGGACGTGGATTCATCACTTCTGTACTTCTGTTCATTGGTGGCAAAGGAATACAAAGTTGTACTAACAGGGGAATGCGCGGATGAGATATTTGGAGGATACCCATGGTTCTACAGAGAAGAACTGCTTTCATCTGATACATTCCCATGGATGAAGGATCTGTCGCCAAGGCTCTCAGTACTGTCGCCGGACATCATAGATAGTCTTGATATACCGGGATATGTGTCATCACTATACAATTCTCTCCTGTCCGAGATCAATCTTCTTCCGGGGGAATCCGATACAGAAAAGCGGCGCAGGCAGATATCTTATCTGAATATCAGGATGTTCATGCAGACATTGCTTGACCGAATGGACAGAACAAGCATGGCAAGCGGACTTGAGGCGAGAGTTCCATTTGCAGATCCACGAATACTTGATTATGTATTCAACGTACCATGGGAATTCAAATATTCCGAAGGCTGTGAGAAAAAGCTTCTGAGAGAAGCCATGAAGGATTACGTACCGCACGAGATCATGTACAGAAAGAAAAGCCCATATCCAAAGTCATATGACCCTCATTATGAACAGGAGCTTGCAAAGAGGCTTCTCTGCGTGCTAAATGATCCGGAAAGTCCTCTTCTGCCTCTCATCGACAGAGAATATGTGAAAAACTTCATAAACGCGCCAAAGGATTACGGCAGGCCGTGGTTCGGTCAGCTCATGGCAGGACCTCAGATGATGGCATATCTTCTTCAGATTGATCACTGGCTGAGAAAATATGCTATTGTCCTTGACATATAAAAAGACTTCCAGACTTCTGTATACATGCGGCGTATCGAAAATGGCGAATACGCTGCATGTACAAGAGTTCTGAAAGTCTTGTTTTTACAGGCAATTTATATATTTGTTATTTATAGATTGCTTTCGCAGAAGGACTGCCCTTCTTTATCAGTTTCTTGTATGCTGTGGCCTTATTCCTAGGTACTGCAAATGTAATTTTGCTGTATGTTCCACTGAAGGCTTTTGCGCCAACGCTCTTGAGCTTAGCTGACTTTATCGTCATCTTCTTAAGGTTTTTGCATGATAAAAATGCGTTTGCCCCTATGCTTGTCACATTGTTGCCGATAGTGACATTCTTAAGAGCAGTGTATCTGCTGAATGCATTTGCGCTTACAGATGTTATCTTAAACCTTACATCACCTATAACTACAGTGTCTGCGATGGTCAGTGATGCAAATCTTTTATCTGACCTTGAGTACGTTGTTCCGGCAATTGCAACTGTTCCTGTGCCGTCTGCCTTTGCTCCGGTTATTGTGTACCTGAACTTTCCAACTGTATATGTCTTTCCCTTAGCAGCCTTTACTATGGCAAATGTCTTTGTTATTTTACCAGAATATGCATTCTTACCACATATTGTCACACTTGCCTTGCCCACCGCTTTGTTCTTGCTGTAGGTGACAGTGTAATCCTTGTTCAGTCTGAGCGTCTTTGTGCCAGCCTTGACAACAAGCGATCTCTGGGTGTGCGCTCTTCCATTGTAGATCTTGTTCTCTATTCCGGAAACCGTGATCTTGCTTGTCTTTTTGCTTATATCAGTTGTTGCAAGTTTGGCAATACTTGCTGTTTTCGCAGCCTTGCACACGGTACATGTGTATGTCCTCACACCGGCTGCTGTGTATGTAGGTTTCTTTGTTACCCTGCCGGAATTCCACTTATGTCCAAGTTCCTTTACACACACACCTGTGCTCATGACATCGCCGCAGACTGAGCACTCTGTATGTCCTGTTCCTGCCTTTGTGCAGGTTGGAGCCTTCTCTCCTTTTAGTGTATACTTTACAGTCTTACCATCTGAACATGGTGCTCTGTATATGGTTACCTTTAGCTCTGTGCTGTCATAGTTTTCCTTGTCATCGCCAGCGTATACAGCTGTTGCCACCACTGATCCGCCTGCCTTTATCGCAGTGGCTGTGTCAGCAGCAAGCCATACCCAGTCTCCCGGAAGTGCGATACTTCCAACGGTCTTATGTGTATTATCTACACTTAACAGCAGATTCGGCATTGCAGCCTTGCTCACATTTACCGTGATCTCAATTTCTGCTGTGTTGTAATTCACACTGTCAGCCGGCGTAAATACAACGGTGTACAGCGTCTTGTCACTGTCAGATACAAACGGCTTTAGAGAATCATCCTTCCATGCAAATGTTCCAAATATCTCAACCTTGTTAATACCGTCAAAATATGCTGTTCCTCCGTATAAAACAGACTTTGCAAGGCTGTCGCCATATGTTATTGCACTTGCTGTCGGCAGATCAGCTATGTTTACATTGGCCTTTAAGACATTTACCTGAATAGTTCCCCTGATCGAATTGTAGTGTTTCTGGTCATCCGGGGTAAATACTACATCATAGTCTGTTACATCAACCACAGGAACTGTGGAATCGTCAGCCCAGCTCCATGTTCCGGTTATGTTTTCTCCTGAAACTCCGATTACGGCTCCGCCCGAAATGCTTGCTTCATTTAAGGTTTTGTGTGGATCGTAACTTATCGGATCTGCCACCGGAAGTTCACTTATAACCGGATCAGCTTTAACTATATCGAATTCAGCCTTGCAGTTTATATCGTAATTTCCGCCCGTGGCATCCGTGATGGTTATCGTTGCTGTTCCAACTTCTGTGTTATCACTGTAAGATACTTCATATTCGCTTGAAGGAATGACTGTCTCACCGTCCATAAGAGCAAACTCAGGCTCTACCTTCTGTCCTGTGTATGTGTACTCAGGCTTAAGTCCGTCAAATGTTGGACTGCTGATCTTCTTTGGCTCAATGGTAAATGTCACGTTCTTTGTTCCTGAGTAAGCACCGATTCCTGTTACAATCGCAGTCGCTGTGCCAGCGTTGATATTGTCGGAATACGTTACATTATAATCTGAGCCTTCTTTTAGCTGTACAGAAAACATATTGTCCCAATTATAATATACCTTTACAGATGGTTTTAACTCACTTCCGGAGTAGATGATGTTTTTATTTTCATCTAACTCTGCATATACTTTATCGTTCAGCAATGCTCCAATTCTAAGCTTATTATCTTCTATACTTGTTGACAGATCAATTATAGAATCATCTGATGATGCGTTGAACCAATCTGACTTTAACGCAATGCCATCACCTGCTACAGCATATGCAGCACCTTGTTGTACACCTATTCCATCCAGAACAATCGGAATAACATTATGAGGCTCTGCATTTATAATTATTTTTTCTCCGTATATTCCATACAAATATATTCCGTCATTGATTTTTATATCACTGTTGTTAAAGTATAATTTTATTGTTTCATCAGCTAGAATTATCTTGTTTATATCTCCACCATTTAGTATCAATTGACCCATAGTATGTATCGTTCCCGAAATTTTTACATTACCAATTGTTACTGTTGAATCTTTTTTTATATCTAAATGACCTTTTACGTCTCCTCCCGTCTTAGAATCAATTATCGTTATTTTTCCGTTTTTTACATCAATATCATCTGTCTTATGTCCATTTATGTCTATAGTAAAATCAGAATCGGGATTGTTTATATCAAGAGCTGTATTTGTATCTTCCATAACGGTGACAACACTGTCCGGCATGTTTTCGGCATAACTTATTGCTTCTGGCAGTGAAACACAGGATATAGTCTCATCACCTTTTGTGACTGTCGCTGCAAGTTTCTCACCGCAGTATCTGCATATGCCATCCTCGAAGTTATGTTTGCCAAATACATCCTTTTTCTCATTGCTGTATGACACCGAGGCAATTTCAGATGAATCGTTACAGCCCATATAAGTTATGCTCTTATATACCTTCGGACCATGTAATACAGGATAGGTGTCTGTTCCGATGGTCTGTCCCCAGATTTCTTCTGACTGACCGTTCTGCAGGAGATACGCAACTTCACCTGTTTTGAATTGCTCTGTCGTTTTACCTTCAACCTTTTCAGTGGTTCCGTCATTCGCGCCTATCGCATTTCCAGTATAAATAGTGCTGCCGTAATAACAGTTTGTAATGCTTGCATTGGATTCATTACGTCCGATCACACCTCCTACATTAACCCCTGTACCACTGACACTACCGGTATTATAACAGTTTGTGATAATTCCTTTATTCCATCCGTTCACGCCTCCTACATATCCACTACCACCAACACTACCGACATTATAGCAGTTTGTGATAGTTCCTCCGTCATTATATCCGCTCACGCCTCCTACATAACGTTCTGTACCACTGACGCTACCGGCATTATAACTATTTGTGATGGTTCCTCCGTCATTATATCCGTTCACACCTCCCACATTACCTTCGCTACCACTGACGCTACCGATATTATAGCAGTCTGTGATGCTTCCGGTATAATTAATTCCGCTCACGCCTCCTACATATTCTAAGCCACTGACGCTGCCGGCATTATAACTGTTTATGATAGTTCCTTTACTATTATATCCGCTCACGCCTCCTACAAAACCGCTACTACCACTGACGTTTCCGGTATTATAACAGTTTGTGATGCTTCCGGTATAATTATATCCACTCACGCCTCCTGCTGTTCCTATACCACTAACGCTGCCGGTATTATAACAGTTTGAGATAGTTCCGGTATAATTATTTCCACACATGCCTCCTACCTTGCTGGTACCATAGAAATAAGAATCCAAAATACCTGCATTGGCAATCTTACCATTGTTACGACCGAACAATCCTACATCATAACTATTCTCTTGATTGAAATACAATCCACTGATTGTGTGGTTTTGTCCATCAAATATACCAGTGTATGGACTTGCGCTAGTTGCAATCGGTGTCCATTCCTTAAATGTTCCCTCATTCAAGGTTCCATCCGACTTCAGAACATTTGCATTCACAACAATATCCGCTGTCAGGACTGCATTGGCTGATTTATTCTGCGCTACGCCTGAAAGTGTGCCATTTACAAGTCCGGCAAACCAGTAGAGCTGACCTGCATTACTGATCTCGTAAACCGCATCCTTTGTCCCGTCCTCATTAATATCATACTTGTCCGTAGTGAGCACCGCCGGCTGATATGCGTCGCAATCTGTACAAAATCCCTGCGAATTATAATTGTGTGCTTCCGTCTCTTTAGTCACATATCCGATCGGACAGTCTTTGCATGCTACTCCTTTTGTATGTTCTTTGTCATCTTGCCAAATGTATGTAATATCACCGTTTGTATTATGTTTGTGTTCAGCTCCATCTACCAGAATTGTGGCTCCATCTTCAACAATAAGCTTGTCCAGATTGGTGATGCTTGCACTACTCTCAAATTCTATGCTTTCTCCACTTGCAATCGTTAAATCTTCTTTTAAAGCGGCTTTACCATATACATATGTTTTCGTTACATCATCACCGGTCTCAATGTCGTTCCATTGCTTTGTGATCACCGGCGCAGGCGACGTAACCACCGCTGCAGCAAGTGCAAATATAATTCCCTTCTTAAATACTAATCCCTTTCTCATTCCATACCTCCATTTCCATAACAGTCTCTCCTGTGAATTCTGTTACTTTATCCCTTTTGTTGCGTAATCAAGTATCATTTCCTTAATCATTATCAGCTCGTCCGTGTAGTCCTTGTTGTCGTCCGATCCCCATATGAAGCCCTCCGCATAATGAGCGCAGGCCGTCATCATGGAGTGGACGGTGACACGCATGAATTCTGCTTCCGGTATGTCTGTCCGGATAGTTTTGTCCACCCTCGCTTTCTCGTACATCATGTGAAGTCTTGTATCCACCGAATACAGTGAACTGTGAAAATCTACAAGCTGATCATTGTTCTTGCCTTCATGTGTCACATAGTAGTTGAAGTTGTCATTGTACCTGAGCAATGCCTTGTGATGCTGATACATATCTATGTAGCTGTCCATGGTAAATCTCAGTCTGTCTATGGCTGGTATGTCATGTACAGACGATATAGGTCTTCTCGCGTCCAGGCCATCCAGGTATCTCTTCCACTGATCAGCACATACCGCTATGACCAGCTCAAGCTTACTTGGATAGTACCTAAACAATGTAGCCCTTCCCACGTCGGCAGCCCTTGCGATATCTCCCATGCTCACCGCCTCTATCTTCTTGTCTACGAACAGCTCAAATGCAACATCAAGGATCTTTCTTTTGCGCTCGTCCATTTCCTCTTTCAGTTTTTCCGGATCTCTCATATATTACTTTTCACTCCAAAGTTATATTGTGATACTCCCTGTCTCACAATAAATATTTTACAGGACTATCTTATGTCAGTCAACAAAAATCCCAGAAGTCACATTTCGAATCACATTTCGATAGTAAGTAACTTCTGGGATTTCGTATTATATTAAATTTTTATCAATCTGCCAAAATCAGCATTCTTTCCTCAATCAAATGATTGAAGTCTGATTTCATTTTTTCAGGTATATAAGATTCGTCACACATCTTTTTCATTTTATCCTTATTTTTAACTACCAAACTTATCATCTTCTCCGCTGATATCCGACTTAAACCACATACATCAGCAAATATAAGGAAATCTTTTCTTCTCACATTTCTCTTTTTCCCATTCATCGGTATCGCCAATTGCTCTGTATCCTCAGGCATGATAACATTTATCGGCAGCAGATCATAGGCTGGTGAGAGAACATAATCTCCGCTTCCCACCTCTGTTTCAATAAGCGAAAAATTCTTCAAATGCATATCGGAATTGCCAGTCACGAAAGAAAATACAATTCTCATATAGAATTCTGCCATATCCAGACCTACACGACTTGAATATTTTTCTATGATCTTTGCACATCGCTCGTATGAACCTTTATATTTGTCCTGTGTAAGACGATAGTCCAACTGACAGAAATCTTCCATTGCAAGCATTTCAACAGTTGTTTTCTCGAATATCCTATCCACTCTTTTAGTAATATATGCCATCTGCCCATTTCCTTTGATCAATGCATGCGGCACCGTTGAAATTCCTATCATATCAGCCATAGACATCACAAGCTGCTCCGCTTCAGGCATCGCTTTAAATTGATCAACCTGAGGTTTAAGTATATATCCTGTTGGGTAGTTTACCAATGTAAGTCTTGGATTACCTGGTTCAGAAAGCAGGTGTAACGACAGTTTCTTCTGTACACCCGGGACCGTATACCCCTTGTTTATACTTTCCTCTGCAAGAACTTTTAGTTTCTGATCATCTATATCTATGTCTGGCAGCTTAGTCGTCATAAAAAATCTCTTCACACAAGCTTTATGCCAGCCTGTTCCGTCGTCATTTTTCAAAGTTTTTCCACAGCACAAACAATTCATATGCGATCCTCCCTGACACTTACATTGCCTATCGCATCGCGGCATGCAACAAGCAGCAATCCAAACCTGTCCCTTACATCTATTTTCCAATTTCTACTGACCACATCAAGCAGCCAGCCCTCGGGGATGAGTCCATCAAAAAAAGAAAATAAAGTCTTGGATCGATACATGTCCTTCGACAATGGCATGGTAAGTGATACAGCACTGGCATTTTCTCTATCAAGATATTCTTCATCGTAAGAAAATGTATATCCCTCGTCGGTCTCACATAAAATTCCCGCAAATTCATTTCTTATATATACATAAGCCGTTCTAAAAGTATTATCCACCATCAATCATCCTTTCTCCCTGGAACCGCCTCCATGCCGAACATTGCAAGAGCTTCATTGACCTTGTCCATACGCACAGTTTCTTTCCCCTGTTCAAGTTCGCGGACAAATCTGAGTCCGAGGCCTGATCTTATTGCGAATTCTTCCTGTGTAAGACCCGCTTCTTTTCTGTTAGTCTTTATAAATTCAGCTATCTTATTCATCGTTATTACCTCTTATATGTGATTCCTCCTACACGTGATTCCTCTTACACGTGATTCTTCTTATACGCTATTCTCCTTATATATTACACCCGATAAGGTATAATTTCAATCAAATATAATATTTTTTATACCATAACGGGTATAAAAAATATTATATAAAACAAAACTACACCCGATGGGGTATAATAGCCGCAATAAGCAACAAACTTATACCCTATCGGGTGCAGTAAAACTACTTTATGAGAACCGGCTGTATCTGCCTTCCCTCAAGAGCCTCCTCTATGGTGGCTGGGATGAGATCAAGTCTGCTTATGAGTGAATTGGGTTTCTTCACACAGTTATCCTGTTCAAATGGAACAAAATAAATATTTTTCATGTTCATGAGCTGGCCGATATTCTTGAAGTTCATACCCATGGCATCATTTGTCGAAACCGATATGATGAGCGGCTTATTGTTCCTCAGATGTGCCTTCGCAGCCATGAGAACCGATGTGTCTGTTATTCCATTTGTCAGCTTGGCGATGGTGTTTCCGGTACAAGGTGCTATGACCAGCGCATCAAGATAGGCCTTGGGACCTATAGGCTCAGCCTCCTGTATAGTGTAAATACCCTTTCGCCCTGCTATCGTCTCAACGTCATTTACGAATTTGTCAGCTTTTCCAAATCTTGTGTCGTACTCTGCGGAGTGAGGCGAGAATATCGGATACACATTTATTCCCATCTCAACCATTTTCTTTATTTCTATCTTAATCTTATCAAAGGTACAAAATGAACCGGTTATAGCCATACCTACATTGCACTTTGATAAATCCATGTTATATACACTCCTATTTATTAAGCGTCAGTTCATACAAATCCATTTCAGCGGTGAGCCGACACTGCCTCTATCACTGCATCGGCAAGAATCATCCCCGAGGTCTTTGGAGACAGCTTACCCGGGATTCCCAGGCTGTGTTTATAAGGAATATCATGTTCCTTGCAATAATCAAAATCCACCCCTCCCGGCATAGATGCTATATCTATTACAACCGCATGTCTGCTGAGCAGAGACAGGATATCTTCACATACAACTCTCGCAGGTACTGTATTGAAGCAAAAATCCACTTCTGACAGTATATGCTTATATATCGGAATATCCTCAAATGACATAACCTTGTAGCCTATGAGCGCCGCATCACTCCTCTGCTTTGGACGTCTTGCCATAACTATTACATCTGCTCCCCAGGATGCAAGCCTTTCGGCAAGAACCCTGGCACATTTGCCAAATCCCGTCACCAGACATACGCTTCCGTCTATATTAATATCAGACAGCTCCTCCGCATCGCAGACTGCCCCCTCCGCGGTTGCAACTGCATTTCTCTCGGCCACAACATCGTCTGCAAGAAAATCAAATACATAAGGACTATTTTCGTTTGTATCAGACATATATTTGCCTATCCCGCCTCCAAACACAATGTCAAATTCCTTGCTGCATTCCAGAATGCTGTTCACGGTGAGAAGGGTTCTGCCGTTGACAAATTCACCATCCCTCGTAACAGGCACAGGAAGAATGATAGCTTTCAGCATTTCTACAGATGGAGACGCACATTCGCCCTCTATCAGTCTGCGAAAGCCCACTCCTGAAGCCCCCGAAATAATGGTGACCGGCGAATGTCTCAGCAGATCGGCATCATATGGATCGAAATGAAACACATTACTGCCTTTCTCCGCCAGACTGAGAGACATATAGCAGCTTCTCCTGTCACCGCCTACCACGTAGTATACACAATCCATATCCATACCTCAGTGCACCGCCCTTATATTATTGATAATTTAGGATATGCCTGTGCCAGGCAAATGTTACATTGCAGCACGATATAAAACTTTTATTATCTCATCCTTAAATGTCACATCTGCTATCTCCTCGGACACAATAACATTCTCAACATCTATAAGTTCATCGTCCAGGTACACTTCAAGCGAACCGGCCACAGCGCCTTTATGCACAGGTGCCTTTAATGTATCCGAGACTTTGTATACATACTGTATACTACCTTCAGATGCTGTCACAGTCCTGTTCAGCCTGCATTTTGTCGCTGTGCTTCCATCTGCCGACGAGCCCGATGAATATGTTATCCTGATGTCAGGCGAAGCAGGCGCCTTAAGCTCCGTGTATATGGTGTGTTCCTGCGCAAATGCCACAAGTGCCCTGGAATCTTTCCATTTATAAGTCTTATTATTCGGCCATCCGCAGCCAAGGAGAGCCCATATATATGTATGTCCCTCAACCTCCGCAGCTCCTATATAGCAATATCCAGCATCGCAGGTAAAGCCGGTCTTTCCTGACAATGCGCATGGCATCATATCGAGAAATGCATTGTGATTAATGCATGCAAATGTTCTATTTCCGGTATTATCAGTGAATGTGTATGATTTTGTTCGGGTAATCTTCAGAAATTCATCCTTTTGGGGTGAAATAAGAATACAATACCTCATGATCCTGACAAGATCCTCCGCGGAGGTGCCATGGACGCCATTTTCATCCTGGGCATCCAGACCATTTGGCGTGATAAAATATGTAGAATGGCAGCCTATCTCCTCAGCCTTTGCGTTCATCATCTCCGCAAAGTGCTGTACACTGCCACCGATATGTTCCGCTATGACTACAGCGGCGTCGTTGTAGCTCTCGAGCATCATGGCGTACAACATGTCTTCAAGTGTGTACTTCTCGCCGTCACGAACCCCAAGTCTGACCTCAGGCATCTTGGATGCATAGGATGAAGCTGTCACATCATCCGCCAGATTCCCGCACTCGATTGCAAGTATGCATGTAAGTATCTTGGTCGTGCTGGCGTTGGGTCTGTGCTCATCACTACATTTGTCATATAGTATATCTCCAGTCTCCCCATCCAGCAGAATCGCATTTCTGGCAAATAGCTGTACATCCGCTGTATTGTCTTCCTCAGCATACGCTTTTATAAATATATTGTTACCAACGAGAAACTGTATTACCAGACTTGCTGCAGTCCAGGCTGCAACAAGCAACATAAACCGCCTTATGCGTGATCTTTTTCCTGTAGAAAACATATGCATATACCGTCATATCCTCATAATATTGGTCATGATATTATATTACAGGAACATGTCTGTTATTCTTCGGATGTCGTATCTACACTGAGCGTGAAATCTGCTTCCTCCAGCGCTTCTTTCTTGAAGTCCTCTATCTTATCAGGGCTTATCATCGGAAGATCATTTGTCGATGACACTCCAAAGCATCTGAGGAATTCCTCTGTTGTTCCAAACATGATAGGTCGTCCAGGAGCATCAAGTCTTCCAACCTCCTGCACGAGATTGTACTCTATGAGCTTGTTTATGGCATGTACACATGAAACTCCTCTTATAGCCTCGATCTCGGGCCTTGTTATCGGCTGTTTGTATGCAATTATAGACAAAGTCTCAAGAACAACATCCGTGAGGGAAAGCTTCTTCGGTGTATTGACAACCTTGGCGAGAATTCCATAGTATTCGTTGCGCGTACAGAGCTGAAGCGAACCGTCAAGATCTATGATCCTGATACCCCTGTCGCTGTTGTTGTAATTATATATGATACCCTCAAGCTGCTTTGTAAGCTTCCTCTTGTCCATCTCAAGAGCTGAGGCAAGTCTGTCGATCGATACAGACTCACCCACTGAGAAAAGTATAGCCTCGATGGCGGATGTGAGATAATCGTCACTGTACTCCTTGTCCGTCCTGGCCTCCTCATTCTCTTCTGAAGGGGTATTTACTTCATCTATTTCCTCATTCTGTAAATCTTCGTTATTCATCGTTACCTCATCTCTATATAGTATCCAGAGAATCAATGATTATCTCTCCGAATATATCTTCCTGTCTGATCGCTATTGCGCCTATCTTCATAAGCTCAAGTATGGCAAGGAATGTGACTATGATATTCATCTTTGATGCCTGCATCTCAAGCAGTGTCCTGAAGTTTATGCCCTCCAGTCCTCTGACTTCTTCTCTTACCTCCGCCATCTTCTCCTCAAGGGAAATCTCCTCCCTCTCGATCTCTTTGAATTTGCTTCGTATCGGATCTACCTTGTCGACCTGCTTACGCATAACCGATTTGAATATCTCATTGAGCTTCTGGAGATCCACATCAGCCTTGGAGATCAACTCATAAGGATCGACCTCCTGCTTGACATTCTTCACCTCAGCCGGTATGGTCGCCTTCTTGAAAAATGCCTTGTTTCCCTCAATCTCCAGATCCTTCAGTTCACCGGCAGCATACTTGTACATCTTGTACTCAAGCAGTCGTCTGACGAGCTCTTCTCTAGGATCCTCTTCATCCTCAGGATCCTCCTCATCCTTCGGCAGGAGCATCTTGGACTTGATCTTGATCAGAGTCGCCGCCATGACCAGAAATTCGCTCATGACGTCAAGATCTTCTTCCTCCATGTTGTTCACATATTCCAGATACTGCTCTGTGATAGTGACGATCGGAATATCGTATATATTGACTTTGTTTTTCTCTATCAAATGCAAAAGAAGATCCAGTGGACCCTCAAATACATTAAGCTTTACATCTATCGCAGACATATGTACGTCTCCATCCTGAATTGATAACCACCATAATGTTCCATGCCCGGACAATCAAATGTCTAAGGCATCCACCAGAACACCTTAGACATTTTAACATAGCCTGCCATAAATATGCAATCTTATATTATTATGCACACCATTCCGCCATTTCCGTCATTTACGATCTTCTCCATGGTATTCTGAAGCTTCTGCTGACTCTCCGCACCTATCTTGCTGACTTTGTTGTTAAGTCCATCGTCAACGAGTTGTTCTATGGTCTTGCCAAATATATTAACTCCCCACATATCTCCATCATCGCTGTTGTCAGATATGTATGTAACAAGATCATCCGCCTGCTCCTTGCTTCCCACAAGCGGCATGATCTCGGTGGTGATATTCGCCTTGATCATATGTACCGATGGCGCGCTTGCCGATATCTTCACTCCAAATTTTCCTCCGGTCTTTATAACCTCAGGACTTCCGAGCTGGACATTCGACTTATCCGGCATAACGAGGCCATAACCTCCATTGTTCACCTGCTCAAGCGCTCCCATGACACTCACACAATACTTACGATTATCTGCCATGGATTTGAGCTCAGTGATAAAATCGTACTCGTTTGTTATATCTGCGCCCATCATATCTGACAGCATTGCGTAATAATAATTATCGTAGATATCGACGTCTATATTCACACATCCATCCGCCATATTTATGCTGGAACACTTATATCTCTTGACATATTCATTCTCAGGGTAGTCCATATGATCGATATCCCTCAGGCTGTCTGCAGCCGCCATTATCTGGACTGCATCACATATAACGCTGCTCTTGATCTCATTGTCATCATCGACAACCTCAAGCCATTTCGGTATCTCAAAATATATAGATGTGACAGGGAAGCTCATAAGAAGTTCTGTAAAAATATATGTAATATCCGATTCTCTGAGCTGCTCCACGTTTACCGGAATAACACTTGCACCATATGTATCGCTCATTTCTGCCGAGAGCGCGGCTGTCTGACTGCTGGATGGTTTGTCGGTGTTGAGAAGAATGACAAATGGCTTCCCAATGGCCTTCAGCTCATCAACAGTCTTCTGCTCAGCTTCAAGATAGCTCTCCCTCGGAAGCTCACCAAAGCTGCCATCCGTGGTCACAACAATCCCAACAGTTGAATGGTTATTTATAACCTTGTTTGTGCCTATCTCCGCCGCCTTGGAAAACGGAATGTCATAGTCAAACCACGGCGTTCTCACCATTCTCTCCTTGCCATCCTCAAACTGACCCTCGGCATCCTTGACGACATATCCCACGCAATCGATCATCTTTACCTTCATATCCAGATTGTCAGCAACATTGATTGATACAGCTTCCTTTGGTATAAATTTCGGCTCAGTCGTCATTATGGTCTTTCCTGATGCCGACTGCGGCAGTTCATCCTGTGCAAGCTGCCTGTCATTTTCCCCTGAAATGTTAGGAATAACCATCTGGTTCATAAATCTTTTTATGAATGTTGATTTTCCTGTTCTTACCGGTCCAACTACGCCGATGTATATTTCTCCGTTTGTTCTCGCCTTGATATCCTGATATACCTGATACTCCTCCATACATCCTCCTGACATGCTATTTATTTACATAATTACATTACTGTAAACACAATAGATCTACGGTCATTTTCTATATATAGCATATGAATGTAACTGCTGTTTTATGAACAAAAAAATCCCCCAGAATACCACCATATAAGGTGATATTCCCGGGGGACATGTCACAGCTTTGTATTACTTGCTGCTCTGATTATCTTTTCTCTTTTTAGATGCCACAATAACACCGCATCCGGCAAGACTTATTAAGAGCACAACTGCTATTGGTACAACAGGAGCTCTGTCACCAGTATCCGGCTTGTTCTTGTCCTCTGTTGTTATTTCAGTAGTCTCAGTTGTCTGTGTTGTCTCGGTTGTCTCTGTGGTTTCCGTAGTCTCGGTCGTTGTTGTCTTCTTATCAACCATTGTGATAGTAACAACAATATCCTCGCCAGCTGCAACCTTATCATCAGAAACTGTGAACAGTATATCATCAGCCTTGTCATAGCCCGAAGGAGCCTTAACCTCTATGAGTGCATAGATCTTGCCAATTACAAGTACATTGTTGACTTCATGCGCACTGCCATCTGTTACCCACTCATCAATGAGTTTTCCATCAGCATCCTCGAGTCGAAGTGTTGCGCCCTTTACAGGAACACCATCCTCATCTACTTTCTCAAAGCTGTATTTTACTGAAGGTTCAAGCCATGTAATGTTTCCATTCTCATCAACTCTGGCTGTGACTTTACCTGTGTCAGTATTAAAACCACCGTCAAATGATTCAACTGTAATCTTTCCGTTCTCATCTTTCTTGAACTTGATTGATATTGGCTGTTCAGATACATAGTATCCATCCGGCGCCTGTATCTCTCTGATCGTATACTCTGTGCCGATCAAAATACCGTCAAACTTGAGAACTCCGTTGCTGTCTGTTGTAGCCTTAGCGACAAGCTCTTCCTCACCATTCTCGTTCTCCTTGTAGAGTCCGTATACTGAATTTGGAAGCTTTATGCCATTGTTCTCCTCTGCAACCTTCTCTATCTTGAGATCTGTTCTAGGAAGATCATTTATCAGTGTGTTATCCTGAACACCATTTAACACTGCATAAGTGTCAATGTTTGCCTCTGTTACCTCTGCTGTGTAGACTGTGTTATCGATAATATAATCTCCGATAGTCTTACTCTCTTTTACAAGATACGTACCAATCTTAAGATCCTTGAATGTCACAACACCATTTACACTTGTTGCTGTCATTACAGGATTCTCACACTCTGTATCTGTACCCTCATAGAGCGCAAACTCTACACCATCAAGCATTTTTACATCATCAGGGTCTTCAGCACATGACTCCTTATAAAGTCCAGCCTTAGTGAACTTGACAGTGCCAAGCTTGTAGGTATCAACGAACTCTACATCGGCTGTATTTCCACCAATAAGTGTTATTCCGGATGCCTCTGTTCCTTCACCGTCTATTCCATCCACAGTATAGCTGACTGTTACCGCTGCTCCATCATATGCATATGATGTTTCCTCAACTGTATATGTACCATCCGGCACATTTACAAGAGTTATCTCATACTTGCCATTTCCAAGCTTTGCAACCTCAGAGTCTGTAAGCTTTATGATCTTACTGTAGCCTGCATTGTTTGTAACATTGAACTTTACATTTGTCGCTGCATCATCTGCTGTAATATCTCCATTTATGGTCTTGGTAAGTTTTATAACATTTGGCTTGTATGTGTTTGTTATGTCATATCCAGTAACAGATGCCTTGTATCCCGAAACAGCATTCTCTGATACAGAATACTTGATCAGGGTTCCATTATCTTTGTACTTTGGTAAATCTGTAAAGCTGTAATTCCAGTCAGTATCTGCTGTAACCACGAGGCTCTTTATAACAGTACCATCTGCAAGAAGCTTAACTGTTATTGAATCTGGTCTCTGACCATCGTGATCATCGTCATCAACCCACGTCTTAGTACCTGATACATTGATCGTCTCAGGTGTGTGCTGATTGTCAACCACATATCCATCAGCTGCATTTCCTGTTATGACTGTTGTGTAACCATCTATAGTTGTAGTCTCCTCAACTGTGTAGTCGATGGTCTGTCCATTTTTCTTCTCGTCAAGAGCATTCCATGTATGTGTCCAGTTATTTGCCTTGCTGAGTGTTACCCCAGAGCCAGCTACAACCTGTCCATCAGCCAGAAGACGAACCATTACGCTAGGTGTTCTCTTGCCGTCCTGGTTATCATTATCACTCCACTTCTTTGTAACTGATACACTTGTCTTTCCCGGTGTGTAACTGTTCGTGATATTATAACCTGTAACCTCACCTGTATATTCTGGTACATCAACCTCAGATACAGAATACTTGATCTGAATTCCACCATCTCTATACTTTGGAAGATTTGTAAAACTATACTCCCAGTTTTCTGCCTCGGTTACCGTCTTTGTAGCATATACGCTGCCATCTGCAAGAAGGTTTACCTTGATATTTCCAGGTCTCTTGCCATCCTGATCGTCCGCATCATCCCATGTCTTGCTGCCGCTCACTGATGTCGTCTCTGGTGTATAGCTGTTCTTTATTGTGAATCCTGTCTCAGCATCGCCTGTGACTGTGGTTGTATATCCATCAATTGCGGTTATCTCTCTTACACTGTAGACGATATTCACACCACTCTTCTTGACATCAAGTCCTGCCCATGTATATGTCCAGTTGTTGTCAGCACTGAGAGTTGTTTCTGATCCAACGACAGGAGTTCCATCAGCAAGAAGTTCAACCTTTACTGAACTCTCTCTCTTGCCGTCCTGATTGTCGGCATCATCCCAAGCCTTTGTAACTGATACACTTGTCTTTCCTGGTGTGTAACTGTTCGTGATATCATATCCATTTACAAGTGTCTGATAATCCTCAACAGCATTTTCTGTGATACTGTATGTGATCTCGTTGCCACCTGCGTACTTTGGAAGATCTGTAAAGCTGTACTTCCAGCCGTTCGCAGCTGTAACTTCCTTATCAGCCACCTTCACTCCGTTTGCAAGAAGATTTACTGTGATTTTTCCTGGTCTCTTACCATCCTGATCATTTGCATCATTCCATATCTTCTTACCACTTATTGAAGTTGTCTCTGGTGTGTAACTGTTCTTGATGATATAACCGGTCTTCGCAGATCCTGTGATAACTGTTGCATATCCTTCAACCGATGTAATCTCTTCAACAGTATATTCAATAGGTGATCCACTCTTATTGATATCAAGATCACTCCATGTATGACTCCAGTTGTTGGCATCACTGAGATCCACCTCAGAATCTGCAACTACGTTTCCGTCGGCAAGAAGTCTTACTTTTATATTTCTAGCTCTCTTGCCATCCTGGTTATCAGCATCATCCCAGGCCTTTGTAACTGATACACTTGTCTTTCCTGGCGTATAACTGTTCGTGATATCATATCCGTTGACAAGTGTCTGATAGTCCTCAACAGCATCCTCTGTGATGGTGTACGTGATTTTATTGCCATTTTTGTACTTTGGAAGATCCGTGAAATTGTACTTCCAACCATCTGCCTCTGTTACTTCCTTCGTAGCATATATGTCTCCATCTGCAAGAAGATTTACCGTAATCTTTCCTGGTCTCTTGCCATCCTGATCGTTTGCATCGTTCCAGGTCTTTGTTCCTTCTATATTGATCGTTTCAGGCGTGTGACTATTGGTAAATGTATATCCGTTTTCTGCGTCTCCTGTCACAGCTGTAGTGTATTCGGAAACAGCATCCTCAGTTACTTCGTATGTTATCTCTGATCCTTCTGCATATTTAGGAAGGTCTGTAAAACTAAACTTCCAGTCATTTGCTGCTGTGACTTCAAGACTCTTGATCTTTGTTCCGTTTGCAAGCAGGTTGACTGTGATACTTGGAGGTCTGATACCATCCTGATTCTCACCGTCGTCCCAGATCTTAATACCCTTTACCGATGTCGTCTCTGGTGTGTAGCTGTTCGTAACTGTGTATCCTGTTGTCATATCTCCGGTTATCACTGGAGTATATCCTTCAGTAATATCTGTTTCTTCTACAGTGTAAGCTATCGCAGCTCCATCCTTGTTCACATCAAGGTCTGTCCATGTATGTGTCCAGTTGTTATCTGCGCTTAATATAGTCTCTGAGCCATCTACTGCTATTCCGTTCGCAAGTAGCTGAACCGTTACACTCGTAGGTCTCTTTCTGTCCTGATTGTCTGCATCATCCCAGCTCTTTGTGACTGATACACTTGTCTTTGCCGGTGTATATGTGTTTGTAATGTTATATCCGTCTATTACGGTTGCATAATCACCGACCGCATCCTCTGTGATGGTATAAATGATCTTGTTGCCACCACTATACTTTGGAAGATCTTTGAAACTATACTTCCAGTCTTCTTCAGCTGTAACAGTCTTTGTCTTGTATAACTGACCATCCGCAAGAAGATTTACAGTGATGCTCTCAGGTCTCTTTCTATCCTGATTGTTTGCATCATCCCATGTCTTTGTACCAGCTATATTGATGGTCTCTGGTATGTAGCTGTTTGTTATGACAAATCCTGTCTTGGCATCACCCGTGACCTTCTTCGTATATCCGGTCACTGTGGCTGTCTCATCTACTGTATAACCTATAGCTGTACCGTTCTTATAAACTGCAAGATCTTTCCATGTATACGTCCAGTTGTTGTCCTCTTTAAGAGTTACCTCTGAACCGGCAACCTCTGTGCCATCAGCAAATAATTTGACAGTGATTTCTTTTGCCCTCTTGCCGTCCTGATTTCCAGCGTCATCCCAGATCTTCGTGACATTGACATCTGTAGTCTCTGGAACATGTGTGTTTGTAATATCATAACCATTTGGAGCTGCTGTATATCCCTCCACACTGTCCTCTGTGATGGTATACTTTATCTCCTGACCATTGCTGTACTTTGGAAGACCTGTAAAGCTGTACTTCCAACCTTCTGCCTCTGTAACAGTCTTTGTCTTGTAAGTCTGACCATTTGCAAGGAGATTTACTGTGATGCTCTTAGGTCTCTTACCATCCTGATCATTTGCATCATTCCAGGTCTTTATTCCATCGATATCTATCGTCTCAGGTGTATGACTATTGGTAACAGTGAAACCTGTCTTGACATCTCCTGTAACTTCAGCCTTATATCCTGGCACATTGCTTGTCTCTTCAACAGTATATGTTATATCCTTACCGCCGGACTTAAGTGGAATATCGTTCCATGTGTTTGTCCAGTTGTTATCGGCATTCAGTGTTACTTCTGAATCTGCAACATCTGATCCATCAGCAAGGAGCTTGACCTTAACACTGGTTTCTCTCTTGCCATCCTGATTATTGTTATCATCCCAAACCTTTGTCACTGAAATGCTTGTCTTACCAGGTGTGTAGCTGTTGGTGATGTTATATCCATCTATCAAAGTTGTATAATCTTTAACAGCATCCTCTGTTATTGTATACACGATCTCTGATCCGTTGTCATACTTAGGAAGATCTGTGAAACTGTACTTCCAGTTATCATTCTTTGAAACCTTCTTTGAAGCAACCTCATTGCCATTTGCAAGAAGTCTTACTGTAATCTCAGGAGCTCTCTTTCCGTCCTGGTTATCTGCATCATTCCATGTCTTTGTTCCGCTGATATCAATTGTCTCAGGTGTATGACTGTTGGTGATTACAAATCCAGTCTTCACGTCGCCGGTTATCTTGGTATCATAACCCGCAACCGCATCCTCTTTAACGGTATAAGCTATCTCATTGCCGTTATCATCGTACTTTGGAAGATCAGCAAAGCTGAAATACCAGTTACCTGACGCATCAGGGGTAACCGTCTTACTTGCGACCTCAGTCGTTCCATTCATAAGACGGACTTTAATATCCTCAGCTCTCTTGCCATCCTGATTATTATTGTCATCCCAAACCTTGGTTCCACTTACCGTGATAAATGCCTTGTATTCATTCGCCACAGTCACAAGTGATGATGACGATGATGAAATAACAACATCCGCAGCCGTATTGCCTGTTGATGAACCTACAGTATATGTAACTTTATGTGTATATCCATCAAACGCTGCACCTGTCTCTGTTACAGTGTATTTTCCATATGGAGCATTATTGATAACGTAGCTTCCTAAGTAAAACTGATCATATGTTACGATTGTAGGTCCCTTGTATCCCTCAGGGCCTGATATTGTAAATGTGATCTGCTTCTTCTGTGCATCTGTAAGCTTTGTATCATCGAGGTCTCCGCTGAAGAACTTCGTGATAACAAGGCTTCCAACATTCAGCTTGTTTGTGATCGTTGCAGCGGTAACTACATCGTTCTCATCCTTTGTGAGCTGAACATCGCTTGTATATCCTTCTACGTCATCCTCATCTACAGTGTAGTTGATAAGATTGCCATCGGCATCCTTCTTATCAAGATCTGTAAATGTTCCACTCCAGTTATTTGAATCATTGAGTGTAAGTGTCTTGTCAACGATCTTTGTTATATTGCCCGCCGCATCCTCTGTGGCAAGTGTAACTTTGATGTTCTTTGGTCTTGCTGACAGAATGTTGTCGCTGTCATCCCACTTCTTGGTTACAGGAATATCGATCGTCTCATTTGTCACCTTTGTGTTGGTGTTCGTGATGGTGATCGTTCCGGTTGCTGTTCCATTATTACTTATTGTGACCTGGTAATCAGCATTATCGAAATCCTCTTCTGCAAAGTAGTAGAGGTAGTTGCCATTTGCATCAGCTACTTTAAGCTCTATCTCATCGCTTGTCCACTTATTTGCACTATTTAAGGTAATTGTCTTTACAACAGGATCTGTGTTCTTGTCATAACTTGATGGATTAGTTGATGCATAAATCTTAACTGTTATACTGTCAACCGGAATATCCTTCAGTGTTCCACCTGCGGCATCCTTCCATACCTTTTTAACAGTTATCTTTCTGTTCTCAGGAGTGTTATCTACTGGCAGTGTATAATCCTGTGAACCTTTGCTGTCAAGGACTATGTCTGAGATAGAATCAGTTGTCACCTCAGCAGGTTTCGGTCCTGTCAGGCTGGATGAGATATTGTTCTCATATATGTATATAGGATCTGTGAGCTTCTCATAACCCTCAGGTGCTTCCACCTCTATAAGCTTGTAATAGTAATTATAATACAAACTTGATAATGTAAGTCTTCCCTGTTCGTTAGTTACTCTTTCCTCATCGCTTCCAGGTACCATGAGATTCCAGTTAGTGTCTGCACTGTTGTTTGGATCACCATATCTGTAAAGCTCAAACTTCGCACCAGCAAGCTTGATTCCTGTCATTATAGAGTCAGTTTTTATTATCGAAAGATTAAACTGCTCTGTATCAGTTCCCATTGATGAATCCTGATCATTGATGTTCGTGTCCGTCGATGACGAATCTGCCGAACTTGTAGATCCAAGAATACCAACGCTGTTCTTAACATCCGCTGTAAGCTTACCTGTATATACAAGAGTATATGTATACTTCAGAATAAACTTTGTCTCATCCGGCATGGTGAGTGTCAGTGTAGACATCTTAGCTGTCGTATCATCTGCATATGTATAGCTGTATTTGTCCGCCGGAACTTCAGCGCCTGTATCTGCGTACAGAAGCTTAAATGAACCATCCTTGATAAATACTCTCTTTACTGCATCCGCATTGCTGTAGTCATACTTGTCAACTACAGTTATGGATCCTGTATTGCCAAGAGCCTCACCCTTCTCATTGATATGCACAGTATATTCAATACTGTTGGTGTCATTATCATAGTTTCCTGCAGTTTTGGTAATATTCGGTCCAGTCACAGTAACCTTTGCGCTGTCATCCTTGGTCTTAGTTGAACCGTCGGTTCTGACAACTGTTGCCGAACAATTGTTGGTGAATTCCACGTCACTGCCACCAACAACGGATGATATATCCTTTGTGACCTTGACTGCATAGTAGACAACAACCTTGACATTTCTGGTATAAAACTCAAGTGACTTTATGTCAAAACTAATACTGTTGCTTGCCACATTAAAGTTCTCTATATAATTATTTGCACCTGTCTGAGGTCTCGTCTTATTATCTGCATAATAAGAAACAAAATATATTCCAGCATGGCCAATAGTCTCTCCTACACCCTCTGGAAGCATATCACTCTTAAGGTATGTAGTATCGAGCTCAGTTCCTGCAGGAAGTGTATCTGTAAAGGAAAGTCTGTCTCCATCTCCATACGCAAAGTCACCGTTGAGAACTACCTTATATACGAACACATTGTTAGCCTTGTCATATACTACAATGCTTTCTTTCTCATCAGTACCATTAGTGTAGCTGTACTTCTCTACAACAGACCCCTTCGTTATTCCAGATACAGGATGTGAATCCTGTGATGTCTTGGATGAACCATCAATAGTAAGAGTACCCTTGTTGACTGCCGTATACTTGCTGTCAGACTTTACTGTCGTATTATATGTGATAACATAATCTATCGGGGTCTCCTCCGTGCCTGTTATATCTCTGAGGAATTCTATTGTATATCCTATTATGTAGTTATCAGATGATGCCGGAACATCTGCAACGCTGTCAATAGTTGAAAGCGTTGGTGCCCATACATTTGAGAAGTCAGCGTATGTTACCTTTACCTTGTAGTCAACTCCCTCTGTGAGGCCAGCTATTGTAAGTCCGTTTATCTGATCTGCCGTAAAGTAATGCTTTGGAAGTGCTCCATTATCATATGTTACAGAGTCAGTATATGTATCATTCGCATTGAGCTTGTCAACGCCAGATATTGTAGACTTCCATGCAAGGGTATATGTATCATCGTTCTCCGTCTCTGATACGAATTCCTTCTTTACTGAATCACCGGCCACCTCTACAGTCGCCTCGGCGCTGTCCGTAACTCCGTTCTTCTCTATTGTCGCTACATTCTTATAAACATCAGTCAGCTTATCAAGCTTGGATGAATCTGTTGTGTAGGTGAACACGATCTTGGATTTGTTCTCTGTCACATCAACCCTTGAAGTTCCATCCGTCAAATAAAGTTTACCATTCTCTTCCACAAAGCTTGCAGGAAGATTGATAGTGGTTGAAACATCTGTGTCATTTATGGATACGCTGCACGTCTTTTCGTCTGTGAGCTCTGTCCCATTCTTTGTGAGTATATCCGATACTGACATTCCTGTCAGATTCTTCTTCTTATCCGCATTCACGGTTACTGTCCATGTTATGGTTGACTTGTCACCTGACAGTGAACCGGTCTTACTTATGGATGCTGTAGACTTGCCGGCATTGTACCATGTACTGCTGTCGTTATCAGTATGCTCGTCATGTGAATCATCTGACACGTCTACACAATTCTTATTGTGTACATTTATGCTTCCGATGTCATCGGCAATATCTGAGACAATAACCTCGTATGTGATCTCATACTGTGAATTAGCGTCAAGCTTCGGAAGCTTTCCATTTATAACTGTTTCACCATTTCCTATGGTTCCTGTTGCAGGAGTCACATATCCATTTGCTGTGACATCCGTGTACTGTCCGTTGCTGTCCTTGAGCTTGCATGTAACATTCTGTACTGTTCTCTTGGCATCAGATCCAAGTTTTGAGTCAAGTTCATTTGCAAGAATATCATCAAGTGTAATATCACCATCGCTTCCATACTCAGAACTTACTATAACCTTGTACTTGTAAACTATCTTGTGATCGTCAGGATCAATGCTCACACCATCTGAGGATTTTGTAACCTTGAGATCTGTGGCACCGTCCTTCACATATTTGTAGCCCTTGTTGGTCTGATCCTTATCATCAACCTTTGAATTCTTAGCCTCTGCAATATTGCTCTGGTTCAGATTGATCACGTCCTGAGAAAGATCATCGACTTTACTCTTTACTGTATAGGTTATCTTATATGACTCCTTTGCACCGAGTGCAGGAAGAGTTCCTTCTATAGTAGAGGTACTACTGTTATATGTGAGTGATGAGCTGCAGTCTGTGTTGTCAGACTTAATCACCTTTATATCTGTAACTTCAGGTGTGACACCTGCTATGTCGTTGGCTATAACATCACTAAAGTTCAGATCCTCACTGGCACTTCCATGATTGGATGAAACTTCTACGGTATAGTCAAAGTATACATATCCATCCTTAGGATCTGTAACTCTACCCTCGGATGCGGTCTTCTTCACATCCACATCAGGCTTGAAATCCACATCCACAGTCACAATCACAGTGCTTGTGAATTTGTTCTCGACCTGGTTTTTCTCATTGTACTTTGTGAGATCCATATCGATCCACGCCTTGAAGAAAGCCTTGAGCTGGGCTCCCCCCTCGAGTGCTGTATGATCGATCGTCGCAGTAAGGACTCCGTTCACAACTGAATACGAACCGATCCTGTTACCACTTCCATCAGTTATATCCTCATTCAGAATATCGGAATTAAACTTTATGGTATCCGGCATCGTATAAGTAAATGTTGCATCTTCACCAGACTCCACTATGCTATTAACAACATTTTCCGGAAACACTATATCCATAGACATCTGGATATCTACACCGGCTTTTGTAGGATCATTTGGATCTACAGGAAGCGGCGTTGTGGACGGTCTGGAACTGCTACCATATATATCACCTGCTTTATCAGCAATCGTAGCTCCAGTAATATAATCTTCAAGATTTCCGGTTACTGCTGCACTCGACAGCATTGCTATCGAATCAGTAGCCGTGGCGTATGCGTCTCCCCCTCTCGTCTCGGCCGCATTGGACCAACTATAATTAGAAGGCGAAATCAACGTAGTTATCATAACTACCGCCAGCAGCAGTGCTATAAGCTTTTTCGTAGTTTTTGCCATTGTAATACCTCTTTTCTAATTATTTTTCGACTTACACACTTGCTTTAAATTTATCATAACACATGGTAATTGTAAACAGTTTGTGAACAAAAAGAACAGTTTTCTGTTGCTTTTTTGTTCACATTTACTTTATCGTTTAATTATTAGGTGATTTTGTACTACTATTCTTCGGCAGCATAATCTATCGAAATATATCAAACATATAAAATATAATCGATTACAATTCACTCTTTCTGTCTCTGTTGAGAAGCTCTGTGAGAGCCTCTTTTGCCGTCATGCCATTAAATAATACATTATTGACTGCTTCAACGATAGGCATCTCAACCCCATGCTCCCTGGCAAGTGCCAGTGTTGCCTTGGCAGAATAAACACCCTCAACAACCATCTTGACCTCCGCCATAGCTTCCTCATAGGTCTTACCCTGACCGATGAGATATCCGGCATTCCTGTTACGGCTGTGCTTGGATGTACATGTAACTATAAGATCTCCCATTCCTGAAAGTCCTGACAGCGTCTTGACATCTGCGCCCATGGCAAGTCCAAGTCTCATGATCTCCGCCATTCCTCTGGTCATAAGAGCAGCCTTCGTGTTGTCGCCAAGTCCAAGTCCATCTGATATTCCGGCTGCCAGAGCTATTACATTCTTCACTGAACCACCCAGCTCAATACCAGTCACATCAGTGCTTGTATATACCCTGAAATAATCGTTCATAAATGCGTTCTGGATCGTCTTTGCAATCTCTATATCACGGGCACCGGCAACTACCGTTGTAGGTATTCCGCGGCCTACTTCCTCTGCATGTGACGGACCCGAAAGGACAGCCACCTTAGCCTGTGGGATTTCTTCCTCAATGATCTCCACGAGAGCCTTGAGTGTGGACTCTTCTATTCCCTTGCTGACATTCACGATAAGCTGTCCGTTGCTCACCTTGTCAGCGATGTTCTTTGCTGTGCTTCTGACAAACGGAGAAGGCACTGCGCACACTATCATCTTCTGACCAATAACAGCCTTTGACGCATCTGTTGTATATTCAATACTGCTGTTAAGTATAACGCCCGGAAGTCTGTCTCTCTGCTCATGAAATTCCTTGAGCATGGCAACCTCTCTCTCATCTATAGACCACACTATAACCTCGTGTCCATTTCCTGCCAGCAGATTAGCAAGTGCAGAACCCCATCCACCTGCTCCGAGAACACCTATTTTCATCGTAAAATACCTCCAAAATATTTATATTTCTTTTTTCAATCCTTGAATCATTTTTTTCTATTTTAACTTTTTTTCATCATTTAATCCAGTCTATAGTGACAATACATGGATGTTTTTGCAAATTTTTACTGTATTTTTAGATTTTGGGCTAGTTATGTAAACTCACATTATTCTAATCAACAGTTTTTAATACACATTTCACTGCGTATAAATATCACATAACCATAATCTCGGTTTTATGTATACTCATTATGTTATCTGATTTTGTTTTATCCAGACATCTATAAAACGTAGCTCACTACAAAAAATCCCCTCCTTCCTGTTTTATCCAGTAAGGAGGGGATTCAATAACTCTCTATTCGCTTCCGCTTTCCATCAAGCCTTCTTAGAACCAAACGACAACTTATTCTCCGTTCCCGCTATCAGTCTCTTGATATTCTGCCAATGTCTTATCACGGCCATTCCGGCTATGATTCCCGCCATGATTATTCCTTCGATCATTTTTGCATTCGATGTGAAATTATAATCTCCATGAATTGCAAATACTGTGTATAATATGAAGAATCCGATCATGATCGTAAGTGATCCAACCGATACATATCTTGTTATCACAACACTTATAACGAACGCTGCAAGGAGTATCACTACCAATCTCCAGTCCCACAGACCTACTATCATTCCGCCGCTGGCAGCAATTCCCTTGCCGCCCTTGAACTGCATATAGAATGGGAAGTTATGACCAAGCACAACTCCAAGTCCTGTATACAGTACGAACATGTATGCATTACCTATACCTAGCTGGCCAAGTATGATATGTGTCAGTGAGCAGGCGATTATTCCTTTGAGGAAATCCCCCAGGAAAACTATCAGTCCAGCTTTCTTTCCAAGAACTCTCAGTGCATTTGTCGTTCCCGCATTTCCACTTCCATACTTTCTTATATCAACACCTTTTATCCTGCCGTAAATATACGCTGTCTGAATGAGTCCTACTCCATAGCCCCCAACCAGACATATAGCCCTAATCAACATCTCCATGACTACTTCTCTTTCCTCTCCCTGATTATGAATTTTAGAGGTGTACCTCTGAATCCAAAGGATTCTCTTATCCTGTTCTCTATATAACGTGTATATGAGAAATGCATAAGCTCCTTGTCATTTACAAATATGACAAATGTAGGAGGTTTAACTGACACCTGGGTAATATAATAGAGCTTAAGTCTCTTACCCTTATCTGATGGTGGCTGCTGCATAGCAACCGCCTCACTCATAATCTCATTCAGAACACCAGTAGCTATGCGGAGTGAATGATTCTCTATAACAGCATCTATGGTCTCGAACAGCTTTGGAAGTCTCTGTCCGGTCTGGGCTGATATGAAGAGCAGCTCCGCATACGGCATGTATGAAAGCTTGTTTCTGATCTCCTCTGTAAACTTATATATGGTCTTGTCATTCTTCTCGATAGCATCCCATTTGTTCACAGCTATTATCATTCCCTTGCCACGATCATGTGCGATTCCCGCGATCTTGGCATCCTGATCGGTTATTCCCTCCGTTGCGTCTATTACGAGGACTGCAACATTACATCTCTCAACCGCTGATACTGTTCTTATGATACTGTATCTCTCTATATCCTCTTTAATCTTGCTCTTTCGTCTGAGTCCCGCTGTGTCTATGAATACATATTCTCTGCCATTTCTGACGATCTCTGTATCCACGGCATCTCTTGTGGTTCCGGCTATATCTGATACAATAACCCTGTCCTCACCGAGAAGCTTATTAATTATAGAAGATTTTCCTACGTTTGGCTTTCCTATGATGGCGATTCTAGGTCTCTCATCCTCCGTGTCATCCTTTGCAGACTCATTGAAGTGTGATACCACCTCATCGAGCATATCTCCTATTCCAAGTCTGGATGAACCTGATATAGGATGTGGATCTCCAAGTCCAAGATTATAGAACTCATACACATCCGGCATGAACTTTTCAAAGCTGTCTACCTTGTTGACAACGAGAACTATAGGTTTCTTGGATCTTCTGAGCATATCGGCAACCTTGGCATCATCATCAACCATTCCCTGTCTGACATCCGTCATGAACAGGATGACGTCCGCTGTCTCTATGGCTATCTCCGCCTGTTCTCTCATGCTCTTAAGTATAATATTGTCTGACTCCGGCTCAATTCCTCCTGTGTCTATCAGAGTGAAATTGTAATCCAGCCAGTTGATATCGGCATAAATTCTGTCTCGCGTAACTCCCGGTGTATCCTGAACTATGGATATCTTTTCTCCGGCAAGCACATTGAACAGAGTTGATTTACCTACATTGGGTCTGCCCACTATGGCAACTATAGGTTTACTCATTCTATCTTCCTCCATATATAATTAATTACATATCATCGCCAATTACTGCATGAATAAAATCAGCACCACTTGATTCTACAATACAAACATCGACTTGTAAAGCATCTGTGAGCTCTGCAAGCGTCACATCATCAAGGAATTTTGGCTCATCCGCCATAAGAGTATTGGAAGGCAGTATAAGCCGCTGCCCAAGAGGCTTTCCTGTGAGCTGCTTTCTTATATCTCCCCCCGTAAGCAATCCTGTCACGGTTATTCTATGTCCAAAAAAATCATTAATGATCTTATACAGATGCACCTTCACATTAGGGAACTTCTCAGGGATCCTGTTAGCAAGGAGCTTTATGGAATCATATACGAGCACTCCAGTAACCATGGACACCTCATACTCTCTGTCATCGCCCTCTACGCAGCTCCACTCTTCATCAAACTCATCTATGAGCAGTCTCACCATGCCCACACCATTTTCAAGCTGGATAAAGCCATCATACCTGTCAGCCTCAGGGAAATCCCTGCCAGCATTTATATACCATTCATCACTTGCCTGGACAAAATGTGTGCCATGCTTTTCAAATGCCTTTTTCTGAAAATGTTCTATTATATCAATAACCTCGCAGGCGTCCTCTCTGTTGAACGGTTCAAGATGGAACAAGCCATCTCTGTAATCTGACAAACCGACAGGGACCACGGATAAGCTCTCCATAACAGGAACAAACTCCATAAGATCAGAGATCGTACGCCACAATTCCTCCCCATCATTTATCCCCTTGCACAGAACTATCTGTCCATTCATAGGAATACCAGCTTCATAAAATTTCCTTATATAGTCAAGTATGGCACCGGCAAATCTGTTGTTCAGCATACTGCAGCGCAGCTTGGGATTGGTAGTATGCACCGATATATTTATCGGAGCAAGGTGATAATTGATTATTCTGTCAATATCCTTTTCCTTCATATTAGTAAGGGTAATATAATTTCCCTGAAGAAATGACAGTCTGGAATCATCGTCCTTGAAATATATAGTGTCTCTCATACCTTTCGGGTTCTGATCGATAAAGCAGAATATACACTTGTTATAGCAAGACTTGTAATTATCCATCAGGGAATTTTCAAAAACAATCCCTAGATCCTCGTCATAATCCTTATCTATCTCCAGAAGCCACTCCTCGCCGTCAGACTTCCTCACGAGAAGTTCTATATATTCGTCATTTATGAGATACTGATAGTCAAATATATCCTCTATAGGATGGTCATTGACCGCCAGAATATTATCTCCCGGTTCGATCTCCATCTCCTGGGCTATACTTCCCTCAAGTATTTCCTTTACAATATGTTCCATAATTTCCTCTTTTATATTAATTGTCTACTGATCAAAAGCTGCAGCAAATGAATAACGCCCTATCATTCAGGGAGCATGATCACTGCCGCAAGATTACCCCGCAGGCCTTTGCTCGCCCTGTGTGAAAAAAGCCATTCGCTGTTACAGCATGTACATATATTTGTCACGTCAATATTCTCAGGTTTTACACCTGAATCAACAAGATTGTAATAGTTGGCCTTGTGGAGATCAAGCAGATATTTGCCATTACCCTTGCTAAATACGATCTGAGCCGCCTCTGCTTCCGTATATGCCGCCATAAAGCGTTCAGCTACATCTTCACTCACCTCATAGCAATTCTTGCATATAGAAGGTCCTATGGCGCAAATGAGATTCTCTGGAGATGTTCCATATTCAGACTTCAATCTGTTTATCATATGTCCGCTTATCTTGCTGACGGTTCCCTTCCACCCGGAGTGATTCGCCGCAACAACCTTTTTCACCGGATCATAGAACAATACAGGGACACAGTCCGCATAAAATGTCATAAGTGGTATCCCCGGAACATCCGTCATAAGTCCATCGATCTCCAGAATATCCGACTCTCTGATTATTCCCTTTCCGGCATCCTTCTCTGTAACTTTATATATGTCTGTCTTATGCACCTGATCTGAGAACACAAGCTTTTCGTAATCATACCCCACTGCAGTGGCAAATCTGCGGTGATTCTCCATTACCAGATCCGCATCATCGCCTCTGTGGAAGCTCAGGTTCATGGAACCCAGATATCCCTCACTCACTCCGCCGATCCTGGTGGAGAATGCATTTACAACTCCGGCTCTGTCCAATTTGTCAAATGATATATAATCCACGCCATCCACCGTGTGGACATGTGTTGAATTGTCTTTCCTAATATACTTTATATCCATATCCGCCATCCTATCAATATCCCGAATACTCAAATGCATTTTCTATATGATGTATATCCTCACCAAGTATGGTTATCACATCAAATCTAACCGGGGTGTCCATTCCATATCCATATTTGTTCAGGAAGAATAATGCAGTCCTACATATCTGTCTCTGCTTGCGCACATCGACAGCCTCCTCCGGCAAGCCCTTATGTACTCCGGACCTATACTTCACCTCGATAAACACTATATATCCATCGTGTTTTGCCACTATATCTATCTCACCGCTGGCCACCCTGAAATTCCTGCACAGGATCTCATAGCCCCTGCCAGCCAGATGATCAGCAGCTAAAGCTTCCTTTTCATTACCGGTTGCTCTGCTGTTATACATCATTTCACCTTTCCATGAATATATGTGTGATGATCAATTGTTATACAAAGTTCTTGATAAACGTCCTTCTGTGTATTGCGCACGGACCGATCTTCTTGAGCGCATCAATGTGCTCTGCCGTACCATATCCCATATTTTTTGCAAATCCATAACCCGGATACAGACTGTCATACTCAACCATAAGCCTGTCCCTTGTAACCTTTGCAATTATACTTGCTGCCGCAATCGACGCAGACAGCGTATCACCTTTTATTATGCCTACCTGCTCGATATCAACACCCGGAATATTAACCGCATCGTTTAACAGGAGCTGTGGTTTAACCTGAAGCTTCGATATAGCCTGCTTCATCGCCTTGTAATCTGCATTGAGAACATTTATCTCGTCAATTACTTTCTCGTTTGCCATACCCACGCCTACAGCTACAGCCTTCGCCATGATCTCATCGTATAGAGCCTCCCTCTTCTTCGGTGTGAGCTGCTTAGAGTCGTTGAGGTATAAAATATCACAGTCCTTTGGAAGAATGACTGCAGCAGCCACTACAGGACCTGCAAGCGGGCCTCTTCCGACCTCATCTATACCACATATATATCCCTTATCAGCGTATTTTCTCTCAAATTCAAACATTTTATAGCTGCGGGCTTTTTCCTTTTCAAGAGCATTGATCTTTTTCTGAGCGGACGCTATGATCTTCTTTACCCCATCTCTCTCATCGTCGCCATACTTCTCGATAAGCCCCGAATATTCACTTATATCAGCATCAGCAAATACTTTTTTTATCTCCGCTATACTTTCCATATGTCCTCCACCTAAAAACAAGGACCATTGCCACTTTTTAGGCAACAGCCCCTGATATCTTATCCTATTCTATCTTGCCAAAACCGCCTGTAAATCTGAATACAGCCCTGCCAATGATGTCTTTCTTGTGTATATTGCCAACATCCTCCACACGGCTGTCACGGCTGTTGTTTCTGTTATCTCCCAGAACAAAGTACTCGTCATCACCCAGTGTGATCTCCTCGGCTGCAACTCCGCGCTTGTCGCTGGCTATGGCCTCTCTGCCATACACATCGCCCTCCAGAGGCTCGTCATTTATATAGATAACACCATCTTCGTCTATATACACTGTCTCACCCGGAAGTCCGATTATACGCTTGATGAAGAAGGTCTCATCATCGTCTCCATACGGAAATACAATCACATCAAATCTCTTCGGCGAGCCAAATTCATACTCAAGCTTGTCAATCCATAATGTATCTCCGCTGTGAAGAGTATTGCTCATGGACTCTCCACTGACCTCTGTTCGCTGTCCGACAAATGTGAGCACAGCCCAGCATATGCCAATTACTATTATTATATAAATACACAGAAATATGAGATCCTTGACAATATTGACTTCCTTTTCGGCCTTTTCTTTCTTTTTTGCCTCTTTCTTCTCTTTCCTGAGTTGCTTCTTTAAAGCCTTCTCGTCGAGTTCTCCATCCTCATTGTACACTTCTTCAGAAGAGTCTGTATTAACCGCATCTGCAGTTTTATCTGAGCTCTCAGATTTAGCTGCTCCTGCAGCTTCTTCCGATGTCTCCTTCTGAGATGCTTCTTCCGATTTATCTGCTGTCTCCGCCTTTGCATCAGCCGAACTCTCAGCGACTGCTTTGTCCCATGACCAGGAGGACTTCTCCTTATTTTCCTGCTCATCGTCGGCAGTTTTCTTTTCAGCTTCCTTTGCTTCCTTCGCAGCCTTTTTTGCAGCCTTCTTCTGTTCTTTATCTATCGCTTTCTGACGCTTCTTCTCATATTTGGCGATCTCTTTGTCCCTTTCCTTCTTCGCAGGGTCATCCTCAAATATATCGTTTAACGCATCAGCAACATTCTTGTTTTCTTCACTCATCTAGTCTTCCTTCGGGGTCTCCAATGTAATACGCCCCAGCTTTCCCGATCTGAAATCATCGATCAGCAGAGCCGCAGCCTTGTCATAATCGAGCTCCCCGCCCTTCTTAATGCATTGTCTCTTCTCTGCGATACCTGTCAGCATCTGTACAGGATCATCAACACTTTCAATATTATACCTTTGAACAAGGGTATTACAATAGTTTGCCTGTAAAAATTTAATTAATTCAACCGCTATATCCGTTATGCTGAGTATCTCATCATTGATCGAACCTATGAACGCAAGTCTGAGACCAACGGCCTCATCATCGAATTTCGGCCATAAAATACCGGGAGTATCCAGAAGCTCAATATTCTTTCCAAGTCTTATCCACTGCTTGCCTTTTGTGACACCAGGCTTATTTCCAACCTTGGTGCAGGCCTTTCTCGCATAGGAATTGATAAACGTGGATTTGCCGACATTCGGGATACCGACTATCATCGCCCTTATCGGACGGTTTATGATTCCCCTTTTTCTATCCCTCTCTATCTTCTCTTTGCAGGCCTCCTGCACGATATTGTTGATACTCTTCATCCCCATACCGTCACGGGCATTTATCTTTGCAACGGCAAAGTCTTTATTCTTATAATAGTTTTCCCACTTTGTTGTGACTGCATCATCCGCAAGATCTGATTTGTTGAGGAGTATGAGTCTGTATTTGTTCTTTGCAAGCTCGTCTATATCAGGATTCTTACTACTGAATGGGATTCTTGAATCCACCAGCTCTATGACGATATCTATAAGTTTTATATCCTCCTGCATCATTCGTCTTGCTTTTGTCATATGTCCGGGATACCACTGTATATTCATATCTCTACCTCTATTTTATCTTTACTCTGCCCAGCATCTCGCTCTTTTGTACATTGCCAACCGCCTGAAATCTTGAATCCTGGCTGTTGTCCGGATTGTCTCCGAGCAGGAAGTATTCATTCTCTCCAAGTGTGATCGCAGATTCCGCTATTCCGGCTGTTTTTATCTCACAGTCGACGGGATAATCTGCAAGCGGATTGCCATTTATATATACCTGACCATTCTGGATAAGCACAGTCTCACCCGGCAGGCCTACCACTCTCTTGATGGAATAGTATTCGTCCTGATTCTCAACTATACGATACGCTACCACATCGTATCTTTCCGGGGATGTCACCAGATAAACAGCCTTATTGACCAGATACGATTCTCCATCCGTCAGTGTCGGCTCCATGGATGGTCCTACCATATATACCGTCTGGAATCCAAATGCAACAAAACCATAACCAAGTATAGCCGCTGTCAGTATCGATATGAACCAGCCAAGTGCGCTCTTCATAGTCTTTTTCAATGATCTCTGTTGTCTTCTCTGACGCCTTTTTTCTCTCCTTATCCTTCGGAGTCTGTCATATCTCTCACTCATGAATTCTATCCTTCAATCATCAATATATTTGTTCAGTTCATTTCATCCATTCTAAAAATGGCTGGAGTAGAAATACTCCAGCCACTTTTACTTTCATGTTACAAGCTTTATTATTTAACAAGCTCCTTAACCTTTGCTGCCTTACCAATTCTTGAACGTAAGTAGTAAATCTTAGCTCTTCTAACTTTACCTTTTCTTACAACTTCAATCTTCTCAACGAAAGGTGAGTGTACAGGCCATGTCTTCTCAACACCGCATCCGCTAGAGATCTTTCTAACTGTGAATGTCTCTCTGTTGCTTCCGCCCTGTCTCTTTACTACAGTACCCTCGAAGATCTGGATTCTCTCCTTGTTACCCTCTTTGATTCTGTTGTGTACCTTAACAGTGTCTCCTACGTTGAACTCATCAACGCTCTCCTTCATCTGTGAAGCTTCAAGATTCTTAATGTAATCGTTCATTGTGTTCCTCCTTAATATTCTGATGTTCTTACTACCATATCCACCGGATATATGGGCACAGAGGACCATCACTCTTTTCACAACTCATTTAATATAACATACTGAAATTGTAGATGCAAGAAGAATTTTCGGATTTTATCCGTTTTTTAGCAAACAGGGCATATAGATTGATTTCTATATGCCCTGTTGCATTAAATATCTTGTTCGACTTAATTCAGTCAAGTGGAGCAGACGCATTAGAAGACGAACTTCGTTCGCAGGCGTCTGCGTGCTTAACAAGGATTCCTCCCACATACGGCGGGCCCCTCCTTATGAAAATTAGTGGAGCTGGCGGGAGTCGAACCCGCGTCCAAAAGCTCATTCACTACAGTTTCTTCCATCACAGTCAGTGCTTTAACATTCCCTCAGCCTATCGCCCACTAACATGCTATAGACCTTAGTAGCTTCATGGATTTTCCTACATCGCAAAGCTTAGATGCAGGAGTTTGCCGAAAATCGACGCCATTCCTAAAGGCTCGGCGTTCCTAAAGGATGACGACTGCCCTTAGGCAGCGTATGCTAAATTATCGTTAGCGTTTATTTTTTTTCCAGCTTTTAGCGTGGCTCTGGTCCACGGATGGCTTCCATAGCTTCAAAACCCCTGTCGAAACCAGTCAACCCCTGATCATAGATCAGTGATAACCAATCATTTATAATATATGCAGCAAATATCAAAATAATACTTGCGCCTATATATCTTAATTTATCAGATGCTCTTACTCAGCGTCAGCAGTTGTATCTTCCTCTGCATCTGTCGCCTCTGCTGTATCTTCTGCATTTTCAGTTGTGTCTGCTGTGTCCTCAGCATCGGAAGCTGTGGCAGAAAACAGAGTGTCATAACCGCTGTCCTTCCAAGTCTTGTCTACATATTCTGACAAGCCTGAAGCATCAACATACTTAGGTATCGCCTTATATATCTTCACACCCGCAACGCTTCCAACTATAGCAGCGATAACAACGATCGTAACTGTTATAGCAATAATCTTCTTGATCTTCTGCTTCCTGAGTATCTCCTTGCGGTGCTTTTTCTCATATTTCTTCTTATCTACTTTACTCTGACTCATAACGTCCTTCTCCAGACTATCGTTTATTTGATTCCGATACACACATTATATCTGAACCAACTTATCTTATTCAACACCTTGTTAGTATAACACAAGCTGCATTATAATTCCAATAATAAGTTTGATTTCACAGAAATTCCACAAACGCTCACGATCAGAAGTCCTTGCTCCTGCTCTTAAGATCTCTCTCCATCTCGCGCTTCATATCCTTCTTGGCGATATCCTCACGTTTGTCGTAGAGCTTCTTACCTCTTGCCAGACCTATCTCCATCTTGACAAGTCCATCTCTGATATATACCTTGAGTGGCATAATTGTATAACCCTTCACCTTCTGCTGTCCGATGAGCTTGTTGATCTCGTACCTGTGGAGCAGCAACTTTCTCGTCCTGAGCGGATCTTTATTGAATATATTCCCCCTCTCATATGGGTTGATATTCATTCTGTACACATACACCTCGCCGTGGTCTATTCCGACAAATGCTTCCTTGATACTGCAGTGTCCCTGTCTTATGGACTTTACCTCGGTTCCCACAAGCTCTATTCCGGCCTCAAACTTCTCTTCTATAAAATACTCGTGATATGCCTTTTTGTTATTTGCGATGAGAGTGTTTCCTCTTTCCTTTGACAAATGTATCCTCTCCTTTATATACAATACTGAAATCTATCGACTTCGTCATCTTGTCTGTATTCTTCACCTTTATCTGTATAGGATCACCGATGGCATATTGTTTGCCCGTGTCCTCACCTATCATAGCATAATCTTCCTGAGAAAAATAGTAATAATCGTCGCGCATATCTGCCACGTTCACAAAGCCTTCCACCGTATTCGGCAGTTCCACGAACATTCCCCGGTTTGTAACTCCTGAGACAAATCCGTCATAGACCTCGCCAATGTGAGCTGACATATATTCCACCTTCTTGAGCTTCTCCACATCACGCTCAGCTTCCTCAGCTCTTCTCTCCTTGCGCGAATTGTCATCAGCCACCCTGTCAAGTATCATGCTGTAATGTTCTATTCTCCTCGAGTCAAGTCTGCCATGTATATTTTCCTTTATTATACGATGTATCTGCAGATCTGGATATCTCCTTATAGGAGAAGTAAAATGACAGTAATACTTACACGAAAGTCCAAAATGTCCTGTGCACTCCGTTGAATACTTCGCCTGTTTCATGGTCCTCAGCGCCATCCTGCTCACAAGATTCTCATAAGGCTCACCCTTTATCCTGTCAAGCAGCTTCTGGAATTCTTTCGGATGTATATTCTCCTTTGATGCCTTAAAGTACATTCCAAAATTACTTATAAGGAGCGCCAGCTGCTCAACCCTGTCTGCATCAGGTGTCTCATGGACTCTGTACTCAAATGGTATATCCTGCCAGAAATAATCCTCAGCAATCGTCTCATTTGCAGCAAGCATAAAATCTTCAATGATCTCATTGGATCTGCGTCTCTCATATACACCTATTGATACAACTTTGCCGTCGGAGTCTATCTTGATCTTCGATTCGTCAAAATCAAAATCTATTGAGCCTCGCTTTCTTCTGTTAGCTCTGAGAAGATCCGACACATGAAGCATCATCTCGAACATAGGCACAAGCTCCTCATATTTTCTGGTCTCCCCTGGATCGTGATCCTCGACAATTGCAGACACACTTGTATATGACATTCTACGGTCCACATTGATCACAGTCTCACATATCTTATGTCCTACTATGTGGCCCTTCTGATCTATGTCCATAAGGCAGCTCAGCGCCAATCTGTCCTGCCCTTCATTCAGCGAACAGATACCATTTGACAGCTTGTGCGGAAGCATAGGTATTACCCTGTCCACGAGATAACAGCTTGTACCTCTGTTAAGTGCCTCTTTATCCAGAGGGGAATTCTCCTTTACATAGTGGGTCACGTCAGCTATGTGCACACCAAGCTTGTACATTCCGTCCGCCTCATAGAGTGTTATGGCATCGTCCAGGTCTTTTGCATCCTCGCCATCTATCGTCACTGTCTGAAGATGTCGGAGATCCGTTCTGCCTGCCATCTCCGATGCGCTGACAAAATCAGGGATCTGTGAGAGGCTGTCCATGACCTCGTCAGGAAAATCGACTGGAATGTCCAGAGCTCTGACCACAGACAGCACGTCACTCTCCGGATCATTTATATGTCCAAGTATCTCTATAATCTTTCCCTCCGGAGACTTCACTTTGTCTCCATAACTGATGATCTCCGCCACAACCTTATGTCCAGCCATGGCGCCCATGGAATTTTCCTTGGATATAAATATGTCTCCATCTATTTTCAGATTGTCAGGTATGACAAATCCAAAGTTCTTATTCTTCTGATAGACTCCGACAACCTTCTTTAGTCCACGCTCAAGTACCTTTATAACCGATGCTTCCTGCTTCATTCCCTTCGGTCTGTCCTCCGCACGTATGAGGACTGTATCACCGTGGAACGCTCCCATGGTATTCTTCTCAGGGACAAAGAAATCCTCCTTCATGCCCTCAACGCGGACAAATCCAAAACCTCTCTGATTGCCGATAAATGTTCCCTTGTATGTCCCTTCTCCGACCTTCTGATATCGTCCTTTTGCCGATCTGATGATCAGTCCCTCCTCTGTGAGGTCATTCAGTATATCGAGAAATGTCTGTCTCTCATCTCCCGGGACCTGAAGGAATGTACACATCTCCTTGAACTTCATAGGCGGATAATCATCATCGCATATAAATTCATATACCGTCTGTTTTCTTCTGTTGTATAACTCCAAATCCTTATTATCCATAACAAACCCTTTCTATATACATTATGCCCGCATCCCTACCGCACAAATACATTGCATAATGAGCAAAAAAATGCTTACATATATCAGTTAATATATGTAAGCATCAGAAATCATTATTAGTTGAAAAGCTTTGAGTCAAGCAGTAATGCAAGTACAAAGAAGAGAACTGTGAGAACTGCTGTTATCTTCTTAAGTATCTCCTGCTTTGAGCTTCCCTTATTCTTGCTCCAGTAGGAATTGTCAAATCCGCCGCCTGCTCCTGATATGGAACTTGTAAGGCTCGCATCCTTTCCTTCCTGTGAAAGAACCACTATTGCTAATACTATACATACTATAACATAAATTACCATTAATATTGTCTTCAGCATCTTAACACCTCCGTTTCCGAAAAAATGGTGTGTGTATAATTTTAACACCAACTTGAAACATAATAACACAACAAAATAATATATTCAATAACTATTTTCTTCGTTTTCTGTAAAACTCCGCAAATACCAGCATTGCGATACCTATTATCGAACAGGCAATACCTGCGCCTGCATATTTCACATGGAATTTCATCTCAACAACATTCTCACCCTCAACAAGACTTATAGAATACAGGCTGTCTACCACCTTATCCGGCTGTACCTTCTGGCCGTTAACTTTGACTGTCCAACCATCACAGTAAGGAATAGATGTGAATAAACTCTGTCCTTCCTTGGCATTTACAACAAATTCTGCGCTGCCATTTTCTATATCCATCACATCAGGGGTATTTTTCTCAAGCTCCTCTGCTATGCTTTTCAGCAAATCCAGATCAAGAACATAAAACTGCTCTGCTCCATCATCCAGATCTAGCTTCTGCTTTGAGTGAAGCACAACCTTGTAGTAATCACGATCCTCATTTACAGGAATATTGAACACTGACGGCGAAAGCCATCTGGCATATCCGGTCCTGTATATTCCATTGACATTCAGCTTTGCGTTAAACAGACTGTTCCATGGGATATTGCCATAAGCGATGTAATTGCCTTCCGGGATCTCCATCTTGTATACACGCTTCTTCGCTTTACTTACAACCGTCTCGTACTTTAAAGGCTTATAGATCTCAACCTTTCTGCCGAGCAGCTCGCTGTAGAGCTCATTTTGATATTCAAACGGATTGCCGTTATATTTTGCCGCTGTATATTTGCCTGAATCATATACAAATGCCATAGGCAGGCTGTATGGGTTCTCGTATACACCGGCTCCATTTGCATTGTCTGCAATATCCTCTACTTTATCCATGCCCTCCAAAGCATAATCAGATACGATGTATCTGACTCCCAGCAGTGAATCAGTTCCAAGCACCGGCATGTTGACAACACTTAGGTTATCGCCTTCGCTCCTGTATCCCGTGTCCACAAGGAAGTTCAGCACTGTGCTGTCAGCGGTTGACACATACGATCCTATCGCCCAATACCCATAACCAAACGACTCGTCATAATTTGCTCTGACATTGTTCTTATATTTAAAATTATCATCCGTATCTTTGCCATTATTGTTTTTCTTTTTTTCGAGTGATCTTGTCGCCCTTGATCTGGTCTGGCTGATCCTGTATGTATCGGAATCATATTCTTTCAGATCATTTATAAGGCCTTCCATAGCCGTCTCATACTCAACAAAACTCTCACCGTTGTCGATATGGATATTGTCCATTTGCAACATCACGCTGTATCCTGTCTCAACAGTCAGCACTGCACACAGAATGACCGTAAATATAATCCCGAACACTCTTCCGGCTCCTACGTTTTTCGAAAGCCTGCTTATGAGTGCTATCAAAACGGCTACCCCTACAATAAGCGCATCGGTCAGCCATACAAGTTTGTTATCCTGGACTCCATGCAGATAGTTTACACCAAGCATAGCCGCACTGAATATCGCACTTGCAATGATAACCCGCCATTTTACAGCATTCAGATCCTCCGAGAGGAAAAATTCAGCGGCAAAGAATAATATGCAGAATATTCCAACATGTGAATATCTGTACCAATATGATCCAACCTCTTTGAACAGAGAAAATGCCATGCACAATGGATTCCAGTAAAACATGAGCAGCATTACCACAAGCGTGACAAATGCTAATATCTTCTGCTTTACATTGTGTTTCTTACCGATGAAGATTCCAATAAATCCTATCAACGCCAGACATCCGCAGTACAGAGACACGCTTCCCTTCTGACTCTGTGCGCCAAGCGAATATCCGTCTATCACAGATGAAACATCACCGATAAATGACATGTCGAGCAGAGAGCCTAAATCAAGACTTCCTCTTACACTGTAACGCATCGCACCTATCGTCGGAAGGAACAACACCCCACTGATCAGAACTCCCGCCAGCATTGAATATATAAACCGTCCAAGTTTTCCGGCAAAATCCTTTATGACAGTCTTCTCAGCCTTAGTATCCCCACTGTACAATCTTGAATATGCAAATTCAAACAAAAACCAGAAACAGGCAAATACACAGTTGATTCCGCCCATATACCAGTTGAACAGAACTGCCAATGCAACTGATACGGAAAGCATAACAGGCCTGCCACCGTTAACCACTCTGTACACGCCCAGCATTATGAGCGGTAACATATAGAAGCCGTCAAGCCACATTATATTACATGCCTGGGCGATTCCATACTGACTCACTGCATAGCTCACCGCCAGAAAAATGATAAGTGCCTGTTTTTTCACAGAACCATCATTCCACTCTTCAAATCTCATGTTGAGATAAAATGCAAATGTCGCCGCCGCACAGGCAAGCTTTAACGTTATGATCACATGTACGAACAATACAAGCTGGGATTTGTCGAATAACAACAGCAATAAATTGAACGGGCTGGAAAGATAGTAACTGAATACTCCTATGCAGGCCCCTCCTATAGATTTGCTGAAAGAATAATCTATATTATTTTTGCCGTCAAATACATCCTTCAGATATGCCAGAAAATCAAGATACTGAAAATCAGCATCCTTGGATGCGAGTGAATGTACTCCGAACGGCACATACTTTTTTATATAAAACAGAAGCCACAGCAGGCAGAATGTGATAATGCCCGCTGTAAGCATCTGAATAACGAGCTGTTTTCTCTGTTCTTTCTCCATCATATTCTTCTCCAGATTATTTAGTTTTAATATAATACTACACAATCTGTGAAAATACTATATAGATTAAAACTTTTTAATGAAAGAATTTCTAACTTTTACATACTGATTTATAACATATACCTACTTCGTATATCGAAACCATGATTCAGCGGTCCACTGCCCGATCCCAGATCCAGCATGGCCGCCAGGGCACCGGATATATATTGTTTGGCCATTCTAACTGAATCACTTACATCATATTCCTTTGCGAGATTTGAAGCGATCGCACTTGAAAGCGTACATCCTGTGCCATGTGTATTCGGATTATCAATACGCTTACCCGAAAACCAGGTGATATTCTCCCCGTCAAAAAGCATATCATTTGCATCATTTATGCTGTGTCCACCCTTTACAAGGACAGCGCAGCCATACTTTCCGTATATACATCTGGCAGCATTCTCCATATCAGCTACGCTCTTCACCGATATACCAGTGAGCGCCTCAGTCTCAGGTATGTTTGGCGTTATGAGCTTTGCAAGTGGGAACAGTTTACCGGTCATGACCTCCACCGCATCATCGCTTATAAGCTTAGCACCACTGGTCGCCACCATCACAGGGTCAAGCACGACATTCTCCGCATTGTATCTGGCAAGTCTGTCAGCTATCACATCAATAAGTTCAGGAACAGATACCATTCCTATCTTGACCGCTTTCGGCCGTATATCGGTAAACACCGCATCTATCTGGGCGCCAAGTACATCAGGGATAACGTTCATGATAGCAGTCACTCCTGTGGTATTCTGAGCCGTGAGGGCTGTGATCGCACTCATACCAAATACGCCATTTGCCTGCATGGTCTTGAGATCCGCCTGCACACCTGCGCCACCTGAGGAATCGCTTCCGGCTATGGTGAGGACAGGCACAAGACGGCTTCTGTCAGAATTTATACTGCACAGCATGTCATCCATACTCTTAAAATAATGATCACAATGTGCTATAAGATCTCCCTGTCTGTCCCTGCTGGATTCGTCAAAGAGACCGACCACAACAAATCCTCCGTTCTGTGCTGTCTCCGCCGCATGATATGCGTCCTCGAATACAAATGTATCCGAAGCCGGAGTTCCCATAAACTCAGCCGCCATCTCATATATCTTAGGTGAGGCTGCCTTGCCCACGCCCACCTCAGAACATGTAAATATCCTGTCAACATACTTCATAAGTCCTGTCCGCACAAGTGCTGCCTCAACATGGCATCTGTCTGTGGATGTTGCAACAGTGACCGGGATATCATATCTCTTTAAGAACCTCAGCAGTTCAGGCACACCTGACTTCGGCTCAACTTTATTTGCATAGAAATCGCGCACAGTCTCATTGATACCGTCTATAATCTCCTTCGCGCTGAGTTCAAGTCCATAGTGTTCCTGCATATATTCTGCGCCCTTCATCATGGTCATGGTGAAAAGCACCTTCTCAAGATCAGGTTCTGCCTGTATCCCTTGCCCCGCCAGATACATCTCTCCGGCATGATCCCACATAGGCATAGAGTCAAGCAGAACCCCATCCATATCAAATATCGCACCTTTTATATCACTGATAACTATTTTTTTCATGTACACCTCTATATCATATATTTAGTCAGGCATCAAGCATATTCTCTACAGAAAACTTGAGCTCCTCTGTGGCCTTCTGTATGTCCTTCTGTCCGAATATGGCACTTATAACTGCCACACCGCATATTCCAGAGCCCGCAAGCTCGGCCACATTATCCTTTGTTATGCCGCCTATGGCAATGACCGGTATGGACACCGCCTCACAAATGGCCTTGAGAGTTTCATGGCTCACATCGTCCGCGTCATCCTTTGAACCTGTTGTAAACACTGCTCCTACACCAAGATAATCTGCGCCGTGCTTTTCCGCTATAATCGCCTGCTCGACAGTCTGTGCAGACACTCCAATTATCTTGTCAGGGCCGAGTATCTTTCTGACGTCCATGGCCTCCATATCACTCTGTCCCACGTGTACACCGTCAGCATCTATATCCTTTGCTATGCTGACCTCGTCATTGACGACAAATGGAACTCCATATTCCTTACAAAGCTTCTGTATCTCCTTCGCCTCAGCGAGGAAGACTTCTCTGTCGAGATTCTTCTCCCTGAGCTGTACAAATGTTGCACCGCCGTCAAGTGCCTTCTTTACCTGATCATACAGAGTCTCTTCACCAAGCCAGTGTCTGTCAGTTACTGCGTAGAGCAAGAGCTCTTTCTCACTGCAATTTATCATACTATCTGTCCTTCCTATATGTTTTGATCCCGATCTGATGCAGATCCAGGCAATTATTAGACTTCCGTCAATTATCTGATTTCAAACTTTGCGCCCTGTTCAAGTGTATCCCCGTCCATATTGTATATGGCGTCGATTATCCTGTTCCTGTATGTTGAATTACCCTCAAATGCCTGCAGATGGGAATAACCGATCTCCCCAGCAAGTCCCATGACCATGACAGCCACTGCAGCAGCCTCAAGCTTGTTGTCCTGATTTGCCACAACATATGCTGTCATCATTCCTGAGAGCTGGCAGCCTGTTCCAGTGATCTTACCCATCTCAGGACGGCCGTTTCTGATTACATAACATTTCTCGCTGTCCGCAACAAGGTCTATTGCGCCTGTTACAGCTATGATAGATCCCGTTTCAGCAGATAGCTTCTTGACAAATGCCACTGCATTATCAAGCGTATCCTCCGTAACCGCATCTGCCACATCGGCATCAACACCCTTTGTGCTGCCGGAACCATATGCCAGAGTTTTGATCTCAGAGATATTTCCCCTTATAACATCAAATCTAATCTCCTTCATAAGTCCAACAGCCGTATCAGTTCTGAGCTTACTTGCTCCTGCTCCAACAGGATCGAGAAGTACAACATGTCCAAGTTCATTTGCCTTCTTCCCTGCCAGGTACATTGATGGAATAGTGTTCTTGTTAAGTGTTCCTATGTTGATATTCAGACCACCACATATACTTGTGATATCCTCCACGTCACCCTCATCATCCGACATGATAGGACTTCCACCGCACGCCAGAATGACATTTGCCACATCATTTACAGTTACATAGTTTGTTATATTGTGTACCAGAGGTACATTCTTTCTCACATTTTCAAGGCACTCTTTTATCATGTTTTTCTATCTCCTTTATATATACTCTGTTGTTTATCTGCTAATCTTTTTTGACGAAAAGCGGCCATACCATAAGGCACAGCCGCTTTTCTTATGCTGTATGTATCCCTACGCCGGCGCTGATCCAGGTCAGACCTGATCTACTCCTGGGCAGGAGGTACATCAGATGTACAATGCATACACTTTGTTGCTTTGATATCTATCTCACCCATACAGTATGGGCACTTTCTTGTGAGAGGAGCTGCCTCCTCTTTCTTCTTACCAAGATCCATGATCGCATTGATCCCCTTCATGATGACAAATATAACAAATGCCATGATTATGAAGTTGATAACTGCTGAAATAAACGCTCCATACTCGATATACTGTCCTGTATGGAATATCTGAAAATGTCCACCAATCTCTGCTCCACCGATACTGTTGATTATTGGTGTGATGAAACAGTCTGTAAAAGATGTAACCAATGACTGGAACGCTCCACCAATGATAACACCGATTGCAAGACTCATCACATTTCCCTTAAGGGCAAACTCCTTAAACTCTTCCAAAAACTTCTTCATATGTATCCTTCCAACTGAATACAGCACCAATCATAACAAACTTATATTATAATTCGGTGCCGTATCTTTTATTTATTGTTTCTCGCGCAATTGATATGACATATATCTACATTTGCTGTCATCGCTAATCGCACATCATCTTTTTTTACTTTCTTACAATAAGTGACTTGCCTGTCATCTCCTTAGGCTGAGGAAGTCCCATAACCTCAAGAAGTGTAGGTGCGATATCTGCAAGACATCCGCCCTCACGAAGCTCTACATCTTCACCATAGTTGTAAAGGATAAATGGTACAGGGTTAGTTGTATGAGCTGTATGTGGAGCACCGGTCTCATAGTTGATCATCTGCTCTGCGTTACCATGATCAGCACAGATAAAGAGAACACCATCAACCTTATCAATTGCCTCTACAGCAGCGCCAACGCACTTGTCAACTGTCTCTACAGCCTGGATAGCTGCTGGGATAATACCTGTATGACCAACCATATCAGGGTTTGCAAAGTTGATGATGATCACATCATACTCGCCACCAAGGATAGCTGCATTGAGCTTCTCGCTTACCTCTGGAGCACTCATCTCTGGCTGAAGGTCATATGTTGCTACAGCAGGTGACTTTACAAGGATTCTGTCCTCGTTCTTGTTAGGCTCCTCAACACCGCCGTTGAAGAAGAATGTTACATGAGCATACTTCTCTGTCTCAGCAAGTCTGAGCTGCTTGAGGCCCTTAGCTGCAAGGTACTCACCAAATGTGTTGTCAATCTCTTCCTTCTTGAATGCTACAAGCTTGTTAGGTATTGACTCGTCGTAGTCCTTGAAACATACATATGTGAGTGGCATGCGGCCATTTGCTCTCTCAAATCCATCAAAATCATCACAGCAGAATGCTCTGGTGATCTCGCGTGCTCTGTCTGGTCTGAAGTTGAAGAATATAACTGAATCATTTGGCTTAACAAGTGATACAGGCTTACCATTCTCTGTGATTACTGTAGGAAGAACGAACTCATCATATACTTCCTTGTCATATGACTCCTGCATAGCCGCAACCGGGTCCTCAGCCTGAACGCCCTCACCTGTTACAAGTGACTTGTATGCAAGCTCTACTCTGTCCCATCTGTTATCTCTGTCCATTGCGTAGTAACGGCCTGACATAGATGCAACCTTACCTACACCAATCTCCTTCATCTTTGCGATAAGCTCCTCAAGGTATCCCTTACCTGATGCAGGCGGTGTATCTCTTCCATCGAAGAATGGATGAACGTATACGTTCTCAAAGTTCTGCTTCTTGCAGAGCTCAAGGATCGCATAAAGGTGTGTATTGTGGCTGTGAACACCACCATCTGAGAGAAGTCCCCAGAGATGAAGATCTGAATTGTTCTTCTTGCAGTTTTCTATTGCAGCAAGCATCTCCTCGTTCTCAAAAAAATCTCCATCAGCGATTGCCTTTGTGATTCTTGTAAGCTCCTGATATATGATACGGCCTGCGCCGATATTCATATGACCTACCTCTGAATTGCCCATCTGACCGTCTGGAAGTCCTACAGGAAGTCCTGAAGCTGCGCCCTGCACAAATGGTGCTGTAGCCATAAGTTTGTCCATAACAGGTGTCTTTGCAAGTGCTACTGCATTGCCCTCTGTCTTGTCACTGAGACCATATCCGTCGAGGACCATTAAAACTACTGGTTTCTTACTCATAATTTTTCTCCTTTTTATTTATTCCGGCTAAATGCCTCTTAATCATAATTCACTCATTTGAGATTATACTTATATAATGCCTATTTTTCAAGTTCAAATCCAACTCAAGTCACAGGTCAATATCCAGTTCAACCGGGCAGTGATCAGATCCCATGATATCAGTGTGTATCTTAGCATCGACAAGCTTGTCCTTCAAACTCTCAGATGTGAGAAAATAGTCGATACGCCAACCTGCATTCTTCTCCCTTGCCTTGAATCTGTACGACCACCATGAGTAGATATTTTCCTGATCCGGATAAAAATATCTGAATGTGTCGATGAAGCCATCATCTAGAAGCACCGTCATCTTCTCTCTTTCCTCATCAGTAAATCCCGCATTCTTCCTGTTTGTCTTTGGATTTTTCAGATCTATCTCATTGTGAGCCACGTTCATATCGCCGCACACTATAACAGGCTTATTCTCCTCAAGCTTTTTCAGATATGCTCTGAAATCATCCTCCCACTTCATCCGGTAATCAAGCCTTGCAAGCTCGTTCTGTGAATTTGGTGTATATACAGTCACCATGTAGAAGTTCTCATATTCAAGTGTTATGACACGACCCTCATGGTCGTGTTCATCTATGCCTATACCTTTTGTTTCACTCAAAGGTTTCTCTTTTGTGAAAATAGCCGTACCTGAATATCCCTTCTTATCCGCATAGTTCCAATACTGATAATATCCTGGCATATCAAGTGTGAGCTGTCCCTCCTGCATCTTGGACTCCTGTATACAGAATATGTCTGCATCTATGCTGTTAAAAAAGTCCATGAAGCCTTTACCGGCGCATGCCCTTATTCCATTTACGTTCCATGAGATAAGTTTTTTCATAAATTTATATACCATTTTATCCTTTCATTATTATTTGGGGAAAATCATGTTTTATTTTAACATGTCGCCTACCGGCTCCATGCAGGCATTCGCATTATGACGGCTTGCGCAAGCGCATCCGTCGCAATGCTCATTATATCATACAAACACCCATTCTGACTGTCAAATCATTAAAAATTCACCAAAATCCTGCTATGGCCACAATGAAAAAGGCAGCGACGATCCGCCGCTGCCTAAGGGTATATATTATTGTTTTTTAGGGGTCAAATTTAGTTTTTTACAAATGATACATTTGATATAGAAACTGTATGTGCTCCAAGTGTGTATCCTTCAACATATCCCATTGAGAAGAATAATCCGGCACCTGTATCAACAGTGATACCATCTGTGAAAACTTCTTCCTTAGGTGTAATTGTGAGTGTTATATCTTTAGCCTCACCAGCTGTAAGAACTACATCTTCACCGCCATGCCATGCATATCCGGCTGAAGGAGTCATAACAGCAACCTTCACAACTCTATCAACATCAGAAAACAATGTACATTTAAGCGTATATGACTCGCCCTGCTCAAGAGACAATCCCATCTGCTTAAGCTGGATGTTCCAGTCTGCCTCACCCACGTTTGCAACACTGTATGTGATCTTTCCATCTCCAGTCTCAATTGTGGCATCTCCAGGAGCAGTCACTGCATTTTCCCAACCGGCAAGGCTACCATCCTCATCCATCTCAAATTCTGGGTTTGTGAGAAGATTCTTACCTACAGGCACATCTATCTCTGGAGCTGAAGTCTTTTCAAGAATAATGTTATCAATACATATTCTATGCTGATCTGTAATTGCCGAACCATTTTCTCCGCCTGCGCCAAGTGCAATATTGAAAATACTCTCTTCGTCTGTGTCACAGGCCATCTGGAATGTGTTTGAAACAGTCATATATTTCTGATCAGCCTGATCGTATGCATCAAGCTTTACTGTCTCCTGAACATACGGTGTCCAGTCCTCTGCACCTGTACTATCCTTATGTGTACTTCCATCCCTCTGTATCGCATACTGAACAGTTCTCGACACAGAGCTCTTTATATCAAATGAAAGCTTGTACCACTGTCCTTTCTCAAGCTTGATATTATTCTGCTTGAGCTGTATCTTCCAGTTCTGGTCACCTGAATTCTTTATTGTGAAGTCAGCAGCATTGTCCTCCTTCTGGCTGTCCACAACAGACTCTGCATCCGCACTGCTGTCTATATACACATCATATCCAGCAAAATCTGCTGAAAAGTTCCCATTGAGAAGAAGTGAATCCTGCATTATCTTCACATTGTCTAACAGAACTTCTCCGCTGTTACCAAAATCAATGCTGATTGAACTGTCAGTCACTTCTTCTCCGGTCTCAAACTTGTAAACATAATTCTTAATTCCTTTATCCAGAGTTACAGCAAACTTTGAATCTCCTGTAGTGATAATTATATTCTTTCCCTCAGTTGCAGTCTCAGCATCAAATTTAAGTACATACTTTGTATTTGGGGCATACGCAAGCTCATCCTGTGATAATACGAAGTTGCCATCTATACTCTCATCCAATGACTTGTATGAAAATCTTCTTCCGTCAGACAGACCTGTCACCTTATACTCAGCACCGCAATTGTTGCTGACTGTCCAATATCCAAGTCTTCCTGTTCCTTCCTGAAATTCTCCATTGTAAACTAGGTTTCCATCAGCGAGGATCGTCTTCTTGTCAACTATCTCAGTCTGATTTGTCTTTACCAGCTTTACATTTGCAATATGTACACCAGCCACGCTTCCCTGATTGCCGAAGTTGAATTCTATTCTTCCCTTATCATCAGATGAATCAGTCATCGTATACTCATACTCAAATGTCTGTTTCTCTGTTGTCATATCAAATTTTGTATCCTTAAGATATCTTCCCCATGATCTGGTTGGCGCTGAGACATCAATTATGCCTGTTCTCGCCTCATCCGCCCACGCATCAAATGAAAGCTTGTATGTGGCACCTTTTTCTACAGGAATATCAGGCTGTACCAACTGTATGCTGTAATCAACCGTTCCTGCATCAATTGTATTTATGTTGATTGTATTGTTCTCGATGACCGCTGTTCCTTCGCCGCCATTCTGCGCCATAAAAATCCAGTTTTCTGCATCTCCCAGATCCTCGGTCTCACTAAAATCACCATTTATTACATAATTGCCATTTTCATCCGGATCACGAATTATAACTTCACGCTCTGGCTTTGTCACATTTTCGTCATAAGACTCCTTCTGGTATACTCTCACATAATCAACATATAAGCTCTCACTGTTAATATAATCTGCATCTGCATCCGGATTTCCTGGCCAATTGCCGCCAACTGCAAGATTGAGTATTACATAGAATGGCTGATCAAACGGTGCCGGATAAGTAACTGTACCTTTTCCGGCAGTTGTAGAATACCAGTCATTTTCCTCATGCATCTTAACTCCATCTACATACCACGTAATTTTTCCAGGCTCCCAGTCGCATGTAAATACATGATAGCTGTCCGCAAATGACTTTCCATTTGAAAGTGTATATTTTCCCTGTGACTCTGAATGCGGATTGCCATAGTGAATCGTTCCATAGGTTGTATATGTATTGTCTCCAAGAACCTCCATCACATCTATCTCACCACATCTAGGCCACTGTCCATACAGACTCTCATTTGTAGGCATCATCCATGCTGCAGGAAGATAGCCCTTACCTGTAGGTACCTTTGCTCTGAACTGTACTCTGCCATACTTGAAATCCTGCTTATTCTGTGTGTTTACTCTTCCCGATGTATATGATATAGAACCATCCTCATTCACTTTTTTCTTTGAGCTTATAATAAGTGTGCCATTCTTGACTTTTATATTATCTTCAGAATCAACATATGACTGAAGCTCATTATTGACCCAGCCAGGCTCATGGAGTTCAACATTCCAAATATCACGGTTTAGCTCTGTTCCGTCAAATTCATCATGCCATAAAAGTTTATACCCCTGCGACTCGTATTTATTTTCTACAGTCACCTTCTTATTTACAGTCACTTTACATGTTGCTTTCTTTCCTGAACCGTCAGCAGCTTTTGCTGTGATTGTAGCTGTACCTGGTGCTATAGCCTTCACAACGCCTTTTGCAGAAACCGTTGCAATCTTTTTATTGCTCGATGTCCAACTTAACGTCTTGTTGGTTGCCGATGCAGGAGCGACAGTAGCTGTAAGAGTTTTACTGCTTCCCTCTGTGATAGTGAGTGTTGCCGCTGAAAGCTTGATAGAAGTAACTGGCTGTTTTACTGTAATCTTACATCTTGCATATTTGCCACTTCCATCCATAGCCTTCGCAGTTATATATACTCTTCCAACCTTAACTGCTTTTACAACACCTTTCGAGGAAACTGTTGCTATTCTTTTATCTGATGATGACCACTGAATTCTCTTATATGTGGCATTCTTTGGAGCAATTGAAGCTTTTAACGTCCTGCTGGTTCCTTTAAACATGTTCACAGCCTTTGCAGACAATTTAACAGTCTTCGTAGGAACCCCAACATAAACATTAAACCTATACATTACCTTTGGGTTTGCAGCACTCTTCACTGCTACAACCGCTTTTCCTGATTTTACCGCTTTGACAACACCCTTGTTATCTACTGTAACTATCTTCTTATTTGATGATACATATGTTACTTTTTTGCTGATCTTACCTGTAACTACAACTCTAGGTTTCACCCGAAACTTTGTACCCTTTTTTAATACAAGTTTATTTGTGACAAGATTTGTCACAGTTACAGACTTTACCGCAGCTTTTGATGTTCTAGCGCTAACGTCTGATGGACACAGAGTGATCAACATACAAACTACAAGTATCATAGCCACAAGCTGTTTTAACCTTCTCATAAAATACTCCTCTCCAAAAATAAAATAATAATATTTACGACGTCGCATCTTTATAAAGTATTTTGATAATAACATCTTATACATTTGCCATATATCGTTTTATTGCTTTTTATATAGTTTACATGATATATTATAGAGGAGTTGTAAAGTAAGACTTTTATAAACTTTTGATAACATATAAATTTTTACCCTGACACAATTTACTGGAAAGGATTTATACACATATGAAATACTCAAAGGAAATATTCTACCAGGAATTTATAAGACGCGAAGATTCAACCAATAGAGCGCCCTATAACCCTGAACTTGAATTTTACTCAATAATACAAAATGGAGATATAGAACAGGTTAAAGAATTGTGTAAAGCCTCACCACTTAAGGATAAAAAAGGACTCGGCTTACTATCTGAAAAGCCGGTCAACAACATAAGATATCATTTTGTCATAACAACAGCCCTTGTTGCAAGATACTGTATTGAAGGTGGTCTCGATGTGGCAACTGCTTACAATCTCAGTGATTTTTATATAAAAAAGTCAGATACAATGAAGTCTGTGGAGGATATATCTGAATTACATGCGTTCATGTGCATCGACTATGCAAAAAAAATGCGAAACCTTAAGAAAAATTCCATATGCTCCAAACCGGTCGCAGAGTGCATAGACTACATATACGATCATCTGCATACTAGGATCACTGTTGAACTTCTGGCAAAACGTGTCAATCTCACCCCGTCATACCTGTCAAGGCTGTTCAAAAAAGAGACCGGAGATAATATCGGACATTATATAAAAATGCTAAAACTTGATACTGCAAGGAACATGCTCATATACTCTGATTATAGCCCTGCCCAGATAGCACAGACTCTCGCATTTCCAAGTCAGAGTTATTTTACCGAACAGTTCAGATTACATACTGGTCTAACACCTGCGAACTATAGAAATATAAATTTAAGGCAAACCCCATTTCATAAAAACAATACTTAGTTCCTGAAATATACCTCCTTGTTTTTCTAAGCGTAAACAAAAGGGATTACCTTGTGATAAAGCACTTGATAATCCCTTTCAATATTCTATATCAGATTTAATCTAAAACTAATATATTTTGGCCTGTTTAAAATTACTTTCCGGCATTTACAACCTGACCGAAATCAGCCTTGAGTGAAGCACCGCCGATAAGACCACCGTCGATGTCTGGCTTTGCAAGGAGCTCAGCAGCGTTGCCAGCGTTCATAGAACCGCCGTACTGAATTCTTACCGCCTCAGCTGTATCTGTATCGTAGATCTCAGCGATGAGATCACGGATTCCCTTACATACTTCCTGTGCCTGATCTGATGTAGCTGTCTTACCTGTTCCGATAGCCCAGATTGGCTCGTAAGCGATAACCATTGACTTAACCTGATCTGCTGTTACGCCAGCGAGATCTGACTTGATCTGAAGACGGATCCAGTCCATAGTAACACCGAGCTCTCTCTGCTCAAGTGACTCACCACAGCAAAGAATAGGGGTGATACCAGCCTCAAATGCCTTCTTAACCTTCTTGTTGAGAAGAACATCATCCTCCTTAAAGTAATCACGACGCTCTGAATGTCCGATGATAACGTACTTAACACCAGCATCAACAAGCATTGCTGCTGAGATCTCGCCTGTGTAAGCTCCGCTCTCCTCGAAGTACATGTTCTCTGCACCTACAGCTACGTTTGTTCCCTTTGTTGCCTCAACAACTGGTACGATATCGATAGCTGGTACACAGTATACTACATCTACGTCATCATTCTTTACTAAGTCCTTTAACAGGTTAACAAGCTCAACAGCCTCGCTAGGAGTCTTGTTCATCTTCCAGTTACCTGCAATAATCTTCTTTCTTGCCATTGTAATCTACCTCTTATATTTGTATTTTTTGATGAGTACCGGCCTGAACCGGCACCCACCAGTATAATCTTTATATCTCAGTGATATACAAATTACTTGTCGTTAGCTGCTGCTACGCCCGGAAGCTCCTTACCCTCAAGGAACTCAAGTGAAGCTCCACCACCTGTTGAGATGTGGCTCATCTTTGAACCGTAACCAAGCTGGTTAACTGCTGCTGCTGAATCTCCACCACCGATGATTGTTGTAGCATCTGTATCAGCAAGTGCTGCTGCAACTGCCTTTGTACCGGCTGCAAGTACAGGGTTCTCGAATACACCCATAGGTCCATTCCAAACAACTGTCTTAGCTGTCTTAACTGCGTCTGAGTAAAGCTCGATAGTCTTAGGTCCGATATCGCAGCCTTCCTTGTCTGCAGGCATCTTGTCAGCGTCAAATACCTCTGTCTTGATGCTTGGATCGTCGATAGGGTTAGGGAAATCCTCGATCATAACTGTATCAACTGGAAGAAGAAGCTTCTTGCCAAGGCTCTCTGCCTTTGCCATCATCTCCTTGCAGTAATCGATCTTAGAATCGTCTACAAGTGACTTACCGATCTCATATCCCTTAGCCTTAAGGAATGTGTAAGCCATACCACCACCGATGATAAGTGTATCACACTTCTCAAGAAGGTTTGAAATAACATTGAGCTTGTCAGCAACCTTAGCACCACCGAGGATAGCTACAAATGGTCTAACTGGGTTCTCTACTGCATTGCCAAGGAAGTCGATCTCCTTCTGCATTAAGTAACCAACTACTGCTGTGTCAACAAGTCCAGCAACACCAACGTTTGAGCAGTGAGCTCTGTGAGCTGTTCCGAATGCATCATTTACAAATACATCACAGATGCTTGCAAGATCCTTAGAGAAAGCCTCTCCGTTCTTTGTCTCTTCAGCTCTGAAACGTGTATTCTCAAGAAGGATTACATCTCCGTCCTTCATAGCGTCAACTGCAGCCTTAACTGTGTCGTCAACAACCTCAAGGCTTGGTACAAACTTAACCTCCTGTCCAAGGAGCTCTGTAAGTCTCTTAGCAACTGGTGCAAGGGTCTTAGTCTGCTTGTCTTCCTCAGTCTTAACCTTTCCAAGGTGTGAGCAAAGAATAACCTTTCCACCGTCAGCGATAAGCTTCTTGATAGTAGGAAGAGCTGCAACGAGTCTGTTCTCGTCTGTGATCTCTCCGTTCTTTAATGGTACATTGAAGTCGCATCTGCAAAGCACGCGCTTGCCCTTAACATTGATATCATCTACTGATTTCTTGTTTAATGACATTTCTAATTCCTCCTAAATAATGTTATAGAACAGAAAACTATAAGTTGTCCTCTGCCCAGCTACCTACCCGCTCTTATGCGGGAACATAGAAACGCATAATTGCTTCCTACGAAGAAAAAAGGGCCCGGTCCTTGGAGACCGGACCCTCTATTAGGTCTAATAAATACTTTTAAATGAGCTTACATTATAAAAGCTAATTATAGCTTGAAATAACTTATGCTAACTCTGCGAAGTACTTGATTGTTCTAACCATCTGGCTTGTGTATGAGTTCTCATTGTCATACCATGAAACAACCTGAACCTCATATAAATCATCAGCGATCTTTGATACCATTGTCTGAGTTGAATCAAATAATGAACCATATCTCATACCGATAACATCTGATGAAACGATTGGATCTGTGTTGTAACCGAATGACTCTGAAGCAGCAGCCTTCATTGCAGCGTTGATTCCATCAACTGTTACATCAGCACCCTTAACAACTGCTGTAAGGATTGTTGTTGAACCTGTTGGAACTGGAACTCTCTGAGCTGATCCGATAAGCTTGCCATTTAACTCTGGGATAACAAGACCGATAGCCTTAGCAGCACCTGTTGAGTTAGGAACGATATTAGCAGCACCTGCTCTAGCTCTTCTTAAATCGCCCTTTCTGTGTGGTCCGTCAAGTATCATCTGATCACCTGTGTAAGCGTGGATTGTTGACATGATACCAGACTGGATTGGAGCATAGTCATTAAGAGCCTTAGCCATTGGTGCAAGACAGTTAGTTGTACATGAAGCTGCTGAGATGATCTGATCATCAGCTGTTAATGTATCCTGGTTAACTGAGAATACGATAGTCTTAAGATCATTACCAGCTGGAGCTGAGATAACAACCTTCTTAGCACCTGCGTTGATATGAGCCATTGACTTCTCCTTTGAGCAGTAGAAACCAGTACACTCAAGAACTACATCAACACCGATCTTACCCCAAGGAAGGTTGTTTGCATCTGCCTCCTTGTAGATTGTAAGAGTCTTACCATCAACTGTGATTGTGTTAGCCTCATCATCAGCTGAAACTGTGTGAAGGTTCTCACCGATCTTGCCACAGTATCCACCCTGTGCTGTATCGTACTTGAGAAGATCTGCAAGCATTGAAGGCTTTGTTAAATCGTTGATTGCAACAACTTCATAACCCTCTGCACCGAACATCTGTCTGAATGCAAGACGACCAATACGTCCAAAACCGTTAATTGCTACTTTTACTGCCATTTTTTATTCCTCCTAGGTTTTTGAAATATAATAAAAGTATTTATCAATCTGCTACGCGGGAACGTAGCAAATAAATCGTGTTAAATACACAAGCTAATCATACATTCTTTAGGTATAAATTTCAAGCCTTAATCTCATTTTTTTAGTTATCATCTATCCAAAATAGACAAATTTGTTTTAACAAATTATACTAATGGGCTGAGGCTATAGAAAAAATGTTTCTACTACAATTTGATAATAATAAGATTACTCAACAGCTTTACTTTATATATTTTTTTCAGTGTTTTATGTTATAATATGAAACGCAATGATTATAAACGGAGGTATACAGAAAATGATCATCTGTGATTCGCATATACATTCGGAGTTCTCAAGCGACTCTTCCGCTCCACTGGACAGTATAATCCAGAAGGCAATACAACTTGGAATTCCAAAGATCTGTCTGACAGATCACCACGATATAGACTTTCCTATCAATCCGGAGGACGGTTTTGACTTCCAACTTGATTTCGATTCGTACTTTGCTGCGATAGACGAAATACGACACAGATACGGAGATCGGATTGACGTGAGAAGCGGCGTGGAACTCGGTCTCATGAATACGGTTGCCGGCAAGGCAAGGGACATTGCTGATAAATACAAAAATGAACTGGACTTTATCATAGGATCATCACACCTTGTCAGGGGCCTCGACCCATACTATCCAGCTTACTATGAGGGACGTACAGAGATAGAAGGTATACGTGATTACTTTGAGTCCATTCTTGAGAATGTGACTCTGATAGATGACTTTGACGTATATGGTCATCTTGACTACGTAGTAAGATACTGCCCATCAGGCGAGAAGATCTTTAGGATGGCAGATTATAATGATGTGCTTGAACAGATTTTCAAAATAATCATCCCAAAGGGAAAAGGTATAGAGATCAATACCGGAAGCCTGTACAAGAATATGAGTTACGCACATCCTCACATGGATATCCTGAAACTCTACAAGGATATGGGTGGCGAGATCATCACAGTGGGATCTGATGCACACAAGCCCGAATATCTGTGCTATGATTTTGAGACATATGCAAGGGATGCCCTCACATCACTCGGCTACAGATACTACTGTACATTCAAGAACAGAAAGCCAGAATTCAATCCGCTGTAAAAAAAAATTGCAAAATATCAATTTATATACTTATAAATATAAAAAGATGGAACACATACGCCAGTTCAATGGCTTATATGTTCCATCTTTTTTATACCGTAAATTCAATTCCGGCAGTCACCTGACTGCTCTATTTGTTTCATATCTCATTATGTATTGTTTCCTGTATAGTACGGACTATGTGGTATATCATGAATGTCTGTTTTTCTCATTTTTTCAAGATAATCGCCTCCGGCGCCATCCAGATCACCATATATCGCATTTGGGCAATAACTGAGGAGCATGTCAAGGACTTTCTTTTTTCTCTTTCCGGTCACAAGTCCTCTTAAATTAATATATACATTATTTTCATGATTTCCAGTATACATACAGTAATATTCCAATTTGCCTCTTCGCATACTCGTATATACATATGTTATAAGATACACATCCCATCTGTACGCAAGGTTGTATCTCATTGTCTTTGATGCGATAACCTCATGTGAAGCCATAATGTATTTATTCTCATAGATAATATCACCATACAATTTGTCTGCCATTTCAAACACACTGCCACCATGATTTTTATTCTCTCGGTTGAGCAACTTCTCCGGAGTCCGTATAATCCTAATGCCATCCCATATGCATATAACCGAAATTACAGTCAGAAAAATCAATGGCCCTGTGAAACTATTCAATTCAAACTCTCCATTATGTATCATGGAGCATATAGTGATTATCATAAAAACAAAAATCACTGAAAAGATACCAAACAATATCCATCCACGCACTTTGACGTCTTTGCGCAAAACTTCTCTGCCTGTATCACCCATACGAAATCTCCTTATGTCAGACCATCACCCTTTGTAAAACCCTGTCAACAGATGCTTCCTCCGCCAAGCACATGATCATCTTCATAGAACACTACAGCCTGTCCCTTTGTCACAGCTCTTACCGGCTCGTCAAATACTGCTTCTACCAGATCTTCATCTATCTTTCTGATGGTACACATACTTCCCTTATGATTGTATCTGATCTTCGCCTTGACATGCATTGGCTCCGTGAGATCCTCTATGGACATAAAGTTCAGTCTGTTGCATATCAGCCTTTCTGAAAATACATCTCCGTTCTCTCCTATAACAACCTGATTTGTCTCAGGTATGATGTCCACCACAAATACCGGATGCCCCATCGCAAGTCCAAGTCCTTTTCTCTGTCCTATGGTGTAGTGTATGATTCCCTTATGTCTTCCGATCGCATTGCCATGTATGTCTACAAAATCTCCCGGAACCGCCTTAAGTCCTGCTTCATTCTCAAGATAACCGGCGTAATCTCCATCTGGCACAAAGCATATATCCTGGCTATCCGGCTTGTGAGCCACCATAAGTCTGTGGTCCTCTGCAATTTTTCTGATCTCAGGCTTGCTGTACTCTCCAACCGGCATGAGTGTCCTGGCGAGCTGCTCCTGGGTGAGATTGTAGAGAGCATATGTCTGATCCTTCTCTATTCCCCTGGCCTCCTGGAGAGTATATCTGCCATTTGGAAGCTGTATGATCCTTGCATAGTGTCCCGTAGCAATATAATCGCCCCCGATGGCCATGCATCTCGTAAGCAGAGACTCCCATTTTACATATCTGTTGCATGCAATACATGGATTCGGAGTTCTTCCGCATTTGTATTCGTCCACAAAATAGTCTATTACGTACTTCTTGAATTCTTCCTTGAAATTCATAACGTAATACGGAATATCGAGCTGCGATGCCACACGCCTGGCATCATCCACAGCAGAAAGTCCGCAGCATCCGGCATGGGCACTCACCACGTCCCTGTCCTCATCCTGCCATATCTGCATGGTAACTCCTATTACATTGTAGCCCTGCTCCTTGAGCAAAAGTGCGGCAACCGACGAGTCGACTCCGCCTGACATACCAACACACACTGTCTTCTTATCTGTATCGACCAAATTTTTTCCCTCTTTATACATAGTTATATCTTGTGTAATTTACATGTTTCTCCTGGCAAAATCCTGATACGCAGGTGACATTTTTCTGAGATTTTCCACGATTCTCTTGAGATTATCTACCACCGCATCCGCCTCATCCATGGTGTTCTCATATCCCAGAGTCAGTCTGACCGCACCATGGGATATCTCCTTCGGAAGCCCTATAGCTGTCAGCACATGGGAGGGATCAACAGAACCCGATGTACATGCGGAACCGGCAGAAGCACATATGCCCGCCATATCAAGCATGATGAGGATCGTCTCGCCCTCAACGAACTGGAAGCTGACATTTACATTGTTCGGAAGTCTGTCTTTGTCATGTCCGTTCAGTCTGGAATAAGGAATCTCCGATAAAATTCTGTGTATTATATGATCTCTGATATCTGTCTCCTGCTTCATCCGATCTTCCATTGAGAGCATCGCAAGCTCCGCAGCTTTGCCCATTCCTACAATCCCCGGTACATTCTCTGTTCCGGCACGTCTTCCTCGCTCCTGCTGGCCTCCGTGGATAAAGCTTCCAAGCTTTATTCCGCTCCGTATATACAGAAACCCGATTCCCTTCGGGCCATTAAGCTTATGTCCGCTGCTGCTGAGCATATCTATGTTCATGGCATTTACATCCAGTGGTATCTGTCCATACGCCTGAACCGCATCCGTGTGGAATAGAATGCCATGTTCATGCGCAATAGCTCCTATCCTGCTTATCGGCTCTATGGTTCCTATCTCATTGTTTGCAGCCATAACCGAGATGAGGATCGTATCCGGTCTTATCGCCGACTCCAGCCTGTCAGGATCAACCATCCCCTTCTCATCCACATCCAGATATGTCACGTCAAAGCCCCTCTTCTCCAGATACTGACATGTGTGAAGAATGGCATGGTGCTCTATCCTGGTCGTAATTATATGTTTTCCCTTATCCTGAAAGGCTTCCGCTGCAGCCTTTAAAGCCCAGTTATCCGATTCCGAACCACCGCCCGTGAAATAGATCTCCTCAGGCTTTGCGCCAAGCGAATCAGCAATTATATCCCTCGCCACATTTATCACATCCTTATTTCTCGATGCAAATGTATATACGCCTGAAGGGTTTCCAAACTTTTCTGTAAAATAAGGCAACATGGCGTCGAGCACTTCAGGTCTCACCGCCGTCGTCGCTGCATGATCCATATATATTAACTTTCCCATTTTCGCTCTCTTTCCATTACCTTTTCTGTCACTTGTCAATGACAAATGCAACACTGCATTCATCACACGAAACTATATTACTATATAGTATTCTACCACAATACAAATGCCACGTGCTATGTATATATTATTATGCTCTCATCATATCTCATTATCTTCGTCTCTTAATCTCTTTAGACGCTTTCCATAGGCTTTACTATTTTCTTATAGACCCTGAGAAGAAAGATCGTCGATATGATCACGCTGAAAACCTCTGCGATAGGGAACGCTGACCACACACCATTCACACTGTTCATTGCTTTCGACAGGAAATATGCCACAGGAAGTATGACAAAAAGCTGTCTCGCCATAGACACTATCATACTGTACACGCCCTTTCCTACAGCCTGAAACATTCCCGAACATGTGACAGAAAATCCCGCAAATATAAACGCTGTACTCATGATCCTGACCGCTGGTATCCCCATCAACAGCATCTCATCTGTGGCATCAAATATTTTAAGTATCTGTCCCGGAAATACCTGCATGATAGCAAGACAGAATACCATAATGGAACAACCGACCATCACACCAAGCTTCATGGTGCGTTTCATTCTGTCAGGTTTCTGCGCTCCGTAGTTGTATGAAATTATCGGTATCATTCCGTTGTTCAATCCGAATACAGGCATAAATGCCATACTCTGCACCTTGAAATACGCTCCGAACACTGCAACGGCCAATTTCGAGAATGAGTACAGTATCAGATTCAGGAAATAATTCATCACAGAACCTATTGCAACCATGATAACCGACGGCACACCTACGCTGAGAATCTTACCAATTATCTCGCCATGTGGCCTGAATCTTCTGAGTGTTATATGGAGATCCGGATTCTTCTTGATATTGAATATCATAGCAAGAGTTCCGGCTATACACTGTCCACATACAGTTGCAATGGCAGCACCCTTTACTCCCATTTGTGGACATCCGAGAAGACCAAATATCATTATAGGATCAAGTATAAGATTGATGACAGCACCGAGTATCTGGGTTATCATACTGTACATTGTACGTCCCGTGGACTGCAGCAATCTCTCAAATGTCATCTGGAAAGCTATACCGAAAGCACAACAGCAGCACACCTTGAGATACTCTGTTCCATATTGGATTACCCGTGCATCCCCCGTCTGACTTTCCATGAATGTCCTTGCAAAGAATAAACCTATTATCAGGAATATCACATATCCTATCGCCTCAAGGAATATTCCCTGTCTGGCAACTTCATTTGCCCTGTCAAATTTCTTCTCTCCAAGTGCCTTGGATATAAACGCATTAAAGCCAACTCCCAGTCCCGAGAAAACTCCTATCATCAGATTCTGTATCGGAAATGCCGTGGACACAGCCGTAAGTCCGTCCATGCTGAATCTTGACACAAACACACTGTCCACAACATTGTACATAGCCTGGAACAGCATGGAAATTATCATAGGAAGTGACATTGACATCAGAAGCTTTCCCTCAGACATCACACCCATCTTATTTTCTCTGCTCTCACCTGCGAACGCCTTTCCATTAGCAGATATTGTTTTATTATCAGATATTATTTTCTCACCAGATTTTTTTCTGTTATCAGGTGATTTTTCATTATTTTCGACGCTGTCTTTCTCTTTCATATGTACCTCTCCTCTGCATGCTCCTGCTGTGCATAATGTACTATACCTGCCATTTGTGCTTATCCTCACACACACTTATCTTCACTTGCACTTATCCTCACATGCATACTCTCTTTATCTACTATACTCAAACTAATTAATATTACATTATTTTTGTATTATTTACAATACACTTGTATTTTGATTTTCGATCTCTATTTTCTGATTTCTAATTTTCGATTTATCGATTTCTCATCGACTCAATTCACCGACTCGTATATTGGACCCATATATTCACATTTACAATCATCAATTCATTTATAGCTCACTAATAATGCTATTCACTCATCATCGAGCAGAGTATCCCTAGTAATGAAAACGGACACTCAATAAAAAACAGCACATAATTTTTCGCAAGTATATCCTCAACACAACCCTCACGTAGCCGCACACAAATCATTCCGTACCTGAATTCATCCTGCAACAGCCCTATGCAATTCAAACGATTCTACAATTCAGACCACCATACAGCTCAAAAAATCCCCCTCTTGAACATCAAATCCAAGAGGGGAACTTATAATTGATAATCTAAAATTATCTATATGACAAACAATCTGTTAATTACTTATTAGCAAGCTCTGCTTTGATAGCCTCTGTAAGAGCTGGAACGATCTTGTTGAGATCTCCAACTACACCATAGTCAGCTACATCAAAGATAGGAGCATCCTCATCCTTGTTGATAGCAACGATGATGTCTGACTCTTCCATACCAGCTACGTGCTGGATAGCACCTGAAATACCGATTGCGAAGTATACCTGTGGACGAACTGTCTTACCAGTCTGACCAACCTGAAGCTCCTTTGGCTTCCAGCCTGAATCTACAACTGCACGTGAGCATGATACCTGTCCACCAAGTACCTCTGCAAGATCATCAAGGAGCTTGAAGTTCTCTGCTGAACCAACTCCACGACCACCTGAAACAAGGATTTTAGCATCCATGATATCCTTGATATCTGAGATAGCCTTTGAGATCTCAAGAATCTCAACATACTTGTTGTTAGGTACGAATCCTGGATTGTACTCGATAACCTCTGCCTTCTTACCAGCTACCTTGTCAAGCTTCTGCATAACACCTGGACGAACTGTAGCCATCTGTGGACGGTTGTCAGGACATGCGATTGTAGCGATTGTGTTACCACCGAATGCAGGACGTGTCATAAGAAGCTGATTGTGCTTCTGCTCCTGATTTGGAAGTGCAACAAGAGGGAAATCACCGATCTCAAGTAATGTACAGTCTGCTGTAAGACCTGTAGCAACTCTTGCTGAAACTGTTGGACCAAGATCTCTACCGATTGCTGTAGCACCAACTAAAACGATCTCTGGCTTGTACTCATTGATAACTGATGCAAGTGCGTGTGCATATGGCTCAGTTCTGTACTCCTTGAGCTCTGGATCGTCAACAACGATAACTCTATCTGCGCCGTACTCTGCAAGCTCATCTACAAGACCCTTAACGTCTGAACCGATAAGGACTGCAGTTACCTGCTCATCAAGCTTCTCTGCCAGTCTCTTTCCTTCGCCGATAAGCTCGAAAGAAATACCACTTAACTTATTATCTACCTGCTGTGCAAAGACAAATACGCCTTTGTAGTTCTTCATTTCTTCTGCGTTCATTGCGCCCATTTTATTCACCACTTTTCCTTTACTATATTAGATTACATGCTTATCCTTTAACTTGCCAACAATATAGCTAACTGCCTCATCTGGAGAATCAGGAACAACCTTCTCGCCTGCACCCTTTCTTACCTTATCTGAAGCCTTAGCGATCTTTGTAGGTGAGCCCTTAAGACCGATGTTAGAATCATCAACATCAACGAGGTCTGCTCTGCCAAGTGTTGTGATCTCTGCATTAACTGCATCGAAGATTCCACCTGGAGTCATGTATCTTGGCTCATTTAACTCAGAAAGTGCTGTTACAAGGCAAGGCATCTTAGCCTTTAACATATGATATCCGTCATCATACTGACGCTTAACGATAACTGCGTCTCCGTCAACCTTGATCTCCTGTGCATATGAAATTACAGGAATTCCAAGATGCTCAGCGATCTGTGGTCCAACCTGAGCTGTATCTCCATCGATAGCCTGACGACCTGTTATGATCAGATCATAATCAAGCTTTCTGAGAGCTCCAGCGATTGTTGTTGATGTAGCCCATGTATCAGCTCCACCAAGAACACGGTCTGTTACAAGAACACCCTTGTCAGCTCCCATAGCGATTGCTTCCTGAAGAACGTCAGCAGCCTTTGGAAGACCCATTGTAAGAACTGTTACCTCTGCACCATACTGATCCTTTAATCTAAGTGCAGCCTCAAGTCCTGCCTTATCATCAGGGTTCATGATTGTAAGCATTGCTGCTCTGTTTAATGTACCGTCTGGGTTGAACTGTACTCCACCCTTTGTATCAGGTACCTGCTTTATACAAACTATAACCTTCACGTTAAGTACCTCCTATATTACTTTAATAAGTTTGCAGAAATAACCATACGCTGAACCTCTGAAGTTCCCTCGTAGATCTCTGTAATCTTAGCATCACGCATCATACGCTCAACATCGTACTCCTTGATGTAACCGTAACCACCGTGTAACTGAACACACTTTGTAGTAACTTCCATAGCAACCTCGGCTGCGTAAAGCTTAGCCATAGCTGCCTCTACTGAGTAAGAAACCTTAGCACCGCTCTGGTACTCATCCTTCTTTCTTGCTGCCTTGTATACGAGAAGCTTAGCTGCCTCGATCTTTGTTGCAAGGTCTGCAAGAACAAACTGTGTATTCTGGAACTGAGCGATTGATCTGCCGAACTGCTTTCTCTCTTTAACATAGTTTACTGTTGTCTCGAGAGCGCCCTCTGCAATACCAAGAGCCTGAGCAGCGATACCGATACGTCCACCGTCAAGTGTGTGCATAGCGATATTGAATCCCTTACCCTTCTGTCCAAGAAGAGCGTCCTTTGGAATACGGCAGTCTGTGAAGATAAGCTCGTATGTTGAAGAACCACAGATACCCATCTTGTTCTCCTTTGTACCGAATGTAAATCCAGGTGTACCCTTCTCTACGATGAATGCTGAGATCTCCTTCATCTTTCTGCCACGCTTCTCAACGATACCAGTAACTGCGATAACGATATATACGTCAGCCTCTTTACCGTTTGTGATGAAGCACTTTGATCCGTTAAGTACCCACTCGTCTCCGTCAAGTACAGCCTTTGTCTGCTGTCCCTGAGCATCTGTACCAGCACCTGGCTCAGTAAGACCGAAAGCACCAAGCTTTCTGCCTGAAGCAAGATCAGGAACATACTTCTCCTTCTGAGCTGGTGTACCAAATGTTACGATAGGATCAACACAGAGTGATGTGTGTGCTGATACGATAACACCTGTAGTACCACAAACCTTTGAAAGTTCCTCAACGCACATAGCATATGTGAGAATATCACAGCCCTGTCCGCCTAACTCCTTAGAAACAGGGATTCCTAAGAAACCATACTTTGCCATCTTCTCTACAGTCTCTCTAGGAAATCTGTGCTGTTCGTCAATTTCCTGAGCAAGAGGCTTTACTTCATTCTGCGCGAACTCTCTGAATAAATTCTGCGCCATTTCATACTTCTTGTCTAAAGCGAAATCCATTCTAATTATTCCTCCATGAATATATTATATTACTTAGCACTATTACTGAGCATCAACTGGTGTCTTTGTACGATCAGCATTGTATACATAGAATCCTCTGCCGCTCTTAACACCAAGGTTGCCGCCACGTACCATCTTACGAAGTAATGGACATGCACGATACTTGCTGTCACCTGTCTCATTGTACAGAACGTCCATGATTGCAAGACAGATATCAAGGCCTACGAAATCACCTAACTCAAGTGGTCCCATTGGATGGTTAGCACCAAGCTTCATAGCAGCGTCAATACCAGCTATGTCTGATACACCTTCCATCTTGATGAATGCAGCTTCGTTGATCATTGGGATGAGGATTCTGTTTACTACGAATCCAGCAGCCTCGTTAACCTGTACTGGAGTCTTACCGATCTCCTCTGAGATCTTAACGATCTTCTCTACAATCTCAGCTGGTGTATTAACACCTGCGATAACCTCGATAAGCTTCATTCTGTCAGCTGGATTGAAGAAATGCATACCGATCATAGGACGTGTAAGACCATTTCCAATCTCTGTGATAGAAAGTGATGATGTGTTTGAAGCGAATACACACTCTGGCTTGCAGATCTTGTCAAGCTCAGCAAATGTTGTCTTCTTTACTTCCATGTTCTCGAAAGCAGCCTCAACTATAAGGTCGCAGTCTGCACATAAGTCTTCCTTAAGACCTGGAGTGATGCTGGCAAGAATACCATCAACCTTCTCCTGTGTCATCTTTCCTTTTTCTACGAGTCTTGCATAACCCTTAGCGATCTTGTCCTTACCGCCTTCAGCCCACTCCTGCTTGATATCACAGAGTGCAACCTCGTATCCGTCAACCTGAGCAAATGCCTTAGCAATGCCCTGACCCATGGTTCCTGCACCAATTACGCCAACCTTCATTTTTATGTCCTCCTAAATCTTTTTTTCCGGTAAACATGAGAAATTCATATACGTTTCGTTTAACATGCTACCATAATACTTATATCACACATTTAGGATGGTTTACCTTTATCAGATTCCCCACCCTAAATGTTAATATCAGAACTGTTAATTATTACTTATTCTGGAAAGGAACAACCTTAAGTTTCTTCTCCTTGTCTTTCTCAAGGAAATTGCCCATTCCTGCCTTCTGATCCTCTGTCTCGAAACAGTCACCAAAAAGCTTCTCTTCAATAACAATTGCCTGATCCATATCTACCTGTAAGCCATCGTTGATAGCCTTCTTGCAGTTTCTTACTGCAATAGGAGCGTTTGCTGCGATTCCGGCTGCCATCTTCTTAGCTGCTGGAAGGAGCTCCTCAAGTGGATAAACAGCGTTCACAAGACCGATTCTGTAAGCCTCATCTGCCTTGATGTTTCTTGCTGTGTAGATAAGCTGCTTAGCCATGCCTGCACCTACAAGACGTGCAAGTCTCTGTGTTCCGCCAAAACCAGGTGTGATTCCAAGACCAGCCTCTGGCTGACCGAATATTGCATTCTCTGAGCAGATTCTGATATCACAGCTCATTGAAATCTCGCATCCGCCGCCAAGAGCGAATCCATTCACTGCTGCGATGACTGGGATAGGGAATGTCTCAATGGCTCTGAACACATCGTTACCCTTCTTACCGAAGGCCTCTCCCTCTGCCTTTGTGAGTGTTGACATCTCACCTATATCAGCTCCGGCAACAAATGACTTCTCACCGGCACCTGTAAGAATAAGACATCTTGTTGTATCAAGATCAACTGCCTTGAATGTTGCATCAAGCTCTTCAAGAACTGCACTGTTGAGTGCGTTCAAAGCCTTTGGACGGTTGATTGTGATAATTCCTACATATCCATCCTGTTCGTATGTAACAAACTCCATGATGTATCTCCTTTATTATCTAAAATTAGTCCTCGATCTTAACGACTGTTGAGCAGCCCATTCCACCACCGATACAGAGAGTAGCAAGACCTGTCTTAGCACCCTTTGCCTGCATCTCATGAAGAAGTGTAACAAGAATACGGCATCCTGAAGCTCCAACTGGATGTCCAAGAGCGATAGCACCACCGTTAGGGTTAACCTGCTTGTCAACATCAAATCCAAGTTCCTTAGCAACTGCTACTGACTGTGCAGCAAATGCCTCGTTTGCCTCGATAACATCGAAGTCCTCAATCTTGAGACCAGTCTTAGCCATAACCTTCTTGGTTGAAGCTACAGGTCCGATACCCATGATTGAAGGATCAACTCCGCCAAGTGCTCCAGCTACCCATGTAGCCATAGGCTTAACGCCAAGCTCCTTAGCCTTCTCCTCGCTCATAACAACGATAGCTGCAGCACCATCATTGATACCTGAAGCGTTACCAGCTGTAACAAATCCGTTAGGATTGATTGTTCTGAGTCTTGAAAGTGTCTCAACTGTTGTACCAGGTCTTGGTCCCTCATCCTTCTTGAACTCAACCATCTCTTTCTTCTTCTTTACCATAACTGGAACGATCTCAGCATCAAATGCACCTGACTCCTGAGCTGCAACAGCCTTCTGCTGGCTCTTTGCTGCAAACTCATCAATCTCCTCACGTGTAAGACCCCACTGCTCACAGATATTGTCAGCTGTCTTGATCATGTGATAATCATTGAATGCATCCCAGAGAGCATCGTTTACCATTGTATCTACGAGTACACCATTGTTCATTCTGTAACCGAAACGACCCTTCATCATAGCGTAAGGAGCCATAGACATATTCTCCATACCACCTGCAACTACGATATCAGCATCTCCTGCCTCGATCATCTGTGCAGCCATGTTGACACAGTTAAGACCTGAACCACAGACAACGTTAACTGTAACAGCAGTTGTCTCGATTGGAAGTCCTGCCTTGATTGAAGCCTGACGTGCAACGTTCTGTCCCTGACCAGCCTGGATAACACATCCCATGTATACGTGGTCTACCTGATCTGCAGGAACTCCTGCTCTGTTGATAGCCTCCTTGATAACGATTGAACCAAGCTCTGCTGCTGGTGTTGTGCTGAGTGATCCACCCATTGTTCCGATAGCTGTACGACATGCGCCTGCTAAAACAATCTTCTTTGCCATTTTCAAATCCTCCATTTAAAAAAATATTAGTGTGACATAAGACTACATATAAAAAAACCTTAAAGGTTCACACAATCTGCCATAATTCTAGCACAAAAGCATGTGCCACGCAACCAAAAATGAACGACTCCGCGAAGGAGCTATTTCCTTTTATTCCTGTTTTTGCCATTTTTAGCATTCTTCTGCCCGGATGATTTTGTGTTTTTCTGTGGAACAACTTTATTATTTTTGCTGTTTTTACCATTATTGATTGAATTGTTCTTACTTTTATCATTTTTGCCATACGAACGTTGTCCCTGGTGTTCACCTTTCCTGTCCATCTTTCTCGGCGCTATCAGACATTTTTTATCAAAACCGATAAGATCCTGTCTGCCGGCCTTTATGAGCGCCTCTTTGACCAGATCATAATTCTCCGGTTTTCTATACATCATAAGAGCCTTCTGCATTGCCTTTTCATGTGGATTATGAGGTACATATACCGGTTTCATGGTTCTAGGATCGACTCCGGTATAGTACATACATGTGGATATCGTGGACGGCGTAGGATAGAAATCTTGCACCTGTTCAGGCATATAGCCTATATCCCTTACATATTCGGCAAGCTCCACCGCCTCCTTCAGCGTAGATCCGGGATGTGATGACATCAGGTACGGAACAACATACTGCTGCTTTCCAGTCTTTGCATTTACCCTTTTGTATCTATCAATGAATTTCTCATATACACTGTTCTGTGGCTTGCCCATCATCCTGAGAACATTATCCGATACATGCTCCGGCGCAACTCTGAGCTGTCCGCTTATGTGCTTCTCGCAAAGCTCTTTCAGGAATTCATCGTTGCTGTCCGCCATCACATAATCGAATCGTATTCCCGATCTGATAAATACTTTTTTCACACCTGGAACCGCTTCCAGCTTCCGCAGAAGCTCAACATAATCCTTGTGGTCAACCTTCAGATTCCTGCACGGTTCCGGGAACAGACACTGCTTGTTGGTGCATACACCATATTTATCCTGCTTTGCACATGATTTATGCCTGAAATTCGCAGTCGGCCCTCCGACATCATGTATATAGCCTTTGAAATCAGGATCATGCGTCATGCGCTCCGCTTCCTTTATCAGTGACTCGTGGCTTCTTGTCTGTATGATCCTGCCCTGGTGAAATGTCAGTGCGCAGAAGCTGCATCCTCCGAAGCAGCCCCGGTTGCTCGTCAGACTGAATTTTATCTCTGATATAGCCGGGATACCGCCCGCCTCCTCATATATCGGATGGTAGTTATTCATATATGGCAGATCATACACATCGTCCATCTCCATCTGGGTGAGCGGATAAGCCGGAGGATTCTGAACAACATATCCTCTGTTTCCGTATCCCTCAACCAGCGTTTTAGCCGAGTATGGATCTGTATTTATATACTGTGTATAAAAGCTTCTTGCATATTCCAGTCTATCCTTTGAAAGACTGTCATAATCCGGCAGTATAATGGAATCCTCGGGCACACCGGATATATCCTTTGTCCTGTAGCATGTACCCCTGACAAATGTGATATCTTTCACATCTATTCCGCTGTCGAGCGCCTCCGCTATCTCTATCATGCTGTGCTCACCCATGCCATACGAAAGTATATCGGCGGATGAATCCACCAGAATGGAATGTTTCAATTTATCAGACCAATAATCATAGTGTGCCATACGTCTGAGGCTGGCCTCTATACCTCCGATTATGATTGGAACATCCTTGTATGTTCTCCTTATCAGATTGCAGTAAACCGTGGTGGCATAATCAGGTCTGAGTCCCATCTCTCCGCCGGGCGAAAATGAATCCTTCTGCCTTCTCTTCTTGGACACGGAATAATGGTTCACCATGGAATCCATATTGCCTCCGCACACCAAAAAGCCCAGTCTTGGTCTGCCAAAAACATCAATGCTCTTGTCATTCTTCCAATCAGGCTGGGCAATCATACACACCTTATATCCATATCTCTCAAGCAATCTGCTTATGATTGCAGGGCCAAATGAGGGATGGTCAACATAGGCATCACCTATGACAAACACAAAGTCCGCCTGTGTCCACCCTCTCTTCTTCATGTCCTCCATGCAGATCGGCAAATAATCTCTTTCCATACATTTAATCTTCTTTCTTATCGCTGAGGTTGACAGACATTCCAGCGCCGAGAGCCACTGCCTCAAGTGCTTTTTCCGATACATATGCCTCTATCCCTGTGCGCTCTTTGATTATTCTGTCCATTCCGTATATAAGACTTCCTCCTCCGGTAAGCACAATGCCCGATACCGCAATGTCAGCCACCAGCTCCGGCGGTGCAGTCTCAAGAACATTGTGTATTGCTCCAAGAATATGCTCTGTAGTCTCCTCAAATGCATCCACTGTTTCATTCGCAGTTATTGTTACAGCCTTTGGAAGTCCCTTGATAAGATCACGGCCCTTGATCACATACTCAATATCTTCATCACGCTTTACGACTGAGCCAACAGCAATCTTCGCATTCTCCGCTGTCTGATAACCTATAAGCAGGTTGTATTTTCTTCTGGCATACTTGATGAGTGCATTATTATAGTCATCTCCGGCGTATTTTATGGAGCTGCTCTCCACTGCACCACCAAGGGATACGACCGCAATATCCGTGGTTCCACCGCCTATGTCGACCACCATATTACCCTTTGCCTCATAGATATCTACATTTGCTCCTACAGCAGCAGCCAAAGGTTCCTCCATGACATACACAGTCTTGGCACCGGTCTTGTACACTGCTTCCTCAACAGCTCTTCTCTGCACCTCGGTAACACCGCTTGGAACACACACGCATATCCTTGGTCTTCCAACTCCCGAACGTTTCTCCATTGCGCTTCTGATAAATGCCTTGAGCATTATCTCCGCTATTGTATAATCAGATATAACTCCCTTATTGAGAGGTCTGACGACCTCTATATTCTCCGGAGTCTTTCCTATCATTTTCTTGGCTTTTGTTCCTATTGCTATTACTTTTTTTGTAGATACTTCATATGCGACAACAGACGGCTGGTTTACAACAATTCCCTTACCTCTTACGCTGATCAATACATTTGACGTTCCTAAATCTACTCCAATATCAGTTGAAAGCATATAAATTCTCCTTTATCACAACAAAATAATACCAGTGCTATAACACAGATATTATAAGCACTGGTATTGTTTTTTTCAACAAAATTCTACAACGGTATATCCGTCACAAAACTTATTTTATCTCTTTTTTAAGAATCTTCTTGTCGATAGGATCTCTGGTCTCAGCAGCCTTCATGGCATCATCCATAGCACCGAGAAGTCTGTCGATATTTCCTGACTCCATCGCCATCAAAGCATTCTTTATAGCTGTATCTGCTCCGCTCTCAAGCTTGAAGCCCTTCTCATCAGCGTAGCACTCTGCCACATTGATCATTCCACTCTCATTGATCTGGTCAAAGTATACTCTGTTGTTGAACGATCTTGCCTGAGTCATATTTGCTGCAAGCATATTGCTGAGAGCTGTCTTCTCTCCTGTGAGGATGATCTTAACATCATTCTTCTCAGGTGAACACATATCAACCATCTCTTTGAATCTCTCAGGTGTTATAAGTCCTGCACTCTCAATGATAAGACATCCGCCCTTGAGCTTGCCAACTGCTCCTGCAAGCTTACCGCTGTTTATAACCTTTGCCTTAACCTTTGCCTTTGCCTCAGACTTGCAGATTCCCATATCATAATAGAACTTTGCAAAATCCTCACCGACCATGGTAAGTCCAAATCCGTGCTGTCCAAGAATAACAACATTCTTAGATCTCTTAGGATCTACCTTGAGAGTCTGGAGAACGTTAACGATCTGTGCACCAGCAGGCTCGACTCCGAGATACTTGTAGAGGTACTTTGCCTCCTTAGGCAGTGATTTACGTCTCGCAGCAACAGCCTCACTTACTGAAGCAGCCATAGTTGCTTCTTCATCCTGTGTGATAACCTGTGCAGCTTCCTCAACCTTGCCTTCCTTCAGAAGCTCTTCCTGCTTCTTGTACTCTTCCTCACGCTTTATAGCCTTTTCAAGTACCTTTGCAGCAGCAGTAGCCTTGCTTCTTATATCCTCGAGCTGTTTCTTGACATCAGCCTCGGCCTTGTCTATTGCTGAGAGATCTTTCTTCTTCTTCTCCTCAGCCTCGGTCTTGGCCTGATCAGCAGCCTCTTTTCTTGCAACAACGCGCTCAGCCTGTTTTGTCTTGAGCTCAGCGATCTTGTTCTTTAACTCTTCTTCTTTCTTCTTTGCATCATCGAGAAGCTTCTTAGCATCAGCTTCAGCCTTTGTCTTCATATCTGAGGCTTCCTTCTCAGCCTTCATAGCTGCAGTCTGAACCTTCTCGAGCTCACTTGCCTCTGCCGTAGCATACTTCTCTTCCTCAGCAGCAAGGAACACCTCATGCTTGGTCTCTCTATCTTTTCCTTCTGCCGTAAGCTTATCTGTCTTTTCCTTGGCAGCAGCTTCCGCATTCTGGATCTCAACCTCTTCTGCGATCTTAGCCTCTTCGACTACCTGCTCCGCTTCCTCGGCAGCAGCCTCTGCCTTTGCCAGAAGATCCTCAGCCTCAACAAGAGACTTCTTAGCTGAGTCGAGAGCTTCCTGAGCCTCTGCCTTCGCAGCCTTGAATGAGTCATTCTCCTTCTTTGCAGCGGCAACATCCTCACTGATCTTCTTGTTGTCGTTCTCAGCAGTTGTAATCTGATCAGCAACCTTCTTTATGAACTCTTCGCTGTCTGAAATCTTCTTCTGAACCTCTTCCTTGGCTTTCTTTGCTGCCTCAAGAGCCTTTGCAGCCTCCTCCTCAACCTTCTCTGCCTTCTTCAGTTCTTCCTTCTGTATTGCAAGCTTTGTGTTTGCATCATTTCTGCTGTTCTTTGCATTCTTAACAGCCTTCTCTGACTCCTCAAGCTTCTTCTGGAGCTCATCAAGAGTCTTCTGTGACTGACTCTCCATCTCAGTGGTATTCTTAAGATTAGCATCAGCCTCTTCCTCAGCCTTCTTAGACTCGCTGAATATTGCACCAGCCTTTGTCTTGTCTGCCTCGGCAGTCTTCATGATCTTGGCTGCTCTTGCTTCCTCATCTGTGCGCTTCTTCTTGGCCGTCTCTATAGACTTCTTCTTATCCGCATCTATGTCTGCCAATTTCTTCTTATCAGCATCAACAGCCTTGTTGTACTCAGCAACACCCTTATCCACATTAGTCTTCTTGGTGTCTGCAAGTGCCTTTATAGCCTTGTCGGCAGCAGCCTGAGCCTCATTGATCATATTGTTCTTATATGTATCAGGATCACTCTCCTTGAGGATTCTGTCTGACTCTTTCTTAGCAGATTCATTTGTATCTGATATCTCTTTCTTGAGCTTTGCAATATTGGCATCAAGCTCTTTCTCCTCTCGCTCAAGCAGTTCAGCATCATTCTTCTTCTTTGCCTCAGCCTCCTGTGCCATCTTTGCATCATAGTTCTGCTTCTTGGCAGCAAATTCTTCAAGCTGCTTTTCGAGATCCTTCTCTGTCTTCTCGCATTCCTCGATGGTCTTCTTCGAGGTCTCAGCATGTTTCTTTGCCTCTTCAGCATTCTTTCTGGCATCGTCGATCGCCTGCTGCTTCTTTGCCTCAGCCTCAGCCTTAGCCTTTTCAGCGGCAGCCTTCTTTCTTGCCTCTTCTGCCTCTTTGCGCTTCTTCTCCTCTTCAGCCTTACGCTTAGCCTCTTCCTCGGCCTTCTTCTTAGCTTCTTCCTCAGCCTTCTTCTTGGCTTCCTCCTCAGCTTTCTTCCTAGCCTCCTCTTCAGCCTTCTTCTTGGCTATCTCCTCAGGACTCTCCTCGTCTATATTGGACAGGTTCTTTATTCCTGCTCCAAGGAAATCGTCATCATCGTCATCATCATCATCAAAATCATACAATGACTCTCCAGCCGCAGCCTGCTTGTTTCTATCTGGGAGAATGCTGAACAGATCTCCGTTCGCATCACTGCCTCCCTTAGGTGACTTAACTTTATTCACCTTTGCATTCTTATCAGTTACCCACTCAAGTGTCTCTTCATCCTCAGCATTTTCATCATCATCAGTGAGAACAATATTGCTTCCACCTGTTGACTTAACTGTACCTTCAGTTCCGGCGCCGAACTTAAATCCGCCACCAAGACCGCCTTCTGTTTTAGGTGTTTTTCCAAGACCGCCGCCAAGGCCGCCTGATCCAAGGCCTCCCTCTGTCTTAGGTGTACTTCCGAGTCCTCCGCCAAGGCCGCCTCCGAGTCCTCCAAGACCGCCTTCACCTAATCCGCCGCCAAGGCCTCCTCCGAGACCACCGCCCGACATATCATCAGCGATGCCTCCAAGGTTAAGACTGAGCTTAGGTGCAGCTCCCTCTGGTTTTTTATCTTCTTTTTTATCTTCAGGCTTCAGTCCCTCTCCCTCTTTTGGAACATCGTCCTGCTTTTCATCCTCAGTTGAAGTTTCCGGTTCATCCTCATGAACAATTCCAAGAGCCTCTTCTCTCTTACGGCGTTTCTTAGCCTCGATTCGTTCTAACTCCTCCTTGGACAAAGTTTTGTGTTGGCTTTTAGCAGTCTCAGCATCTTTCTTCTTGCTGCCGCTCTTGAGAAGTTCTTCCTCTTCTTCCCTCTTTTTCTTGGCAGCTTCTGCAGCTCTTTCCTTTTCAAGCTGTGCCTTGATCGCCGCAATCATTGCTTCTGTCTGATCTACAGCCAATTCCCTCGCCTCCTTCCGTTTGTTCAAATAAAAAGCAATACACTATATGTATGATCATGCTACTTTATTTCTTCTTTGATCAGCCCTTCAGTCTGAACGGCTTTTTCTTCGGTTGCTCTGGTTCAGCGTCAACCGTTTCCTGTTGTGGGGATTCCTGCTCATCTGTCTTCTCCTCGTCGGGAGCTGCCACATCATCCTCTTTATCTTCATCATCAAAATTCAATATAGAATTGAATTCCGTGTTGAATTTAATTCCAAGTCTTGCAAGGAGTCTGTCTGTTTCACCGATAAGATCCTCCTCTTTCTTAAGACTTTCCGATATCTTGGCTTCATCAGCCTCTATCTCTGCATTTATATCTTTCTCTGCCGACAGATCATACAGTGCTGCATTCTCTGTGTTGTAGTCAGGGAACAGACTGCTCTTAAACACCGGGAAGCCATTATTCTTTGGCTTTTCCGGTTCTGTCTCCATCGCAATTTTCTCTTCTGACTTATCCTCTGCTTCCATTGTGAATTCCTCTTCGACCTCTGATTCAGCTTCAGCCTCAGTTTCTTCGATCTCCAGTTCAGCCTCAGCTTCAAATTCTTTCACCTCTGATTCGACTTCCACTGGAACTTCTTCCATCTCAGATTCCTCAGATTCCGCATCGATTGTATATTCTTCTAACTCTGGCTCAGCTTCAGTCTCAAATTCATCTTCAATCTCCGCTTCGGCATCGATTGTGAATTCTTCCTCAACCTCCGGCTCTGCCTCGACTGTTAATTCTTCCTCAGTCTCTGGCTCTGCCTCGATCGTGAATTCTGCACCAACCTCAAGTTCTTCTTCGAATTCAGGCTCAGAATCTGCATCTACCTCGAATTCTTCTTCGATCTCCGGTTCGATCTCAACTGAGACTTCATCAACTTCCGGTTCATTCTGCTCTACACCCGGCTCAACAGCAGTTTCTTCCACATCATTCTGAGACTCCGCATCTTCCATCAGATCCTCGAGATTTTCATCGTCAACCTCGAACTCCTCAAGAGATTCAAAGGCTTTATCAAAATCAAACGTTTCTGATTCAACCGGTTCATCAGGCAAAGTCTCCGGCTCTGCATCCGCCTCAAATCCATCCTCAAAGTCTCCCTCGAACTCAGGATCAAAGGTCTCCACAACAGTATCGTCTTCAGAATCGCGATCTGACGCACTGTCAGATACGTCATCAGAATCGTCACCATCAACTTCAACCATGACTACTTCCTCCGGCTCTTCTTCGATAACATAATTATCTTCCTCCACCGGTTCGGAATCCTCATACTCATTGTCGTTATCTTTGTTATACACCGCTGCATCCTCAGGAGTCAGCTCCCCGCTTATCTCGGTCATATCCTGCGACTTTCCCTCAGGAGCTTTCTCACTGTCACTGCTCATCGCCTTGAGCTCAGGCTTTGCCGTATTCCCGGCATCATCAGCGGTATCGGAAATAACTTCCTCGAGCAGTTGTTCCTTGTCAAGATTCTCGTTCTTCAGAGATTCCATCTCCTGCTCGACAAGCTCTTCCTCTTTCCTTGACATCAATCCAAATAAACCTCTGGATTTCTTCTTCGGCTCAGAATTCTCTTCTTCCTGACGAGCTTCCTTTTTCTGCTCTTTTTTATCCTTCGATCTAATCCACATCTGCTTGAATTTCATGGAACTCGTCACAGGTGCGTCATCCTCGACCATGATCATGATCTTAGCATCCTTTGGATGCATTCTCAGATCGTCTTCTTCCAATATCTTATTTTCATTTGCTCTTGTATCTGCCTGCTCAGGATCATCATCCGACATCTCCGTGTCAGGATAACAATAAATCATGGATTCAAGATCCACATCGCCGCCCATGAGCTTGTCCAGCATATACAAATGTGAAGAGTTCTTGTAATGCGCTCTGAATTCAACACAGGCGCTGTCAAACTTCTCCCTGTTTCTTATGTACGCATGAAGCAGAAGCATCTCAAAATCCCACTCTTCATCCGTCTCAACATCATTCGCCGACACCAGTATGCTGTAAAGTTCATTCACTGGCTTCCTGTGTGCCTTGGCTATCATATATTCAAGTCTGTATGTACCTGCATCCTTATTGGCCTGATTAAATGTATATATCTCAAAATAATGCTCTGCAAGCTGTGTAAATCCCATGGATAAATACAGTTTTATCAAAGAATATATTATCTTGTTACCAGCCGGAGCCATGGCATGTGCCTTGACAAGCGCCGCTCTGGCCTCAGGATATCTTTTGTTCTCGTAATACACCTCGCCGCATATTCTAATAAACTGTGGACTAAGTGACTTCGACAGATCCTGATGTTCAAGTATATCGAGAGCGAGACTGTAATCGCCATTGTCTGCAAGTTCCTTTATTTTGTTTACACTTGACATACTGATTCCAGTACTCATAACCCAGCCTCCCACTTTTTTATCATCGTATTATTTTATCATAAACGGCTATTCTTTACAACCTTTTGATTGGTCAGCAAAAGGACTATCCCGGCCACTAACCCGGCCGCAAATCCCGCCACATGGGCAACATTATCAATACCTTCTGACATCTTTCCGTTAACCAGTGTCAGAATAAATAATATAAGCATATTAATAAGTGACAGATCCTTCACCCGGCCCTTATTATAAAATGCTATGACAACCAGCACTCCCAGAAGACCAAATATCGCTCCGGATGCACCAGCCGAGTAAGCATATGTATTATTATAAAAACAATCTATGTATGATGCAAATGACGCAGTAAGACCCGTGGCAATATAAACTATGATATAATTGAATCTGCCTATTATATTCTCAACCCTCGCACCGAGTGCGATCAAAATTACCATATTTCCAACCAGATGTGATATTCCAAAATGTGTAAACATTGATGTCAGGAATCTGTAATATTGTCCTTTTTCTGATATCGCAAGCACTTCCACAGCCAGTTCCGTAGGTTGATATACAAAGATACATGCAACGTACACCAGAATATTTATCAACAGTAATATCGGTGTTACAACACCGAACATTCTTATCAGATTGTGCTGGGATCTGCGGTTATCCACCACCGTTTTTTTATCGATCACATCATAGAGTGAGTCAAAGTCAGTGGGCTGATTCTCAAATATATACAGCTTTCCGTAATCCTCCGCGAACAGCCAGACATTGTCCAGTTCTTCAACTATCTTTTTTGTCATATCATCAAACATTCCGTTTGGAGTGATGAGTATATTGAGAAGATTGACTTTTCTATGCGAATCCGAAGAAACATCAAGCAATATTTTATTATTGAACTTTTTCAGAGTCTCAGAATCAAGATTATGATTACTGCCTATAACAACAATATATACGGCATCGCTGTCTGCTCTGCCGTATACATTGTTACTTTCCGGATTGAGTTGTCTGTAACCCTTCTCCTTAAGATTTTTTATTATCTGTACCATGTACTGTTGCATATCGTCTTATAATCCCTATAATCCAAGGAAGAGATTCTCAACTTTCTCAATAACAGAGTCCTTCATGGATCCTCTGCTCTTCTCGTAATTAAGACCGGACTCCATGATCTCAAGAAGCTGCATTCTCATTCCTGTATCAATGTCCTTGATGTACTTCATGAGTACATCCTTGATCTCTATTACATACTCTTTTGTCTTCATCTCTTCAAGCATAGGCTCGTAGTTGAATGTGATAGAGTTCTTCATCTCATCCTGCTTTCTTCCACAGATCACACATTCCTCTGCGCCGCCTTCGTTTACGTGTCCACAGTTACATGTCCACACAAGTCCGTCTGACTTGTAGTTTGCAACTGCATCAATTCCCTTTTTGAGCTTGAGTGCCTTAAACTTAACGTCAGACATCTCAATTCCGATAGAATCCGCATCTATCTCGTATACTCCGCTGGCCTTGACATACTTCTTGATGTATACCTTGACGGAGGATATCATCTTTATATACTTGTCCGGAAGCTTACACTCCACATAATCCGACTTGAGGAGCTTGAGGTTGGTCTTATCAAATGTAAAATCAACATCCGGCAGTGTTATATTGTCACCATAGATATTGGTGAACTGAAGCTCTGCCTTAAGTGCCTTTATATCGTCGTTATTGTAGTTGTTGAACCACACGGAAATCTTTGTTCCCTTGCCCTCTGATGCAAGCACCACCTTTGATGCTCTTGGCACGAGTAGGTCGTAATAGTTTCTTACATATATCTCGTTTCTGATGAAGCTGCTCTTGTCAAATTCCGACTTGTACTGCTCCTTTATGTTTACCAGAGTTCCACTGGCAACAACAGCAGTTACGTTGTTGGTGTATTCCTCAACACCTGTTCTGAATCCAACTACAGCATTGTACTTCGTCTCACGGACCATATCTGTGAAATTATTGATTGTTTCATTGAGGATCTCATCGATCTTCTCCTGATAGATATCTCTTCTATCCGTGGCAATATCCGCAATAGATGTTCCGAAATCCTTCAAAAAGTTGGAATTAAGTATCGTCTGTGTGAACTTGTATGTTCCATAGCCAACGATATCATATCCCTCAAAGCTTGTTCCCGATGTAATTAATACTTCCTTCATTAGCGCACCTCCCAAATATAAAAAAATTGTATCACAATAATCTTCATTTAACAAATGTTTTTTGTGAATTTTTAATCAAAAAAAGGTGCTTTTTTGTGAATATTATAAAAATAATTATAATTTATTTCTTCAGGTCACTATTTTTATATGTGACAAATGTGAAATTCACCTCTGACACATCCTCACCCGGTCTCTCATCCGTCACATCCCAGTTGTCCAGTTTGTCGAGATTCGAAATGAAGGCATCGGCCTCAAATTCCCTGTCTATTTTGGTGATTACTGCCTCATCACAATATGGTATGAGCTCATCGTAGATAGTCTGTCCGCCTATGACAAAAATGTCATCCGTGTCATATTTTGCCAGTTCTGTAAACAGTTCGTTCATTGAGTGGACAACCACCGCATCCTCAACTGCATATTCAGGATTCCTGCTGAGAATTATATTTGCCCTTCCCTTGAGCGGTCTTCCGCCCGGAAACTCCTCCAGAGTCTTCCTTCCGAGAACAACGACATGCCCCATCGTGGTCTGTCTGAAATTTCTCTGATCCTCCGATATCCTTATCAGTAATCTGCCTTTATTTCCAATGGCCCAATTCTTATCTACCGCTGCAATAAACTTCATATGTCCTCCATCTGTATAATTCCCGTCCCATGCTTCATAGTCTTATATCGCAATAGGAATATTCTTAATCTGTGGTCCTGTCTCATAGTCTTCTATCCTGAAATCATCCAGAGTAAAGTCATAGAAATCTTTGACATCCGGATTCATATAGAACTTTGGAGCAGGATGTGTAGGTCTTGTTATCAGCTCCTTGACTATCGGTATATGTCTGTCATATATGTGTGCATCCGCGATCACATGTACCAGTTCTCCCGGCTTAAAGCCCGTGACCTGGGCAAGCATATGTACCAGTACCGCATACTGGACAACATTCCAGTTGTTGGCCGCAAGCACATCCTGGGATCTCTGATTCAGTATAGCGTTGAGCCTGTCCCCTGTTACATTGAATGTCATGCTGTACGCGCACGGATACAGATTCATCTCACTCAAGTCCTGATGAACATATATGTTAGTGAGCATTCTTCTGCTGTATGGGTTATTCTTAAGGTCATATATCAGTCTGTCCACCTGATCCATCATGCCCTCTTTATATTTATGCTTTACACCAAGCTGATATCCATATGCTTTTCCTATGGAACCGTTCTCATCTGCCCAACTGTCCCATATATGGCTCTTGAGGTCATGAACATTATTTGACTTTTTCTGCCAGATCCAGAGCAGCTCATCAATAGCCGACTTCACATACGTCTTTCTAAGTGTTATCGCAGGGAATTCCTTTGACAGATCATACCTGTTGACAACACCAAAACGCTTTATGGTGTAGGCATATGTTCCATCTTCCCACTTTGGTCTGACCTTCTCCCCCTCCGTACTATATCCATTATCGATTATATCTTTACACATGTTTATAAAGAGATCATCTGCAAGACTCATTTTGGTAACCTCCGATTGTTTTTTCAGATAATTATATCATACTCTCCATCCCACATGTGATTAATTATTACATCAAACAACACTTTTATTACATTTTGATTTACAACGGACTATTTTTGTGTACAATGCAGAAAAACATTCAAAGGAGGTGAAACATGAAACCACATTCATCCAATCCACTACCTGCCCTTCTCAGATATTTCAGACAGAAGGCAGGACTCACACAGCAGGATGTCGCAGCAGCGCTATCTATTTCCAGATCCGGATATGCCAACTACGAGGAAGGGAGAAACATCCCTAATATAGAACAGGCCATAAAGCTGTCAGAGCTTCTCAACCACGATTTTCTATATGCATACACCCTGTCATCAAGATACATGCAGGGGCATCCAAAGCCACTACAGATCGTCATGGAGGACAATTCATACATGACCGCCATAGAATCTAACCAGAGCACAGCAGACATGCTGGGCAATTACAGATCTCTCAGCGACAGCGACCGTCAACTTATAGACACATTTGTGGCAAATCTAGCATCTAAAAATTCCAGACTGTAAATCCAGTATTATACCCACCAATTACAGTAAATATTATTTTTAAGGAGAAAACAGGAAAATATGAAAAAAAGAAAAGAACGCAACATTGATCCGTCGGTGTATGAAGACGATTCATCCGATCAGGATTTTAACTGTGCAGTGATAGGCGGCGCACTGAAGTCTCTAAGGCGCAGCCACGGAAAAAGGCAGCAGGAAATAGCCGCCATCTTGAAGGTGTCCGTCTCCGCCTACTCGCACTATGAATGTGGAGAGCGAATCCCGGATCTCATAAATCTTATCAGGATATCCAATTTATACAGTATTAATATGAGTCATCTGGTGCTGCTCACCTGCATCGATATAGCAAAGAAAAATAAGATGGACATCAGCGAAGTGTTCCTCGCCTACAGCCACGGCAGGACTCTTCCACCGGAAGCGACAGGAATAATGTCCGACTGTGATCAGCTTGACGACAACGGTAGGGAAAATCTCAGGCTGTTTTTAAAGTCTGCACTGAGCTGCTAGCAGACTCACAATTTCGAAATAATACGGTTCAGATCGTTTATAACTCTCTTCTTATCAGCACTCCACGGAGGCGCAACAAGAATATTCTTAGGCCCATCCCCGGTGAACCTGTGAACAACCATATCAGGAGGAAGCTCTTTAAGACAATCACACAAAATATCTGCGTATTCATCAAATGTCAGTGCACGGAACACTCCTTCCTCATACATTTTTTCAAGAACAGTTCCCCTGAGGACATGAAGCAGTTGGAGCTTTATACCATTTGCGCCGCTTCGCACTATGTACCTTACCGTATCAATCATATCCTCCTTCGTCTCACCGGGCAGGCCTATTATCATATGAACTATAATGTGAACTCCCAGTTCTCTGAGTCTGTTCATCGTCTCATCATACACACTTATGTCATAACACCTGTTGATGAGCTGTGCTGTCCTGTCATTTGCTGTCTGGAGGCCAAGTTCTATCCACACAGGTTTAACAGCTATTATATCTTTTATCATATCTATGACCTCTGGGCCAAAGCAGTCCGGTCTGGAGGCTATCGATACAGCCGCAATGTCATCCCTTCTTGCAGCCGCCAGAAACTTTTCGCGCAAAGCATCGACATCACCGTATGTATTTGTATATGACTGGAAATACGCTATATATCTGTCGCATTTGCATTTGCCTGATATCCTCTTTTTTGCCAGTTCTATCTGTTCACCTATGCTCAGGTCTGCATCCTCAGAGAAATCTCCGGAGCCACTGGCACTGCAAAAAATACATCCACCTGTCCCGGCTTTACCATCACGGTTGGGACAGGTGGTTCCTGCATTCAATGATATCTTATATAATTTCTCTCCAAATGTATCTCTTATATACGCATTTGTTGTATATATATCCATACTGTTACCTTCTATATACGATCCTGTCTATATCTGATGTGTCGCCTTTACAAGAGCAGGAACTATCTGTTTCTTTCTTGATACAACACCGGGAAGATATGCATAGCTATCCTCAAGCTGCACACCAAATGCTTTGCTGCACAGTTCCTGTGCATTCTCTCCCACGCATATGATACCTGAGCCCTCCTGAAGAATATTGGTCATTGCAAACATGACCACATCACAGCCAGGCTCCATATATCCACCGAGGAATTCACGCATACCGTTTCTTATTCTGTCTATCTCTTTCTCATTGACGGAATTGATCTGTCCAACAGCAACAACCATATCTCCAATGTCGAATTTCTTGAAATCCTGATGAAGTATCTCATCCATGGTCTTGTCCTTGAGGTTGCTTCCCGCGTCGAACATCTCCATGGCAAATTCATATATGTCTATCTCTGCAAGCCTTGCAAGCTCCTTTGCAGCAGCCTCGTCTATGAATGTACACGTCGGAGACTTGAATGCCAGTGTATCGGAAAGTATCGCTGCGCAGAGAAGTCCAGCTATCGGCTTATCTATCTTGACATTCTGCTCTTTGTACATCTGATAGATGATCGTAGCAGTACATCCAAGTGGCTGATTTCTGAAATACACAGGATTCATGGTCTCTATATTCGCGATCCGGTGGTGGTCGATTATCTCGAGTATCTCGGCATTCTCCACGCCGTCAACAGACTGGGTTCTCTCATTGTGATCAACAAGTATGAGCTGTTTCTTTCTCGCATTGATGTAGTTACGCCTTGATACAAGTCCCTTGTAGTTGCCATAGCCGTCCGTAACCGGAAAGTATCTCACTCTGGTCTTTGCCATGGTCGTCTTAAGCGTATCTATATCGTCATCCTCATAGAATGTCATGATGCGGTCTCTTATCATAAAGAATCCTATAGGCATGCTCTGTCCGATAAGTCTGGCAACAGCATAGGTGTCCGTCGGTGTAACAACAACCGCACAGCCCTTGTTCTTTGCAAATTCCAGAACCACGTCAGATATACTGTTCACAAGACAGACTATGAGCATGCTCGCACCGCAGTTTATGGCCGCAAGCTGAGCCTCAACCCTGTCACTCACTATGACTATGTCATTTTCCTTGACATGTCTCTCAAGGATGTCAACCTGGGCAGCTCCCACGATCACTCTTCCATCCTTAACATATTCGTCGGCGTCACCGTACACAAGCTCGCCATTTATAGTATCTATTATGTGTGAGAACTTTGTACCAGCTATGAACAGGGAATTATCATCCTTCTCAAGCATATATGCCTCGGCTATATCTCCGACCGTTATTATTCCCTTTATCTTGCCATTATTGACAACCGGAAGTGTCGTGGCGTCGTTATCCTGCATTATCTCAAATGCTCTCTTCATGGTGATATCTCCCGACACACCATCAACTATTCTGTATGCTATATCCTTCACCTGTACATTTACATTGCTCACAAGTGCCGGCGCCTGCACACCAAAATAATCAAGGACAAACTGTGTCTCTTTATTTATATTTCCAGCTCTCTTTGGAATGTATTTGTTCTCATGCTGATTTTTCAGATGGGCGTACGCAATCGCTGAACATATAGAATCCGTATCCGGATTCTTATGTCCTATGACAAACACTTCATCTGTAGGAACATTATGCATATTTCACCTCTTATTTCTATCAATTATAATGTATTCATTTCTATGCCACGCAGGGAAGATGCCTTGTGACATCCCACATGCTAACAAGCATAAATTGAATGAGGCAAAATGACAACCCCTTTTAACGTTGTTTATCATTTTGCCCCATTTTTTATCTGTTTAATCAGAACTTATATCTCGCTTATATCCACGAGTGAAAGCTTTGTGGTATCAGCGGTCTCAAGGCTTGTGAGCAGCGCATCGGCTGTATCAAGGCTTGTAAGACATGTAACACCTGTCTCAACTGCGTGACGTCTGATGATAAATCCATCCTTGCTTCTCTCAACACCCTGTGATGGAGTGTCGATGATCAGATCGATCTCATGGCTCAGTATCAGGTCAAGCAGATTTGGTGATGGCTCCTCAACCTTGTTGATGAGCTTTGCAGGAACACCATTCTCATTGAGAACTCTGCATGTGCTTCTTGTTGAATATATCTCATATCCAAGAGCAGCAAATCTCTTACCAATATTTATAGCATCCATCTTATCTGAGTCCTTGACTGTGAGGATCATCTTCTTGGTCTTTGGAAGATTGATTCCGGCTCCAAGGAATGCCTTGTACAGAGCCTCATTGTAGTTCTTGGATATACCAAGGCACTCTCCTGTTGACTTCATCTCAGGTCCAAGGCTTATCTCAGCGCCTCTGATCTTCTCAAATGAGAATACAGGCTTCTTGATTGCGAAATACTCTGACTCCGGCTGAAGACCAGGTGTGTAACCCATATCCTTGATCTTCTCACCTGTGATAACACGTGTTGCAAGATCTACGATAGGTATTCCTGTTACCTTGCTTATATATGGAACTGTACGGCTTGAACGAGGATTTACCTCTATTACATATACCTCATCATTGTATGCAATAAACTGTATATTTATAAGTCCGATTACGTGCAGGCTGTTTGCAAGCTTCTTGGTGTAATCAGCGATGACTCTCTTTGTCTTTGGTGAGAGTGTCTGTGCAGGATATACCGAGATACTGTCTCCTGAATGTATTCCGGCTCTCTCAACATGCTCCATGATACCAGGGATAAGTATGTCATCTCCATCACATACAGCATCGACTTCGACCTCTTTACCCATGATGTACTTATCTACAAGTATTGGGTGCTCCTGGGTATGTCTGTTGATGATATCCATGAACTCTATGATATCCTTATCAGAGATCGCGATCTGCATTCCCTGTCCACCGAGAACGTATGAAGGTCTTACAAGTACCGGATAACCCAGCTCATTTGCAGCCTCAAGCGCCTGCTCTCTTGTAAATACCGTCTTACCAGCAGGTCTTGGTATACAGCACTTCTCAAGGATCTCATCGAAGAGCTCTCTGTCCTCTGCTGCATCTACATTCTCTGCACTTGTTCCAAGGATTGGTACCCCCATCTCCATGAGTGCCTCTGTGAGCTTGATAGCGGTCTGTCCACCGAACTGTACAACAGCTCCATCCGGATGCTCCAGATTTACTATAGCCTCAACATCCTCCGCTGTAAGAGGCTCAAAGTAAAGCTTGTTTGCTATATCAAAGTCTGTACTGACTGTCTCAGGGTTGTTGTTGACGATGATTGTCTCGTAACCCTTTCTCTCAAATGCCCATGTGCTGTGAACTGAACAGTAATCGAACTCGATACCCTGTCCGATTCTAATCGGGCCTGAACCAAGTACCATTACTTTCTTCTTTGAGTTATCCTCAGCGACCTCGTTCTCCAGAGAATCAAAGCATGAATAGTAATATGGAGTCATGGCATCAAACTCTGCTGCACATGTATCAACCATCTTGAAGTGTGCTGTTACACCGTAGTCGTAACGCATCTGTCTGATTTCTTTCTCTGTCTTGCCTGTGAGTCTCGCGATAACCTTGTCAGGGAACTCAACTCTCTTGATCTCCTTCATTAGCTCCTTGGAGATATCTCCCTTGGACTCGATTATCTTTCTCTCAGCCTTAACAAGGTTGTGGATCTTGTCTATGAACCATCTGTCGATCTTGGTGATGTCATAGATCTGATCGTATGATATTCCACGTCTGATAGCCTCAGCTATGACATAGATACGTCTGTCATCAACATGTCCGAGAAGCTTTATAACCTCTTCGTCTGTCATATCCTTGTATCTGCTTGACCAGAGACTGTCTACATGCTGCTCCAGTGAACGGAGAGCCTTCATAAGTGCACCCTCAAAGTTTGTACAGATACTCATAACCTCACCGGTTGCCTTCATCTGTGTTGTCAGATCATGGTCAGCGGCGATGAATTTATCAAATGGAAGTCTAGGGATCTTGACAACCACGTAATCAAGTGCCGGCTCAAAGCTGGCATATGTCTTCTTTGTAATAGCGTTCTTGATCTCATCCAGGTTGTATCCAAGGGCTATCTTGGCAGATACCTTTGCAATAGGATATCCGGTTGCCTTTGATGCAAGTGCTGATGATCTTGAAACTCTTGGGTTTACCTCGATAACACAATACTCAAATGAATTAGGATTCAGAGCAAACTGAACGTTACATCCACCCTTGATGTTGAGCTCTGAGATAATGTTCAGTGCTGAGCTTCTGAGCATCTGGTACTCCTTGTCACCAAGTGTCTGTGATGGAGCCACGACTATAGAGTCTCCAGTGTGTACTCCGACAGGATCAAGGTTCTCCATGTTACATACGGTTATACATGTACCATTTGCATCACGCATAACCTCGTACTCGATCTCCTTCCATCCTGCGATACATCTCTCGACAAGAACCTGTCCTACACGTGAAAGTCTCAGACCGTTCATGAGGATCTCCTTGAACTCTTCCTCATTCTCAGCGATACCACCACCTGAACCTCCAAGTGTATATGCAGGACGGAGAACTACAGGGTATCCAATCTTCTTGACAAAGTTAAGACCGCCCTGAACTGTTGTAACGACCTCTGAAGGTGCTACAGGCTCATGGATCTTCTCCATAGTCTTCTTGAACTCAAGTCTGTCCTCGGCCTTCTTGATGGTCGTTGATGATGTTCCTATGAGAAGCACGTCATGCTCTCTGAGGAAACCTGACTCATCAAGCTCCATGGCGATGTTGAGGGCTGCCTGACCGCCGAGTGTCGGCAGAAGGCTGTCCGGCTTCTCCTTCTCAATGATAGCCTTTACAACATCAACCGTAAGAGGCTCAATATATACCTTATCTGCTATATCCTTGTCCGTCATGATGGTTGCAGGGTTTGAGTTGATGAGGACAACGCACAGTCCCTCTTCCTTAAGAGAACGGCATGCCTGTGTTCCGGCGTAATCAAACTCAGCAGCCTGACCGATGACTATAGGACCTGATCCGATAACTACAACCTTTTTTATATTAGGATTCTTTGGCATTACTTTGACACCTCCATCATATTCATAAATGTATCAAACAGTGAATCTGTATCCAGCGGACCTGCACATGCTTCCGGATGGAACTGAACTGTCTGTGCATTCTTTCCAAGATAGTGAACTCCCTCTACTGTTCCGTCATTTACATTGACGAAGCTGACCTCTGCGATCTTTCTGTCGAGGCTGTCTTCCTTGACCATATATCCGTGATTCTGTGTTGAAATATATACCTTGCCGGTCTTCATATCTCTTACAGGATGGTTTGCACCTCTGTGTCCGTACTTCATCTTCTCTGTATCACCGCCGTTGGCAAGCGCCATGAGCTGATGTCCAAGACATATAGCAAAAATTGGAATATCTGTATCGAAAAGCTTCTTTACCTGAGCTATTGTGACCTTACACTCCTTTGGATCTCCAGGACCATTTGTAAGCATGATTCCGTCCGGAGCGTCTGCGATGATCTCCTCAGCAGGTGTCTCTGCAGGATATACAGTAACCTGACAACCTCTTGCAAGGAGGGACTTGACGATGTTCTTTTTAACACCGAGATCGATGACTGCAACCTTGAATCCGTCACCAGGATAGAATATTTTCTCCTTACATGTAACATCGAGAACAACATGTCCCATCTTCCATGCCTTAATACGCTTCATACACTCATCAAAATCATAATTCTCATCAGTTGTGATCATACCTCTCATGGTACCATCTTTCCTGAGGATCTTGGTAAGTGTTCTGGTATCTATTCCTTCTATACCAGTTATATTATTCTCAACAAGAAATTCGTTTATGGTCATCTCGCTTCTGAAATTACTAGGAGTCTTGCAGAGCTCTCTAACAATGAATCCTGACTGCCAAGGTCTGCCAGCCTCCATATCCTCTCTGCATACACCGTAGTTGCCTATAAGCGGATATGTCATACATACTGACTGCCCTGCATATGATGGATCTGTAAGAATTTCCAGATAGCCGGTCATCGAAGTATTGAATACTATCTCACTGATTATCTCATCAGTAGAGCCAATACTTTTACCTTCAAACACGTGTCCGTCTTCAAGTATCAAAAAAGCTTTCATAATCGTATTCCTTTCGTTTTTTCTATTTTTGCTCAAAAAAAAAGAGTGAAAACGGGGGAAACGCTTGAGATAACCCACATTTATTGGCCTCTTTTTTCTTAATTTAATAAATACTACCACATTTGACAAGGCGGTACAATATTTTTTTCGATATATTTTTTATTTTTGTGTTCACGGCAAAAATCTTGTTTTTTATTCAATATTTTTATTAATTTTTTCATCTCTGAGCTCAGCAGCCCGTCTGCTAAATTCACATCCACAGAAATTCTGTCTGTATAATCCATATTCCTTTGACAGCTCTATCGAGTGCTTATATCCATTTTTCTTCTTGAAATCACTGAACAGATAATCTATGTCGTATTTCCTGCTCATCTCTGCACCTATCTCGTTCAGCCAGTCCGCATTCTTGTGGGGGCTTATCGACAATGTGGTCGTAAATACGTCATATTCATTTTTCTTCGCATGGATCGCGCTCTTCTCAAGTCTCAGCTTATAGCAGTCATAGCACCTGAGTCCTCTCTCAGGAAGATCCTCCCTGCCCTTAGCCATATCCAGAAACACCTGCGGCTCATGCTCCGCCAGTTCGACATCCACTCCTTCCACATATACTTCATGTACAAATCTGTCAAGCTCACGGAATCTTTTTATGTACTCATCGTAATCCGTTATATTTGGATTGTAAAAATAAGCTGTTATGTCAAAATGCTCCGCAAGGACCGACAGACAATGGCTGGAACATGGCGCACAACAGCAGTGCAGCAACAGTTTTTTTCTGCCGCATTGTGTATTTTCACTATCAAATTCAGCTATCTGTCTCTCCATCATTTGATAATAATTTGCATTTTGCATCATTGTTTTCTCCTTTTTTTGTCGATATTTCACACCACATTTTACAACATTCGATTATCTTTTGCACATTTGTGCATGTTTACTAGTTGACTTTGTTATATCTTTACAATATACTGTAGATAGTTACTAAAGCACGTTATGATCATTTATCAATGGAGGTGTAGATTATGACAGTTCAGCAGGCAATTAAAAAGTACAAGTTAGAGCCGCTCAGCGTCAGCGTTGCCAAGGTCAAAGCCAAGGAGCTCAACGTTGATGAAGTTCTTTACATGAATGTGCAGAAGAACAAATATGCGTATATCGTACGCGATTCACGTGGTATAATGTTGTACTCTGATGAGCGCAATCTTTATACTAAGCTTTATAAGGGTTTAAAGATTACTCCCCTTGAATCATAATATTTTCACACGGAATTTATTAAATATGCACACACATGGAATATGGGAAAAAGCTGTTACTCCACTCCCCTATGGAATCAAGAGCTTTTTCCCATATTTTATATTAATCTGTACTCAGGCCTTTCTTCATTATACATATGACACCGTATCTCATCATCCACATATATTATGATCAGCGACAGGAACATCCACAGGATAGAATAAGGCACACATATCTGCCCCGCAAGATTTAACGGCATATCAGAGTAATCCCACACGTTAAGTCCTAGTCTTATATTCACAACATACCCGGTCAGGAACTCCAGCTCAGATATTATCACAGAGGAAACCAGCATCTGCGCAAGTATCCCCATCTTCGGAAACATCTGGTTCAGTCCGCCGCACAAAAGCGTAGCAAGACCTCCACAAATTATCATGGAATAATGGGAATAATGCCTGGCTGATATCTCCAGGAAATAATATATCATCCCACCCGTCATAAATATAGTAAAGCACTTACACACAAAGACCCTCACAGCGACACCTCCTGTATATATACAGTTTAGTATCAACCGTGAGGGTCAATATTATTTATTCTTTATACTTTCCTCTGAAAAAGTTATTTACATGATCAATAGTTCTGTCTGAGAGCTCAAGCTTCACGAATTCAGCCTTGCCGTTCTTGTTGAGGACGAACACATACACACCATCCTGATTCTGCTTATTGCCGGATGTGAAATCCCTGGTCTTTATTGAGCTGTCCTGCTGAAGCTCATTGTCGAGGTAAATGCATCCCTCTTTCGCAATGAACTTTACATCAGCGTTGCTGAAGCTCATGATCTTTTTTCTGCTCTTCTTTGCAATGATCCTTGCGATGTCTATATCCTCATTCACCATTATATATTCATACTCCGTCTCTCTTCTGGAAACAAAAATACCAAATACAACAGCACCTGCAATCGCAACTAAGAATCCAATACTGCCAAAGCCCTGAACGAACATCGCTGCGCCAAGTCCGGCGATCATCAGCACGATTCCGGCAGCCATACCGCAGGTAACACCCGCAGGTGTCTTCGCCTTAACTATATGTTCTGCATAACCATCATTTAACATACCTTTTTTCTCCTTAAGTTCTTTAAAATTCTAAGCCCTTATATTCTAGCATACATGGGCTGTTTTGTCATCTTATTCCCGCTGGACATCCACCGCATCCGCCACAGCCTGCCGTTCTGACAGCTCCGGCATCATCTCCGGCGTAATTAAATGCCGACTCTATGAGGCACACCGCCTGGGAGCTTATTCCAAGTCCCCCTCCGGTAAACCCAAGCTTCTCCTCCGTTGTCGCCTTGATATTGACCTGATCCTTGTCTATACACAGGCAATTACAGATATTCTCCCTCATCTGATCAATGTACGGCGCCATCTTAGGGCTCTGGGCAATTACGGTCGCATCTATGTTCTCGATGATGTAGAGCTTCTCCTCGAGAAGTCTCTTCACTTCTGACAGGAGCTTCATGCTGTCCGCTCCCTTATACCTCTCATCAGTATCAGGGAAATGCTTTCCAATATCCCCCAACGCCGCAGCACCGAGAAGCGCATCCATTATCGCATGAAGAAGTACATCCGCATCGCTGTGTCCAAGGAGTCCTTTCTCATATGGAATCTCAACTCCTCCGATTATAAGTTTTCGTCCCTCAACTAGTCTGTGGACATCGTATCCCATTCCAACTCTCATGTGATATCCTCCTTATATGAATAAAAAAAAGACGGAATGTCTTCCGTCTCATCAAATAGTAGCGAGAGGGGGATTCGAACCCTCGACACTGCGGGTATGAACCGCATGCTCTAGCCAACTGAGCTATCTCGCCATGTCTTGTAAATGGGACCTATAGGGCTCGAACCTATGACCCTCTGCTTGTAAGGCAGATGCTCTCCCAGCTGAGCTAAGATCCCATATTACTTCGTGTCATCGCTGACACCTTTGTTAGTATACTCAAGTGACCATGTTTTGTCAACAACTTTTTTCACTTTTTTTATTTTATTTTTTATCGGCCTCCACCAAACAGGTAAATAATAAGATTCACTATGAACAGAATGATGACAACAGGTATCACGATATACCACACTATCTTAAATCCCAGCCAGATAACTCCAAGCACTATACCTATAACAAGTGCAGCCACAAGAATGAGTATTATCGCTGTCAGCACCTTGCCTATCGGTGAACTGAAATCAAGCTTGCCATAAGCAAAGCTTGTATTGCCCTCGTCGTCCACATTTACATGCCAGCCCTTCTGACTGCTTCCGCTGGCTTTGCGGGTGTTGTAGCTGTCATCATACGAAGAGGATTCTGTATCATAATATCTTCCGCTTGCGCCCTGTCCCTCTGTGTCAATGATCGTCTTGGCGATCAGTCTTGCAGATCCCAGAGATGAACATATCTCCTCCTCTGACTTGCCTGCTTCTTTCTGCTTCTTAAAATAATCCTCATAATAATTCATCGTGTCATAATATGTCTGCGTTGAGACATTTCCATCAAGAGCTTTCTTCAACTCATCCATAAACTCTCTTTTTCGCATATCGCACCTCCGCGCCATTATGTCAATTCTATTTTTATCACTTCATATTAAGATATACGACGACAACTTTGTAGCCGCCCATATCTTCCACCACATAATTTATAGACCTTATATTGCCATAATTGTACAGAAATGACAAGTCAAATGTTTCGTCATCTGTATATATAGCAGCTTCCAGCACATTACTGCCGCCCATCTGTATCCTTATGCCTTTTTTATACTCATCGAACGAGTCATAGGTATAAAACCTCTTTTTATAGAAATTATACGCTGTGTCGGCACACTCTCTGTAGAATTGCTTTTCCCATGAGTGAGTCAGTTCCAGTGTGCTGTCATCGACATTCACATAGGTGTGCTTCAGATAGCTGCCCATATCCGGCAGCGAGTCATCCCATGTCAGATCCACATTATACCATTCTCCGCCGAGCTCTATCTGATTCCATGCATGAAGTCCTTCCTCCGTGCTTCCGACTACTATGTCACATTTGACGCCCAGACAGGACATGATTATGAAGAACGCCTCAGCGTAGCCGTCGCACACGCTCTGGTGAAGCACCAGCGCTCCATATGCCGTATATGCATCATCATTATTGTCGGGATATCCATAGACACAGTTTTCCACTATATAATCGTGCACGGCGATCTCCTTGTCAAGGTCGCTCATGCCATCTGAAATGTTGTCATTTATAAAGCTGTCGATCACCTCATATATCTGCTTCGCCCTTATGTTGTCCTCCGGGATATCCGTTCCTTCTATATATTTTCTGACAGCATAATAATTATCCGACAGTTCATAGTTGAGCTGTATTGCCAGATATCTTCCCGTCTCAATTATTATCCTGTACGTATCCACTGAGCCGTATGCCGAATCTATATATTTGTTGATGTTGTGCACATCACTTTTCGCCACATTACTTACATAATACATGCCCGACTCGTTTCCGTCCTCCATATCCTGGACAATGGCCGCCCGGAACTCCACCAGGCCATCAAGCATCTGGCTGCTCTTGATCACATTGAAGAACAACCACCGCACTCCCACCATCATCAGCGAGAGAACAACTACAATACTTATAACTCCAAGAATCTTCTTTTTTGTACCCAAACTTCCTGTCAATCCTCCATCCCTGCTTTGCTGCGGTGATCCGCCTGTATATTTTATCATCTGTACTTTTGCGCCGCAAGCACCAACCACGCATTTCCTGTGGTTATAAATAAACCTTATTTGTGTTGATATGCGAACTTTTATGTTGTAAAATGTACGTTGTTTGAAAACTACCTTATAATTTACTCAGTTTTCAACCTAAAACAAAAAAATAACAGAAAAGAGGATTTAATATGGCTCAGCTCTGGGGCGGACGCTTCACAAAAGAAACAGACAAATTAGTATATAACTTTAACGCATCTATTTCATTTGATCAGAAATTCTACAGACAGGATATCCGCGGAAGTATCGCGCATGTAACCATGCTCGCTTCATCCGGTATTCTCACTGACGAGGAAAGAGATCAGATCATAGCGGGACTTAAGGGCATACTGAACGATGTGGAGAACGGTTCTCTGCAGATCACTTCAGAATACGAAGATATACACAGCTTTGTCGAGGCAAATCTCATAGACAGGATCGGCGATGTGGGCAAAAAGCTTCACACCGGACGAAGCAGGAACGACCAGGTTGCATTGGACATGAAGCTCTATGTAAGAGACGAGATCATCGAGCTCAAGGAGCTTATTTACAAGCTTCTGACTACTCTTCACAGACTTATGAATGAGCACATCGACACATACATGCCTGGATTTACTCACCTCCAGAAGGCACAGCCAATAACTCTGGCACATCACTTTGGAGCATACATGGAGATGTTCAAGCGTGACTACGACAGAATGAACGATATATATGACAGAATGAACTACTGTCCTCTCGGATCAGGTGCCCTCGCAGGAACCACATATCCGCTCGACAGAGAGCTCACCGCTTCTCTGCTGGACTTCTACGGTCCGACTCTCAACAGCATGGATTCAGTTGCCGACAGGGATTACTGCATAGAGCTTTTATCCGCCATGTCTACCATCATGATGCATCTCTCACGTTTCTCCGAGGAGATCATCATCTGGAACTCAAATGAATATCAGTTTGTTGAGCTCGATGATTCATACAGCACAGGAAGCTCTATCATGCCACAGAAGAAGAACCCGGATATAGCCGAGCTCGTAAGAGGTAAGACAGGCAGGGTTTACGGTGCTCTCACCTCCCTTCTCACAACCATGAAGGGAATCCCTCTCGCATACAACAAGGACATGCAGGAGGATAAGGAGCTCACATTTGACGCGATAGACACTGTAAAGGGATGTCTCGCACTGTTCACAGGCATGATAGCCACCATGACAGTCAACAAGCCTAGAATGGAAGCATCAGCCAAGAACGGATTCACCAACGCAACAGATGCCGCAGATTACCTTGTAAATCACGGTGTACCTTTCCGTGATGCACACGGCATCGTCGGCCAGCTCGTTCTGAAGTGCATAGAGGAGAACATCTCCCTCGACCAGCTTAGTCTCGACGAGTACAAGGCCATCTGTCCTGTATTTGAAGATGACATATATACAGCCATCAGCATGGAAGAATGTGTTCAGAAGCGTAACACAATCGGTGCTCCGGGACACGCTGCAATGCAGAAGGTGATCGATGCAAACGACAAGTTCTTAGCATGGGCTGAGCAGGATTTAACCAAGCACACCAAGGAGTGATTTTTATGAACAATACAACAAAAGCCAAATACGATATGGCAGAAAAGATGCTCAAGGTCGATATCTCTCTTGAGGAGGTTGCTCTCATGACTGAGCTTCCAATGGAAACCCTGAAAAAAATACAGCATGACATCCAGAAAGACGGACTCGTCACAAGACACGACGTGAAGGATGTCGATCTCGATTCAGGCTACCTTATCTAAGCTTAATCCACATACCGTATAATAAATATCCCCGCTGTTCTCACTATGGCCCAGCGGGGATATTTATATGTGTACAACATTCCGGTTTATTTGTCCTCAAGATACCTTCTAAGACTTTTTATCGCATTCTTCTCGAGGCGGCTGACCTGCGCCTGGGATATGCATATCTCCTCTGCCACCTCCGTCTGGGTCTTTCCCTCAAAAAATCTCAGCCTCACTATATTCTTCTCCCTGTCGCACAGCCTGTCCATAGCCTCTCTGAGATCAAGGTTTTCAACCCACATCTCCTCCTTATTCTTTCTGTCTCTTATCTGATCCATGATGTACAAGGTGTCTCCACCCTCCTGATACACCGGCTCATACAGGGACAGCGGTGCCGATATGGCATCAAGCGACATGACTATATCTTCCTTCGGTATACTTATCTCCTCCGCTATCTCCTCTATCGTCGGCTCCTTATCCTTTGTCTTCTGGAGATTTTCCTTGGCATATATCGCCTTGTAGGCTATATCACGCAATGACCTTGATACTCTTATAGCATTGTTATCTCTGAGATACCTTCTGCACTCACCTATGATCATAGGCACAGCGTACGTACTGAATTTGACATTGAGACTTCTGTCAAAATTATCCAACGCCTTGATAAGCCCTATACAGCCAACCTGGAACAGATCATCCGGATTCTCATTTGAACTGCCAAATCTCTGGATCACGCTGAGCACAAGGCGGAGATTCCCCTCTATAAACTCCTCCCGGGCAGAGCTGTCTCCCTGCTCCATCCTGTCAAACAGCATGTTCTTCTCATCCTCTGTAAGATATGGTAATTTCGATGTATTTACACCACATATAACCACTCTGTTCAGCGCCATATCATGTCCCTCCACGTGTTATCTGTCTAACACTAGGATTGTCAGATACATGCTAATTTATTCATATTTGCACCACTTTTACTGATATATATGCACGCAAAAAGACCATGAAAACCAATTTGTGTCCTAAGTCACTCATCATCTTCATGGTCTCTTATCTTCGTATATCTAGTTCTTTCTGAACTCCTCAAGTTCAAGTCCCTCATTGTGCTGGAGAACCTGATCGATGACCCACTCATTTGCAAACAGGAGAAGCGGATTACCCTTCATGTCCTTAACCTTCTTGACATCGCTCACACGCTTGAGCTTTGTCACGTCTATGGTAGGATCCTTCACCCATCTGATATAGTTATATGGTATCGGCTCAAGTCTTATCTCACAGCCGTACTCGTTCTCAAGTCTGTACTTAAGTACATCAAACTGAAGCACACCTACAACTCCGACTATGATCTCCGAAAGTCCCGCAGTGTACTCCTGAAATATCTGTATAGCACCCTCCTGGGCAATCTGGGTAACACCCTTGACAAACTGCTTACGCTTCATGCTGTTGAGCTGAACAACCCTGCAGAAGTGCTCCGGTGCAAATGTAGGGATACCCTCATACTCAAACTTCTTTCCGCCTGTTGTGAGCGTATCTCCGATGGAGAACAGATCAGGATCAAATACTCCTATAACGTCACCGGCATAAGCCTCATCGACGATCTTTCTGTCCTGAGCCATAAGCTGCTGAGGCTGGGAAAGCTTGATCTTTCTCTTGCTGGCAGCATGATATACCTCCATGCCTGCCTCAAACTTACCAGAGCAGATTCTCATAAATGCGATTCTGTCTCTGTGAGCCTTGTTCATATTTGCCTGGATCTTGAACACAAAAGCTGAGAACGGCTCTGTTACAGGATCTATGATTCCCTCTGATGAATTACGTCCGAGAGGAGGTGTCGTCATCTTAAGGAAATAGTTCAGGAACTGCTCGATACCAAATGTATTCAGCGCAGAACCGAAAAATACAGGGGAGAGCTCTCCGGCTCTGACCTTCTCTATATCCATCTCCTCTGTGGCACCATCTATAAGCTCTATCTCCTCATTGAACTGGTCAAAGAGGTATGGGCCGACAAGCTCCTTGAGAGCCTCATCGTCTATATGATAATCTGTTTCCTCCGCCTTCTTGGCTCCACCTGTCGATATAGCCTGGAACGTGGACACTATCTTGGTCTTTCTGTCATATACACCCTTGAACTCTTTTCCTGAACCTATAGGCCAGTTGACAGGGCATGTCTTGATACCGAGAACAGTCTCTATATCATCGAGAAGCTCAAATGTATCCCTTGCATCTCTGTCCATCTTATTTATAAATGTGAATATAGGTATATGTCTCATGACACATACCTTGAAGAGCTTTATGGTCTGAGCCTCAACACCCTTGGATGCATCGATCACCATGACCGCAGAATCCGCAGCCATAAGTGTACGGTAGGTATCCTCCGAGAAATCCTGATGTCCAGGTGTGTCAAGTATGTTTATGCAATATCCGTCATAATTGAACTGCAGAACAGACGAGGTTACCGAGATACCTCTCTCCTTCTCTATATCCATCCAGTCCGACACTGCATATTTGGAATTTGCCTTTCCCTTTACAGATCCCGCTGTGTTTATTGCGCCGCCAAAGAGCAGAAACTTCTCTGTGAGTGTAGTCTTACCTGCATCAGGATGTGAAATTATGGCAAATGTCCTTCTTCTGTTGATCTCTTCTCTTAACTTGTCATCCATTATCTTTTCCTCATATACAATTTATTGATTCTTATTCTTCAAAATGTCCCTGTTCTTCTGAGCCCAGAGCATAAGCGACTGTATATTCACAGACATCTTCTCCAGCTCCTCAAGGACAGCATCAAAAGCTGCAACCTCGGTCTCATCGACTATTCCATCAGCGGTGATCTCTATAAGCTGCTCAGATATATCTTCCATCTTCTTGGAGGATCCGAGGAACTGAAGTATGAGCCTGTCAAGGCTGTCCGCATTTATCGGCTTCACCGTCTCTTTTCCTATAGGGCAGTCGCCTGAACAATAGCTGTTACAGAGCTCGGGTATGTCATACGCCTTTGACATGGAAAGTACCTCCTCAGGGTACGGAACTACTGTGCCAAGCTCTATTCTTGAAAGCCTTGTCCTGTCTATATTGAGCACCTCTGCACTCTTCTCCCTGCTTGTAAGGTTATCGTTCACCTTAGACGCATTATATCTTGCGACATAATATTTATTGTTAAGCGCCTTTGTAGCTTTTTTACTCATTTTTTTCTCCTTATGTAGTTCTTCCTAATACACCTAATTAAACATAATAACACACAATATCAGCCGAATCAATCATCTTAATATCCGGTGAAAAAGTTCCATCAGAAGCTGCGCAAAATGCAGCTATAAAGTCTATATTCATATCTCCCTCTGCATGCGCAGGATCCGCTATTTCATCCATATGCATACGGCCGTCACACTCAGCCCTGCATACTGCATAATTGCCCAGCCAGATATTCTTCTTCTCCATATGCGCATTGTCCATGACCATTTGCTGTTCCTCATCCTTCATAAGTATGCCTGTTCCGGTCATCTTGCTGTACGCCTCGCGCCTTGTCCACACACATGTGCTGTATATTTCCGGGTGTGCACACGACATCACACATTTTTTATCCTCATCCGAATACAGGCGGTTAACTATGCTGTCCGGTATCCTTCTGACTCTCTCAACGTCTATACCACAAGGCTCACTGCCTATCGCAGCCGCCACACAACCCTCGGTATGGCTTATCGAAAACTGAATGTCCTTTATAAACGGCTTTCCCGCCTTATTCTTCTCATACGTGACCAGCCGTTCATCAATTCCGGCACATTCCCTGAGAGCATGTGCAAGCAGGATTCCCGCTGCAAGACTGGCATTCCTGTCATCCCGCCTCCTGAGACGTTCCACCTTACACCTTCTGTATTCCGATACTGCATCCAGACATCTGCCATATATCCCATCGTCAGCAAATGCCCCCGTATCCATTATATATGCTCTGTATCCGTTAAAAGATTTATTCAAATCCAATTCCATCTCTTTCTACCAAATACGCCATGGTCATAACAACAATACAGCCCCTTAATACTCGCATATTAAAGGGCTGTATAAACTAACCTATATTGTGACAAAATCAGGGAAGCTCTTCATATCCTTGTTCACCTCATCAATATGAAGTCCCTTGTAATCATATACTGCATTGTAAGCCATCTGCATCTCCATCGCACACTGCATCATGGATACCGGAACACCGACAAATATATCATCGATCGAGATCTCTATCTCACCCGGATTGAGCGTTATTGAATCCTCCTTCTCATTGTAAGGTGGAGCCATCAGTATCGCTTTGACTGCCTTGCTGAAATACGGCATCACATTTGGAACCGATATATATTTCTTTGCAAGAAGCTTCTCCTTATATCCGTCAGCAAGAACACACAGAGGCTGTTCCTCTGATATATCATCCACAAACGCCCTGGCAGCCTCCTCCATGATGGATGTTCTCCTGTCGTTGATCGGAGATCCGTACATAACGTTGAGATCCTGCTCCGTGAGCTTCTTATCAGCAAATGCCACTGTGAACATCTTCTCAGGACCATATGCTCCGACACCGGAAAATAGCTCTCTGTATATCTTCTCCATCTCATCCTTGACAGGAACAACTCTTCCACTGTCTATATTGGACTCGTTGTCCAGCATGAGCTTGATGATCCCTGTCTCCATCTCTTTTATCCTTCTGGATGTGACATAATCAGTCGGAAGGAATTCATGTCTCTTGGCTTTCTTGAGTATATTGCCAACAGCCTTATCACCGTTATTCGCAAGATCCTCGATGGAATTCTTCAGATCCTCTCCAAACTGTGAATATATCTCGTCAAGTCTCTCTGCCCTCTGCTGAAGCCATCTAAGTGTATCTCCAAACAGATCCTGTGCATCGAGTTCATCTATAAGCTTTGTTCTCTCCGCAGCAAGTGCTTCCTTGATGCATGCATCGAAATAACCATTCTCAGTCTCCCTCTTCGCTGAAGGGAAAGTGAAGAATCTCTTCGCAACAATGGTCTTGATGGAATCAATGATTCTGGTATATTCACCCGACGGTGTATAATCCTTCATCATCTTCTCAAGCTTTCTGACTTCAGCCATCATACCCTTTGTAGAATCTGTTACACCGGCACTCGGTGCACCTATGACATCTATTGCGCCATATGGGCCAAACTCATTCATATATTTGGATATCACATCATCAAGTGAACTCCAAAGCTTGTTCTTCATCGACTTTATGATAACCGGAAGTTCCTTCTCAAAGTTCTCCATCTTCTTGGCAAAGCCCTCTCGAAGACCGTCCGTATTCTTCTTTATCATCTTATATGTAGGCTTGGTGATCTGACCGTACTGTATGAGACCGTTCACGGCAAGTTTGATATTCTCACCCTGCTCCTCCTGCAAGAATACAGTGAGCTCTGTGAGTACATTCTTGATATCCTCCTCGGCATTGCCCTCCTTGAACGGAGATCTGAACAATCCCTTATATGCCTGGGAAAACAGATCATTCTCACACATATTCTCTATCTCTTTGATAGGAATATGGTAGTCAGCCTCGCTTACTACCTTGTAATAGCAGTTTGACTTCTTGATATTCTCGTCACTTTGCTCCATCTTCCAGTTCGTGATGGAATATCCCTCATTCTCAAAAAATACATCCCTGAGAAGCTTCCTGTCGTTCTCCACGTCATTGTTGCCAATGAACTTGTTGCTGGCTAGCCTGTAGAGGAAGCTTGCTGTATCCCTTGTGATGTATCCCTCAGGTATGTAGCCCTGTTCGTCCTTTCTACCTGATACAAGCATGCAGGCATCAAAGAGATTCTCCCTGATGACCATCTTGTTTGACTTACTGATAAATGTATAGTTGTCATCCTTCTCGGAGAGCTTCATATAATAATCAACTTCCTTGAGGGTCGCACATCCATTTGCATTGAGTCTCGCCACAAGCTCTGTATCTTCGTATACAGCCTTATGACCGAACAGTACATCCGGTGTGAGCAGGCAACCGCCAATCCTCAGATTGTTCCACTTCTTCGCCTTGCCATACGCACGAATGTTATATGCGACATCTGAGAGGATTCCACTTCCGGTTCCTCCGGCGATTCCGGATACGATCAGAACATCGACTGTTCCCTCCGTTGTCTTGTCGTATACATCCTGAAGCTTATCAAAAAGGAGCATTCTGACATCCGTATATGCATTCGAGAACATCAGACGTCCAATCTGTCTGTTCCCCTTTGCTCCGTCTCTTCCTATCGTGATAGCCGGGAATTCAGGATCCATCCAGTTTGCAAGATTCTCATGGATCGGATTCTTCTGGATTCCATTCTCCAGAACATTCTCAATGTCCGGTCTGTATATACTGATAACCTCAAGGGCATTGAAACCTACACCCTCCTTGCTATCATCTATGGTAGCCTCCATCTCTGCTATATCTGAATCTATCATGAGGAAATTAATGTTATCCTCGGGTGTGATGTTATCCATCAGCATACCCTTAAGCGCGCAAACGGTCCTGCCTCCAAGTCCCCCAAGACCTATTACGAGCAGATTCTTGTTGAATCTGTTCTCATGACTTATACGTCCAAAAACACGTATGTCTTTTAATTTGCTAAACTCCTCTTTTTGAGTATCAATAAGTATCATAGATTATGCCTCTCCTTAATATGCACGTACACTTCTTCCCCCATAGTGAATTTTCTGTACCTGAAAACCCACATTTTCAATTTATCACTATTCTTATTGATTTTCAACAAAAAGCGTTAATTTATTTGGCATTTTTTCTAAATTTTGACATATTTAAGCATTAAACACTTTCTACTTATCTGTCAATTTTACCCTGTCTCCCACGATCTCAAAACAACCGAAGCTTTTGAGAAAGCTTGAAAACTTACTGTATCCATATTTCTTTATGCTGAAGCCGGGTATAATATTCTTAAGTTCTGTATTCAGCAGTCCCATATTGTACATAGTGTCAGAATTCTCCGTGAGAAGTCTCACTATGCGCAGCTTGACAGCACTCTTAGGATCGATATGGTTCTTGATGGACACAAACTTCTGCCTGCCGCTGTCTATATCCAGATCGTCAAACTCCTCACTGAGGAATGTTGACAGCTTGGAATATCCATAATTTCTCACGTCAAAGTCAGGATATTTGTTCACAAGGCGGCTTCCGATCTCACCCATGTGAGTCTTCTTATCCTTGTCGTCATTCTCATCTATTATATTGTAAACAGTCTTCTTTATATCCCTTATGCTCGTGATATATGACTCGTCCACGGCCGCAGCCTCAAGCATGGCATTCTTCGACGCAGGCTTATTGAGATCCTCCGTCACCAGTGAATCAAGGATCTTGAAGCTTGTACATGCACTCACGAACGCTTTTGGAGTCTTCCGCTCTCCCATTCCGATGACCTGCTTGCCAGCCTCCCTGAGTCTCGATGCAAGCCTAGTGAAATCGCTGTCGCTTGTCACCAGACAGAATCCATCTATATTGCTCGTATAGAGAAGATCCATCGCATCTATTATCATGGCCGAATCCGTTGAATTCTTTCCTGCTGTGTATGAGAACTGCTGTACAGGCTGTATAGAATATGACAGCAGGCAATCCTTGTCCCAGCCATTGTTATTCTTTGACCAGTCCCCATATATCTTTCGCACTGTTATTGAACCGAGCCTTGACAGCTCATCGAATATGCTCTCAATATATTTTGCCGATACATTCTCTGAATCGATAAGTATCGCATATTTGTTAGAAATCTCACTTGATATTTCTTCCATATAAAAGTTCCTTTCATTTATCAGTTCTCTTTTCCGGTCTCAACCCCAAACCTGCCCGGTCCGTCCTGGAAATACTCGCGGGTAAGCTTCACTACCGTACCGGACAGCATGAATACTGCAATCAGGTTAGGTATGATCATAAGTCCGTTAAAGGTGTCCGCTATATCCCAGAGGAGTCCGAGATCCATGGTCGCACCGATGATCGCAACAAATGCATACACAACCATGAACGGCTTGATAAGCTTATTTCCAAACAGGAATCCAACACATCTCGAACCGTAAAGGCCCCATCCGAGTATAGTTGAAAATGCAAAGCAACACAAAGCCACTGCTGTGAATATCGATATCCAGCTTCCGTAGGTTGCAACAAAGCCGTTGATCGTGAGGTCTGCTCCCGCTGCTTGTCCATAGGCTACCTCAGTTCCACTGCACAGTATTACAAGTGCTGTAAGTGTACATATAACTATAGTATCAATGAATACCTCGAATATTCCCCAGAGTCCCTGCTGTACAGGATGTTTTACATCAGAGCACGCATGTGCGATCGATCCTGTTCCAAGGCCGGCCTCATTTGAAAAGATTCCTCTCGAAACACCCTTTCTCATGCTGAGAAAAAGGCTTCCAACCACTCCTCCGGTCACTGACTTCGGATTGAATGCCCCCTCAAATATAGATGCAAATACGCCTGGAACGCTCTTGATATTTATAAACACAAGGACCACCGCCATGATGATGTACATAGCCGCCATGAAAGGGACCAGCTTCTCTGTCACGCTTCCAATTCTTTTGATTCCCCCTATCAGAATAAGTGCAACCAATATGGCTATAATAATACCTATCACAAGATTGATGGTAAATGTATTGCTCCTGTCAGCCAGATTATAATTAAAAAGTGCTGAATCTATAGCCGTAGTTATGGTATTTACCTGTGTCGCATTTCCAGTTCCAAAAACAGTGAGTATTCCGAGAACAGAATATGCTATGGCAAGGAAATATGCATTCTTGCCAAGACCATTCTTGATATAGTACATTGGTCCGCCGACCCAGTCTCCATTTGAATCTTTCTCTCTGTAAAAAACAGCCAGTACAACCTCAGCAAACTTTGTTCCCATTCCAAGGAGTGCTGATATCCACATCCAGAACACGGCGCCAGGGCCTCCTATAGCAATCGCTCCCGCAACCCCCGCTATATTACCGGTTCCAACTGTTCCCGCCAGCGCAGTACACACAGCCTGAAACGGACTTATAGCACCGTCCGATGTCTCTTTCTTGTTGAATATCTTTCCGAATGTGTGCTTGAACGCATAACCGAACTTTGTAAACTGAACACCTCGGTTTCGTATAAGGAGCCACAGTCCTACACCCACGATACATATCATGGATGGCACTCCCCATATAAAATTGTTCACCGATGAATTAACATCAGTAATGATCTTAAGTAATTTATCCATATCTGCTCTTTCTCTTTTCGTTTTTCTTATTTTTTACATACCAAGTATGATTTTACAATACATTGTGCTTGTTGTGCAAGAAAAACCGCATCCACTTTAGTCATGGATGCGGTTTTTAATTTATATAATATTGTTATATACTTTTAACTCAAATTATGTATTTGGAGCTATTCAATCTCTGCCCAGCTAAGTGATGAATCACTTTCTACAATTACATAATCATTTGTATAGTCATTATTGTATGTATCATCATTTTCTGAAGCATATTCTGCAAGGCCACTATCCAAAGAAGTTATTTTCTTCTCGCCATCGCATAGCTCCCACTGTTTTAATTCGCTATTATACACTGCTCTAACCCATTCTTTTTGACGAACCTTTGTGTTTTTGTCTCTCCACAATGCATAATATTCCAAAGCATCATAATTGTCCGTTATAGATGCAACACATACTGTTGCAACCTCATACGGGCCTTTCACACCAATATAATCTAACACGTCACCAACAGTATACGCCGGTGCATTCGTGTACTCAAATTTAACATAATGTTGATCACCAAACGCCTCGTCATTATTATCCAAAACATCTTCTGCATCTGCATTCTCCTGCCGTTCCTTGATTACTGTCTCATAATAATATACTTTTTCATCAAGATTGTAATCCCACTTGACAATCGTATCTGAGCCAAACATATTTTTCTCAACAGTAACAGGAACACCTCTTAAATATCCCTGAGGAACTTTTACATCCACAGATACATCATATACAATATAGTATTCATCTGTTTTTATCACATTGTCAACAGACAGAACATCTATCTGACTTTCATCACTAATATCAACATCAACAATATGCCCATTATCATCACACACTCTACCTGATGTATTCATTAGATTCTTTTTTATTTTGTCCGCTCCTTTATTAGCCAGCATTACGAATTCAGGAATAATTCCCCAAACAATTGTGACAATGCCTACACACACCATCAAAATTATCTCACATACTCCGAGCGCCGAATGTTTGTCCACATTTTTCATAAATAAATGAACACACAATATGAACAAGCAAATGCATCCTATTATCAATATTGGTAATTGCATAATTTAATTTTCTCCCGTAAAAAAATAGTGCGTGTCTATTCGATAATGTCAATTATGAACGAATATCCAGATGTTCGAACACAATATAACCCTGCAGGTGTACCTTCTGGAATCTTATAGTATCCATATCCCTCTGGAGCAGTCTGCGCTTCTGCATAATATTTTTGTCCTAATACATAATACTTCACAGATACCGTAGCTGATCCTTCCTTGCTTTCATAATCTGAATAATATTTATAGAATATGCCTGTCGGTTCTGTATACGATAAATAGTAATCACCATTTACTTCGACGTAATCCTGTATACTACTTGCTGTTTCTCCATTTATCTCATAGATTTTATTTAAAGGCATATTGTTTTCTTCCATTTTTTCGCTCAAATTCTTTCTGCGAAACTCTATACAGCCATTATCTGCATCTACAGTAAATTCCTGTGGCATTGTATATCCCTCCGATTCAATAGGGTATATATCATAATTCCAGCCTCCGCCAAATTCCACCAACAAATCACCTGGATACATCTTTACGCAGGAGAAATCTGAATCGGTAAATTTAATATAACTATTATCATTCTCATCAAGGACATGTGAAGAATCCATTGAATACAATCTGTCCTCATGCTGTATCCAATATTTTTTAAAATATCGTTCACCTTCATTCTCATATGCATTTACAGCCTCTTTGTACGACATAGGTGAGCCATTATCTGTAATTATATTTGACGCTTCTGTTGTGGTTACCTCAGTGGTTGTTACTTCTGTTGTGGTTTCTTCTGTTGTCACTTCTGTTGTTGCCTCTGTTGTAGTTGCTTCTGTTGTTGTCGCCTCTGTCGTTGTCTCCTCAGTTATTACCTCTGTAGATAACACTCCAGAACCTGATTTACCATTATTTCCACAGGAGCACAATAATGCAATTCCTAATACTGCACAGGATCCTATTATTGTTTTTCTTAATTTCATCATCTCTTCGCCTCTTTCTCAGCAGATTGCCGTATATTATTCAAATTATAAATAAGTTTCTAGTATGCCTCCCCTCTTTTTGATTCTTTTATTATTTTTTACTCATGTAGCTCTTCTGAACTATAGGAGTTACAACGCCTATCTCTATTTGACCCATGTCAAAACCATACGGCGTTAACATCCATATAAATTCGATTTTTAATCTGTTAACACCAGTTATATTCAAATCAAAATTCTGAGGCAGAACACCACTCTTAACAACATCCGATGAATATAGCAGCTCACCGTCGCCATATATTTTTACTTTACCAGCCGCAGAGGATTCAGCATTATCCTTACAGTCATAATGTAATACAACCTTACCTGACAACTTGTCATACTTACCGCCGAGTAAATATTCTATTTCGCTGCTTTCCGAGTCTGAAAACATATATCCTCCAGATTCACTAAGTAATATACCGGAAGAATAAGAAGTTCCAGTGTTATCCTTATCTATTCCAGCCCACTTATGTATGTCGCTATCCTTGTAAAATTCATCCAAATCAGAGAGCGACACAGGCTCAAAACTAGAAATTCTTTCAAGCTCATCTAATAACTCTACATCTTTACCAACTATATTTATTGCATCGTTAATTACTTTTTTTGCTGTATCATATTCATTATTTTTTGTATGAGTTTCTGCCTTATCTATTGCAGCGTTAATACATTCATTTTTAGTTTCTGCTTTCTTTACCTTATATGAGTCATCCTTAAAATAATTTTCCAACTCATCATATATACCTATTGCATCAGACCAGTCCTTTTCTTTCTCATATGATGCAGCTTCACTCTCCATATAATCCCTATATGTTTTTTCCACATCTTCTATTTTTCCGCTAAGTGACCCATCATCATACACTTTCATAGCGCTCTTATATACATCTATTGCCTTAAGATATTTTTTATCTTTAACGTATATTTCTGCCTCAGCTACAGTCATCTCTATAAATTTTGTCTCAGATTCCTTTATCTTTTTTTGAGAATCATCGTAATTAGTATCATTTACAGATACTTTTTCATAGTAGGGAATTGCCGCACCATATTTTTCTGAATTATATAATTCCTCTGCTTTATCATAATTGAGCTTTGACTTTCTTAGATCCGCTAAATCTGCTTTTTTCTGAGTTATATATTGTTCAACTTCCTGATTATCCGTCTCAATTCCAGACAATCCATCTACTGCAGCCTCATAATCTATACTCCCGGAATTGTATGATTCAACATAATTTTCTGTTTCTTCTTTTGCCTGTTTTACAGTTGTACATCCATACAACAGAGGCAAAGTAATCACACACAGCACAGATAAAATTATTACTTTACTTTTCATTCCCATCCCCCTATTCATTAAGATTTCTCAGAATTTGATTGTTTACATCACAAACAGTATCCATCTGAGAATCATCAAGATATCCATCTGCCCTCATATATTTTGTCATACCAAGCATCAAAAAATCAGAATGAATTTTTTTGGTAGAAGTCTGTGATGCTACAACATCCCAATCTTCTGAATTCTCATTCCAGTCAACTGTTACATAAATATAATCTGTTGTAAGATCATTATGCCAAAATTGAACATAATACTCCAAAGCATCAAGTTCATCTACACAATAATAAAAATCGTAATCAGGATTGTACATATCTATTTGTTCACCAGCACTTACAAGCATGACCGTTTCAACATTTGCATAATCCGTTCCCTGTTGACGATTGATATAATTCAGAAGTTGTCTTGGTGTCAGATATGGAGACTTATTATATTCAAATTTAGATGATGTATATTCTGCATTAGCCCATACCAAATAATATGTTGTGTTAAATAATCCCTTAACTTTATAATTAAATCTAATATTATCTACATACAGTTTTCCCAGACTGCTTTCATATGAAAATTCACAATTTACTTTTATTTGATTTTCACTTGTGGTTATCTCATAGTCTGTTATATGCCCCTCCCCAAATCCATCTACATCTTTATAGTTGCCCATCAATGAGCCACTTACTTCGAAGTCTTTTATATCTCTTTCTATTTTTTCAGGAGTAATCCTCATATATAGTTCAGAAATGTCATATCTTTTTTTATAGAAGTATCCAACTACAATCAACCCTATAACTATAATAACTACAACATTTATTGTTAGCACTGTCACAACTGTTTTATTTTTTTCCCTATTCATATACTCTCCTCACTTCATCGTTAAAATTTAACTTATAAGCATTATAACGAATATACGTCATATTTTCAACCTTTATAACGTATTTATATATCTAACTTTCATTTCATGAAACTGTAAAATAATTATCATGCGAGGTAGAATATATGAATAACAACGAAATTCTAAAAAAAATAGAAACATATATGAAATTAAGGAACTGGTCTATCTACAAATTGGCAAAAGAAGCTGATATTCCTTACTCTTCTTTAAACTCAATGTTCTTGAAGAACACACAGCCCACAATTCCTACATTAGAAAAGATTTGTTCCGGATTAAATATCTCCATGTCTGATTTTTTCTCCGACAAACATGCTGAAAACATTCCTTATATGAGCCTAACAGAAGATGAGCAAGAGTTATTATCTCTATACAACAAATTATCAAAATCTGACAAAAAACTTTTTATGTACTACGCTCGAGGATTTGCTAAATCAGATTTATCTACCAACGATTCTGAATAAATTATTTGTTTCATATTATGTTATAGATAAGAAAAAGCGCAGGTGAAAACAATTCACCTACGCTTTTACATTTTTGCCATAATCTATTTTTTTCTTACTCTCTGTTCTTCAGCACCTCAGCCGGCACGATCTTGTTCAATCTGCCGACCAGAACTCTGTTGATTATAAAATACAGGACAAGTATTCCGCCGTAAAGCGCAGCCCAGAGCCACGGGGCAAATGTCAGCTTGACACCGCAGTTTACATTTGACACCAGAGAAGGATACACTGCACTCATTATGAGCTTTGCAAGTGGCAGGCATATTGCTGCTCCGATTGCGATTATGAAGAAATTGCCATCAAGATATAGCTTTCTGATCTCCTTCGTCCTGAAACCAAACACCTTTATCAATGAAATTGAGAATGCTGATCTGTCAATCATGACCTTCATCATCAAATACATTACCACTACGAATATAAGTGTCGAGATAATAACTATCATAACAACCATACTTCTCATCTGATCTGCAAATATTCCGGCAGCCGACTCTATATCGGCCTTTGTTGTGGTTGCGTAAAGTCTTGCAGGATCAACCCCCAGGTCCTTGTCTGCAAACACTACATTGTACTCATTACTTCCAGCTCCGAACAGTTCCCTTGCATCATCTATAGTCATGAAAACATAAAATGCCGGAGTATACTGTGTCACACTGTCCACTGTAAAGCCATAATCTATATCATTCTCCTCGTCGTGGAGCACGATTTCGTCACCCACACCATAACCATATTTCTCAGCAAATGATGATGATATGGCAACTCTGTTCTTGCCATCCTTAAGGTCAACATCAAAATACTTAGTATTCTTTGAAAGTCCAAGAACTGTCACATCCCAGTTGTAACCGTATATCTCTTTCTTCAGAGTCTTTGCATACGCTGCCTCACCGCCCTCTGGAGGATTCTCTGTAGGATATTTGTATATATACATATATTCATAATGGGTATCCTCCACATTCTGCTTCTTGACCTTTGAACAGAAAGTTGCAGTGTTAAGACTTAACATCAGGCATATGAGGGCTATGAACATTCCGATCACAACGGTCAATCCTGTTCTCATCTCTCTGAGCATCTGCCTGACTCTGAATCTTCCGACAAATCCCATGTCTCCTAGATCGACATTGCTGCCCTTCGGCTGCTTGACCTCATTTTTTATGAGTGAAAGAGCCGTCTGTGAGAGCTTCTTTCTTATAACAAAATAGTTTACAACTATCGCTGCCAGTGGCGGCATCACGATACCGTACACTACAAGAATCGGCGGAATCTTTACATCCATATCAGGGATCGAATAATACGCATATGCATCTGCCATCTGCACAGGGATTCCCACATTACTTATCCCGATCAGGAAACCGATTATGCCTGCAACTGTTGTGACTATGACCGGAAGTGTAAGGTAGTGCATCATGAGATCTCTTCTCTTGACACCAAGGGCATAGAGCGCGCCTATGACGCTGCTCTCCTTCTCTATTCCATGTACAACAAATACCGATATGACATATGTGAACAGAAGCATGAGCAGCACACCGAAGAAATATCCCGCCTGTACATTGATCTGCTGGTCATCAGCGGCTCCACCTGTTCTCGGATTATCATCACTTGTCACAAATGATGTAATATTTGCAAGATCTGTGTCGTAATCCTTGAGGAATGAATCCATCTCCTTCTTGAGTTCTGCCATTCCATCTGCAAGCTCATCAGAGCCATCCTTTGCATCCATAGCTCCATCTGTGTATTCTTTTATGCCGTCCTTGAATACCTTTATGCTGTCAATATCGCTCATGGCACTCTTGACACTCATAGCCACGATTCCACCCTGACTGTCGGCAATCTTAGTCATCTCGTCATTGTAATTATCCTCTGTGAGCTCTGTATCCAAACCATACGCTGAGAGAGATGATGACACCTGTTCAAGGTATGCGTCAAACAGCTCCTGTGCCGCATTGTTGAGCTTCCTGTTGTTATCAGTGAGTTCTCCAAGTCCATCTGCAAGTTCATTTGCGCCTGACTTAAGATCCTTTATGCCATCCTTGAAATCGTTTATGGCTGCGCCAGTTCTATCCCAGTATTCCTGAAAATACTCATCATCTATTCTGTCTGTGTCAACCTTAATGTCTTCAAGAGCGTCCTTCACATCATCACATGTGGTCTTGCCCTTAAGTCTGAACGCATAAAGATATGTCTCTGTCTTAACACTCTCGCCTGTTGCATGAAGTTTATCATATGCACCCTCTGTAACGAATACTGTTCCAAACACCTTGCTGTCGACAACTGTATCTGACATCTCCTTGAAAAGAGCATTATAATCAGGTGATGTCCCTATTCCTGTCACCTTGAATTCATTTCCTGCTATCTGTATTATATCTCCGACAGAAATATCATTTACCTGACTGAATCTCTTCTCAACAACTATCTCATCATCAGCCTCCGCAAGATTTCCCTCATCACATTCCACAAGATCTATGTTCTCCCTGTTGGCAAATACCCTGATAGTCTTGCCATCCATGACATCGTAATCCTCGTAGAACATCCCCTCAACCTCTGCGCCAGCATCCTCAAGCCGGGATATCTCTTCATCGCTCAGTGGAACGAATACGGAAAACTGACCATCCTCTATCTTATTTGCCTCGTCATGTGTCTCGCCATTGTCAATGATCGTATATCCGGCTCCTATCAGCGAGACAATGACATACATACCCATGATGATAAGAAATGCAAGTGCTATGTATCTGAACAGATTCTCCTTCAGATCCCTCAGAACCCTTTTTCTCAAAACCTTCTGCATATTACAAATCCTCCAATTCTGACGCAGGAACTCTCACTTCGTTCTCATACTCCTTGCTTATAAGGCCATCTTTTATGAAGATAACCTTGTGCACCATGTTCTTGATGGAATTGTTATGTGTTACTATCAGCATGGTCGTTCCATACTTCGCATTTATTTCCTCGAGAAGAACAAGTATATCTCTTGAAGTCTTGGAGTCAAGAGCTCCTGTCGGTTCATCACAGAGAAGGAGTTTTGGATTTTTCACCAGAGCTCTCGCTATAGCACATCTCTGCTGCTGTCCACCTGAGAGCTGTGAAGGGAACTTGTTCTGATGCTCCGTAAGTCCCAGTGTCTCGATCAGGTCATCCATAGGAAGCGGATCATCAGTCAGATACTCACATACCTGTATGTTCTCTCTCACCGTGAGGTTTGGAACTAGATTGTAGAACTGAAATATGAATCCCAGATTATCTCGTCTGTAATCTGAAAGCTGGTCGCTTGTCATGCCAAATATCTCTGTGCCGTCAACCTTTATCGAACCTGAATCCATGGTGTCAAGACCACCTATACAGTTCAGAAGTGTTGACTTACCTGAACCTGACGTTCCCTGTATAACACACATCTGTCCTTTTTCAACACCTGTGTTTATACCTTTAAGCACCTGCACATAGCTTCCACCCTCTCCATAGCTCTTCTTTACTCCTGACACTTCCAAATACATAATTTTTCCTCCTTTATGATATCCTCGTTGTTCTAATTTTCATTTACTTTATTTTTTATAGCAATCCATTACACTTTAGTAGCTATTCAAATGTTCATTTGCATACATAACGCTGTTATGGTTTAAGCCTTTTTTTAGGTCTTCCCTGTAATTCGGAAGACCTGTAATAAGACATAATGGGAATTTGATTCCCCTGTACCACATTTTTCATTTTACTGTTTTCAATTTTCTATTCCGGTCAAATCTTATTCTGGATCCTGCCACGGCTTAACCAGGCCATACCAGCCTGAGATCAGATATTTCATACCTGTCTCAACGAACTTCAAGGCATCCTTCTCATTGTCAATATGTGTCACCATGAATATAAACATATCAATCTGTGAATGAGACATCCAATGTACCACATTCCTGTCAACCATCGGTGTTCCATAAGCCCTGCACATCGCCTCACATATAAATGCATTGTGTGCATCCATCTGATCCACTATATTGTCTGGCATGCTCTCCATGCTGGATCCCTGTGACTTCGTAAGAACAAGAAGCACTTCTTCTCTATGCATATAAATCTCATGCACTATGTTCCTGGCCGACTCAAAATCACTGTCCTCATTGTGGTCTGATGCCATGCCATTGTTCATCTCGTCCACCTCAACGGAAAAATGCTCGGTCAACACAGCGTTGAGTCTGTCCATCATGTGTCCCACAACATTGCAGAACAGATCGTCCTTATCCTTAAAAAAGAAATATAAAGCTCCGGTTGTAACTCCTGCCTTCTGACATATATTTCTAAGTGACGCACCCATAAATCCCTTATCCACGAACTCTTCCTTGGCACACTTTAGAAGTTCTTTCCTCGTCTCGCTGTCATGTTGTATTTTCTTTGCCATAATCCTCACCCATTTAATTATAATATAAAATAACATAACAGTGTTACGTTTAATAACACCGTTATGTTAAAACAAATCGATCATTTTGTCAACTATTTTATTTATTATACATATCGCTATAAATTCTGTCTATAGTCTCATCACGACTCAACTTATCGTACAGATAATAGTCAGAATCTGATTTAAATGATCCATACACATCCTCAGATTCCAATATCGGTGCCATAATCGACAATTTGTCGCTGTTTTCTTTTCTCATAGCATCTGCCTGTACCTCAAATCCAGTCAGCATATCATGCTCATCAAGAACAGCAAGTGCCGAACTGCTGATCGGAACACCCTTTTCTGTTCCCTGTCTTAAAGTCATTTCCTCACCGTTCAACAGATAATTCAACAGCTTTGCGGCCGCTTCTGGGTGTTCAGTATTATTACTTATCGCATACATTGTTGCAGGTTTAACAAACCAGCCTAAAGATTTTGCCCCCGGCTCACATATGTATTCTCCTATTTTTACATCATATCCATTTTCCTTCAAAGGATCACAATATCCTCCTGCATCACTTACCCACGCAAGAGTGCCGCCAACCTCACCGCTGGCAAAAGCATTCCTGTTAAATGAATCTACAGACATTAAGACTTTTTTATCAAGTAGTTCCTTATAAAAATCCAACATGTCACCTATCTGTTCCTTATTCAGATTCAATGTGCCATCAGATTTGACCGGATCATTTCCGGTTGTCTGTATATAATGTGAAAGCAGCATAAAAAATAATGATTTTTTTGTCATGCCCAGAGGATATACCCCATCTTTGCTCATGATTCTGGCTGCATCAAACAAGTCATCCCATGTTCTGGGAATACTAAGTCCATATGAGTTCCAAAGAGTCTCATTATAATAAAAAGTCTCCGTATTGAACGCGATAGGAACAGCATTTAATTTTCCATTTTTTGTTCCAAAGGCAAGCTCTTCTTCAGTATAGTTTTCAAAATCAATATAATCCGAAAGCGTATTAAGATCATAAAAGCCAGATCCGTCAGAAGAATATGTATCAAGCCAGCCATAATTTATGAGCATAACATCCGGAGTCTCCTGTGATTTCATATATATATGCTGTCTTTTCTCGTATCCATTCCACACACCATATTTGCATTTGACGTTTATTTCTGGATTTTCTTTTTCAAATATATCAACAGCATCCAGTGTGTACTGGTTTCTACTATCATCGCCCCACCAGGAATATTCTATAGTTATCGTATCCCCGACAGCCATATCTGTTTTTTGCTCTCCGCAACCACTAATTACAAAAAGCAAAAAAAGCATCATCAAAACCGATAATCCTCTTTTGTGATTTTTAATTATATGTTTCATCTGTTTCACCTCTGATCAATCCTGATTTTCAACGAACCAGCTATACTGACTTTTTCCGTTTCTCTTTGATTTATACAAAGCGGTATCAGCCTTCTTCATCATGCTTTCATAATCAGATGAGTTCTCTCCATCTACTATGTAAACACCTGCTGATAACGAAAGATTACATTCAGTATATTGTTTCGAAATCGTTCTGGTAAAATCTTCAGCCAACAGTCTCAGCTCAAATTCCATTTTCTTTCTAACACTTTCCAAAGTCCATCCAGTAAACTTCCTGTACACTGCAAACTCATCACCACCTACCCGTCCGATCACGGAATCTGCTCCAAGCATTTTTGTGAAGAGTTCAGCAGTTTTAGACAGAACCACATCCCCTTCTCCATGACCCAAAGTATCATTTACCTTTTTAAAATTGTCCATATCTATCATTATAAACACATGTGTGACTGTTTCTGACTTTTCCTCAAGACAGGATCCAACAACTTCTCCAAACGAAGCTTTATTCATAAGTCCTGTAAGCTGGTCATATTCAGCCTTTTGCTTTAATTCCTCAATAGCTCCGGAAACAGGTGTATATATTCTTTTCAATACAATGCTTCCTGTCACAACAACCAATAAAGCCAGCACAAGAGTTGCTACAAATGAATACAATTTCAATCTCCCTACTTCTTTGAATATCTCAGATTCACCTATGTAAGACACTACTCTCCAGCCATTTGAACATTGTGCTACGGATATAACATATCCATCCGAATTTGTCTGATATTCGAAGTCGTCATTTTCCTTTGGAAGGTTCACTTCAATTTTTTCTCCAACGCATTTTGCATTATTTGAATACGCAACTTCCTCGGAATCATTTACAAGACACACCCTCATATCCTTGAGTTCATGACTTAAATTCACCACTGAACTTAGTTCCCTGCTATAGAAAGAAGTTACGATCACAGCATTTTCATTAAGTTTCTTGACGTAGAAAAGCCTGTCTGGACTGTTTAAATAATCAAAAAACCAACCGGACATTGTCTTCTCGTCATTTATATGTCCAGTAAAATATGTATATATTCCTCCATCCGGAAAAGCCTGAAGTGTTGTGTTGGAAATCCATCCCACGCTCTTGTCATTGGAATATACGACACCAAAATCTGTAAAGTTGTCAAACACACCAAGGTCACTTATCCTATTCTGAATCGCCGCTTCCTGCTGTATTCTGGTAAATTCATCCAGACTATCATCTGTGGCATCATACTCACACAGCTGATCATCGGAGAAAAAAAGAGCCACTGTATCTTCTATACCGACAAGATAATTGTCGACGTTGTATCCAAGCTGTTGGTTGTTAGACGATATAAGATTCACTATCTTGCTTCTCATATTATCAACTGCCTGTTTTGTTATGATAAAAGATATCATACCTGCTGTGGCAACAACAGCAGCCAGGAAGATGATAGCGAATCTCCTCCTGGCTTTGCTTATCTCATATTCAGTTCTGTTCCTGCTGTTTGCTGACATATCTTTCTTCCCCCGTGTTATATACATAGCTATTATATAACAACTATTATTTGTAAATTGTCAATCTTTTTTCTTTCCGTAATCTTTACACGCTAGTATCCATATTGCACTCATTCCACAAAATCCTACTATACTCACCAACACTCCTGGCCAAAATAATGGATATTTAAACTTTATGTTTGTCACTCCTGTTCCAACACACAGCATATTATTTTCATCCATTATCTCCGAATCAGATACGAAAATATCCTGATATGCAAGAGTAGTATTTATCACGGCTCCATCAGCAATATCTGCCGGAGCATCATTTACTGTTATCACCATTCCACCGTCCGTTATCTCACTACTTATAGGAATCAGCGTTCTCTCAGGAAGATCCTCCGGGCTCACGCCAAGAATATCCTCAACTATCTTCTCTGCACCGCTGTCCCCTGTCACACTATAATAGTACAAAAGATTCAGTCCCACATATTTGATATTCTGACTGTTCTCGTCCGTGGCTGCAAATGCAAGCTGTTCCATCTCATAAGCGAATGTACCTGTCACGTTCATGGCTCCGGTTATATATCCGGTATTCCACTCTGACATATCATCAGGAAATCCTGTAGTAGATATCTGCTCACCGTCATAGCTAAAAATCGGATAGCTGGACTTTAATGATACAGACATATCCGTAACTCCAAGAAATACATGCTGCCTCGTTGCGCTGTCCGCTGGGACATGTGTCATGTCTATGACAACATTTACACCAGAATCCGCAAGAGATCTCACCATCTCCTCAGCCTTCTGTCTGGTGTCATATGAGAATCCGGTCAAAATTACAGTATGGTAGCTTTTCAGTTCGTCCGTAGAATAATCCTCTATATTTGAGGACATTCCTGCCTTAAAAGAAGGAAATGCAAGGGTTATCCCATCCGCATAGTCACCTATGACAATGCCATCATACTGCGTGACAACACCGAACTCCTCCGGACCATCAAGCTTAAACAGGCACACCTTATCCGACTCATATGTCAACGTGTAGCCACTCTTCTTTGCGCTTGCAGTGACATCATCGAGAGTCTTTCCCTTTGCACCTATATACTTTCTGTCAATTGCAACTGTATCGTCTCCAAGCTCGACCGATCTGTCAAACAGATAATCATACTGTTCATTCTCAAGTGCCTGGTTGAGCAGCATTATGTTGTCAGCGGTCGCAGCCCCCTGCCATGCCCATCCAAATGTATATGACGCCCCCCCATCTGTACACACTCCGTACGATGGATAGGAACCGAGACTTGAAAGATCCATGAGCGATGCCCTCTGACTTGTGTTATCCCTCAAAAGGCCCGCCACAGCCACACCGTCATCATTTGCCGGAACGCTGTACCTCTCAAATGTGAATGACGGTATCGCATCCACCACAAGTATAATCACCGAGGCAATCACAAATGGCTTTCTGAGCCGCTCCCACTCTATGAGCGACAGGAAGAAAAATCCATATGCTATAACTGTAAATCGCGTCATCCAGAGTGCCTGACTCATCGGCATCTTTCGAAGTATCGGCAGAACATCCGGTGTCGTGAGCACAAGGATTACAAGAGCCAGGATAAATCCTGATTTTTTCTTGTTATCTGCAAGCAAAATTCCCGCTATGGAGAGCAGGACAACGGATATTCCAAAATAAAATGCGCCGATATCTCCATTTATACGGTTTAACGGATTGAGCGATGAAGAAAGATCAGACATCCACATCGTCATTACATCTGATGCTGCCTCGGAATCCATGGATGATATTCCGCCCGAAAGTGATGGCACAAGCCACACTCCCATGATGAGTATGCCACATATCATCGTGAGCAGGATGATCACCTGACGTCTTATACCCATTTTCCTGTGATGATCGAACAACAAAAACAAGAAAGTTCCTATTCCGATCATAGCTATCATCATGATATGGGTAACGGTTATGAGCATTGTAAATATGAGAATCCCGGCAAGTGCCCATCTCTTCTCTTCCCTGAGATACACCCAGATAAAATATATGAGATATGGGAGAAGGAAGGACACGACCATTCTCGGCATATTGCCCTCATCAATGTACATTCTCGCATTTTCAGGCATGAAGAACCACAGCACAGCAAGTGCTGTTCCAAATACAGGCCTTCCGATTCTTCTGCCGATGAGCAGAAATGCCAGTCCGCCGAAGAATATATACACGCCGAACAAGAGGTAATATGCATTTATCACATTTCCCCCCGTGAAACACATGAGAAGTGCTGTTATATAATATGAAAGAGGCGGCCAGTACCTGTATAACTGGATTCCGTTATACCATGTCTCGTCATACAGAGGATATATCTGTCCACGTTTCAGTGCCTTATAGAGATACTCCGACTTGTACATATGCCCCCATACATCATTTCCCGATGGTTCAGTCACTACGTTCTTAAAGTGTATGACTCCAACCGCTGCCAGTGCGGCAAGGACAACCACACCAAGAGCGAAATAAATATTAAGTTTTCTCCTGCTGAGTTTATCCTTTTCTGTCATTTGGTCTCGTCATTTTCCTTTATATCTTTGAGTATCCTGTCAGTTATGGAGTTTATCGTCTGCATCTCCTCCGTGTAACTATCGTCGATAAGACTTACCACATACGACATCGATGGGGACTCGCTGATCTCCATCATGAGAAATATCCAACCGTTTCTGTTCAATATCTTCGTTAGTTCTTCCTTGAAATACTCACATATATTCTCAAGTGTCGGATTGATCATATCAAACGGCGGAACATCGTTTAACGTCTTGTCCTGGTATGCACTTAAAAACTCCTCAACCCTGTGTTCAAGATGGTGAAACTTGACAGTCTCATCACGTCCCTTGACAACATTTATCACAATCTCCCATGTGTGGGGATGTATTTCTCCCATGAGTCCATTTTTGTATATGCCATGTCTGGCATTCAGATAGAATTTGAATTTATACTGTCTGAACCTCATATAATTCACCTCTCAAAACATTTGAACTCAACATCATTTGAATTTGTTCTCATCTGCAGCCGCCTTACCAGTTCGCAAGGTCCAGCAATCTGTCCTTCTCATGGTAAAATGTATTTCTTGGATTTTCCGTGGATACAACTTCTCTGAGTACAGTCTCCAGCTCCGCTCCTTTAGAAAACGCCTCCCATTTGGACAGCATTTCCTCTCTAGTCTTTTCAGCTGCTGCAAGATCCGTCTTGTACATGATCACCACGAAATATCCCTTTGAAAGTTCCGCTGTAACATGATTTTTTCCCATGGAACCCTTTATAAAGTCCATGATCCTGAAAATGGCATCCCGTGAGAAATACCTGTCTCCCATCCTGACGCGAATGAACATAAAAGTGATCGGAAAAAGTTCAGTATCCGAAGATTTCGACAACAGCGTGTCAACTATCTCCAAATCATAGTAACCTTCCCTCTTTATCTCCGTCTTATCGAAATCCCTGTTTCTGAGTTCTTCCTCGTACTGGTCTGTCAGTCTTTCATACTCATCAAACTTTTCATTCCGCTCTGTAAGATCGGACTGCAGCGCAATAACTTTTCTTCCCTCATGTCCAATCCTCCCTGCAAATTCAATTAATATACATCCAAACACCAGTATCGTAGCTATAACGGCTGTCACAATGTAGAATTCCATATTTGAGGTTCCATACTCCTCAAGAACATAATCTTTGTCTGTAAATACACCACACACATACTCTGTTCCAGACACAGACGCCTCACTGACTATTCCGCCCAAATCTTCCATATAGAGTTCAAATTCCGCCTTAGATGATATATTCTCCAGATTCTTTGTTGTATCATCATCCTTCATATACAGCACTCTGCCATCTTTGAGAATGAATCCCCACGTAGTTCCGGATACCGGCACAGAATGTCTTATGAAATGTATCATCGCATCCTCCGATTTCCCAGCCAGCCCATCTGCAATAATCTGCGCTGTGCTGTCCTGTTCATTCTTAAACGAATGTACAACATTGTCCCTGTTGTCCATGATATGGTATCCATAATATATGATCTCAAGCAAAGTGGTGACCAAAACAACTACAAATGCTGCCACCAGTCTTCCCCTGTACGTTTTTTTATTTTCTTTTCTCTTCTCTGTATTTTTATCTGTAGATCTGTCCATCATCTGGTCTCCTCATGTGCACCTGCCAGCTCATCCTCAGGATAGTTGACAAATCTGCGTACCTTATCTAGTCCGTGTGTAAACCGCAGAAAATCGCTCCTTACTACGCCCACTGCCGTATCCCTTTCATCTGAAAAAGTCTGCATCTTCCAGCTGCCCTTTGACTTCATGGAATTTATTATTCCGGCAAACCTGAACCAGAATACAACAAAATTGTAAAGTGGCAGCAGAAATATCAGATAAATTTTTCGCACATAGTATCTTCTAAGCTTTTTAAAGGGCTTTAAAAACAGGCTTATACATATATAAAGAAGTGCTGTGGTAAAAACATACAGCATGTACATAATGATGACCGACTGTATGATAAGACTAAATGGGTAATTCACAAATCCCAGACATATTAGTGCGAAGTACCATATCATTCGCGGAAATGCAAATGTATGATCAAACATGACAAGTCTAACTATGAAATTCGAGAAAAATCCCCTGACCACATTCATTCTGTTCTTCATGAACATATGGACAACCTCTATCTCCCCACGCTGCCATCTCTGCCTCTGGATATACAATCTGTTCACGTCTTCTATCGGATCAACGTAAAATATCGCCTCACTGCAGAGAACCACACTTTCACCAAGCACATCTCTTATCTGAAATGTTACGTGTGTGTCCTCGCACACTGTATCCGTATTGTACATATTGGTTCTCATGATGGTGGAACGTCTGAACGCTGAAAAAGCACCGGAAAGTGTAAATATGTTGTTGAATTCTGACTGAAAGTTTCTTCCGGCAAGAAAAGCCTGGGCATACTCAAAAAACTCAAGTTTTCTGAGCAGGCGAAGTCCGAATCCCTTTGTCTCGTCTATCATCTCAGGATTTGTCATGATTGTACCCGTCATACAGTCAATATCAGCGTTTCTCTCAAACTTTACGACCATATTTCTTATGGCATCCCTCTGCAGAACACCGTCACTGTCTATATGGATCACATATTTGCCAAAGCTGTTGAAAAGCCCAAGGTTCAGTGCCTTAGACTTGCCCTGCTTTGAATTTACCCAGTTCATGGTAAGTTCCGGAAACTCCTCCTGACACTCGCAGAACACTTCAAAGCTTCTGTCTGTACTCATGTTGTTGACGACAAGTATATATATCTTATCATTTGGGTAACTTGAATCATTAATTGACTTGATACACCGTCTAAGACTGTGCTCTTGATTGTACACCGGTATTATCATGGTTATCTCAGGTGAAAAGTTTACTGCCTTCTCCTTATGTGACACTATCTTTTTCTTTATCAGTATCACAAAGTTGCCTATGGTCGGAATGATCTCCATAACTATAGGTATGATGACCCAGGCTGCCCAGAATATAATAGAACTATGAAATATCTGCATTATGTGCGTCAAACTTAAAACCTCCAACCTTCTGTCTTATTATCTGCGACTTTGTAAATACAAAGAAATATAGTGCAACCGTGCATGCATAGAACACAAGACGCCCTATTATCGTATGGGCAATGAAGTATGAACTTTCTCCAAACATATATATTATGAGGCAGATCACAAATATCCTGAGTACATTTGACACAAATATCGCAAATCCTCCCACTACGCTGAGCACGCTTTTCTCATATGTGTGATACAAAGGAAAAAACCACAGGAGCGCCAAAAATGCCAGTATCTCTATGATGCCTGAGCACTCATAGTCTATATACATTGAAAGGTTTGTATCCCCTGTGGATATAAATATTACATTTTTGTTGAAATAAGACTCGTATATTCCAGTCATATCCCCAAACATCCCTGCCACTGCGGATACTGCTTTTTGCAGTGGGGCAAGAATGACCGGCTCAACCAGTATAAGCATGTATATAAAGAGACCCACACTGCCTGCAATGAAATACCAGAATTCGAGTTTGCCACGTTTTAGAACCGTAAGCACATATATCCATATAATAAACGTTACGATCAACAGTATGTTCATCCTGTGTTCTGTCTCCTTTTCACATAGTAATTTTATTATACGAGGGTTTACCTCTTCTTTCTTCTGCACACAAACACTCCGCCTGTTGCAAGTGCCATCGCCATAGCTGCCCCTGCCCACGGACCTGTCGGAGTTCCGGTTATAGTTACGCCCTGCGCGCCGATATTAGGGTTGGACACTGTGATAGTCGCCCCCTGATCAATGTTTATACCCAGATAATCAGCCAGTTTCTTCATTGATATTGAAAACTCTATCTCATCACCCTTTCCCGTCTCAGTGTGTGCTGCATCATAAACCGTAAATGCCACATCGCCATCTATATCTGTATAGTAACCTGCGAACACACCAAAATTCCTGTATATTCCCTCACCTAGATTATACATCTGTCCCGACCAGTTGATCGAACCATCTGAATTCACAGGTAATACATTGAGCACACACTGTTTACCATCTACTGTAATGTTCCAGAACTGGAACTGCATCTGTGATGTGTACAGGTCATTCATGGAAAAATGCACATACAGCCTGTCGCCATCTATCGCAATCTGTCCCTTGTGAACCGAATAGCCATTGTTGCTGTTATATGTTATATCAGCAGATGGATACTGACTCCATTCACCGTAATATCCATCTATGGCAAGCCCTGTTGTGACAGGTCCACTTGAATTGCTCTTTGCCGCATCTGTCTGGGTTGCAACTGCATCATCCGCAAATGCCTGTATTCTGCCGCCCATAATAGAAAAAACTATAAAAATAACAGCGAAAGAAACAGCCATAACGCCTCTGTTCAAATGTTTCTTATACGATTCTCTTTTCTTCATACTCATCACGCCTCATCTCTGTAGTATATTTTCATTGCTCAATTTATATATGTATATATTTCATCTATATCAGCTAAGTCCTGTCATACTCTCAAGTTTCAATATATCATCAAATATCTTCTGATAATTTCTGTTGCTTGTATCCATGTTCATGGTCGGCAGCAGCATCCTGTCAGATACCTGATACACACATAGCGGATTCTCAGATATATCAAGCTGGTATAACTCCATACCACTTTTCATAAGCTGTTTTCGCAATTTCTCGTAGAAGTAGTCGCCTATTGTCTCAAGGGTATTACCACATCCCTCAAACTCAGGAAGTTCATTAAGATACCGTCCCCTATACTGATCTATAAATGACGAGATGATTGCTTCCAACTTAAAAAAGGGAATATCCTCTTTACTATCCTTCATACCTATATAAGTGACAACTGTAAATGAGTGTCCATGTATCTTCGTTATGTCGCCATTAAAACTATGTTTTGCATTAAAGTAGGTTCTGTATATATAGTAGTTAAACAACCATACCCCTCCCGACCATAAACTTCTATTTCAACTTAATAAGACTCATTCTTATCATCTCTAAATTATAAGTACATCATTGTGATATATCAATGATGAAAAATTGCCAAAATAATGTCTGTTTTATGAACATTTTGTAACTTTATGTATAGTCAGAACGTTTCAACCGATTGCGCTGTTCACATTTTATTATCTGTTTGAGTGTTATTGATTGAATAGTCACAGAATCAGTCAAACAGTCATGATGTGAAGAGTCAAAAAAAGATCCCATCCATATGAATGAGATCTTTTTATCTATATCTGCATTATTGCCCCGACATTGCCATTTATGACTCAAGCAGTTTCTGAACACTTACAAGCTTTACGCAGAGAACAAATATCTCTGTTGCCTGCTGCATCTCCTCCGGTGTAGGGAATGAAGGTGCGATTCTGATGTTGCTGTCCTTTGGATCGTTGTGGTATGGGAATGTTGCTCCTGCGCCTGTGAGGATAACTCCTGCCTCCTTGCACTTTGCAACTATAGCCTTTGCACAGCCTTCCATAGCGTCAAATGATATGAAATATCCGCCGAGAGGCTTGATCCATGAACCAATTCCAAGTCCATCAAGCTCCTCCTCAAGAACTTTGAGAGTTGTTTCAAACTTTGGTCTCATGAAATCAGCATGCTTCTTCATATGCTCCTTGAGTCCGTCAAGGTTCTTGAAGTATCTTGCATGTCTGAGCTGATTTACCTTATCGTTTCCTATGGTCTGTATTGTGTAATGCTTCTTGGCATCCTCAAGATTTGCATGTGATGTAGCCATAGCTGAAACTCCTGAACCAGGGAAGCTTACCTTTGATGTTGAAGCAAACTCAAATACCATATCCGGATTGCCGGCCTTTTCACACTCTCCGATGATATCAAGTATCTCTACCTGATTGTCCTCATACAGATGATGGATGACATATGCATTGTCCCAGAAGATTCTGAAGTCCTTAGCTGCTGGTCTTAGATTTGCAAATCTTCTTACTGTCTCATCGCTGTAACAGATTCCCTGTGGGTTTGAGTACTTTGGCACGCACCATATGCCCTTTACTGTTGGATCTGAATTTACAAGTTCTTCAACCATATCCATGTCTGGACCTGTCTCTGACATAGGTATGTTGATCATCTCTATTCCAAAATGCTCTGTGATGGCAAAATGTCTGTCATATCCTGGAACAGGACAGAGGAACTTCACCTTATCTAGCTTGCACCAAGGTGTCTCTCCCATTATTCCATGTGTATATGCTCTTGATACAGTGTCAAACATAAGAGTGAGACTTGCGTTACCACCGATGAAGATATGATCCTCAGTGGTTCCCATCATCTCAGCCATAAGTCTCTTGACCTCTGGAATTCCATCAAGGCACCCATAGTTTCTGCAGTCTATGCCACACTCTGACTTCATATCAGAATCACTGTTGATAACATCCATAAGACCAACAGATACTCCAAGCTGGGTTGGTGATGGCTTACCTCTTGACATATCAAGGTTCAGGCCAAGAGCCTTCTTCTCTTCATATGCCGCAAGCAGCTGCTCTCTAAGTTCCATTAACTCTTCTCTTGATAATTCACTGTACGCTTTCATAAAAGTCTCCCTTGCTACCTAACAATGTTATAGTTATATGTCCAGGTTGCACGTCAAAATATTCTACATCAAATAGACTATCCTAACGTTCAACCCTTGTATCATATAATTTATTTCTCCGGTTGTCTAGACCTTAATCGCATAAGTTTGCAGTATTTTGCAAATTTTGGTTGAAAAATCTAAGTTTAATCACTGTATTCGACTATATTTTCGTCAAAATTTCATATTTAACTTTTTATTTTCAAGTTAGCCGACATTGAAAGATGCTGCAGTGTTCTTTTGGGGTCGGCTTAAATATATGGCTCTATTGGTTATTTAGATGGTATCATGGATGCTATCTCAGCGGCAAGCTGCGACTTCGGCATGGTCTGAAGTGTTATCTTGCCAGGACCAGTTACCACTGTATTGAAGAATCCCTCTCCTCCAAAGAACATATTCATGGCACCACCCTTTACTGTCTCTGCGTTTAAGGAACATGTTGCATCCATCATTGCAAGATAACCTGTGTCAATGACCATCTGCTGTCCCGGTGCAAGCATGTAATCCACAACAGAACCATCGATTTCAAGGAACACTATTCCCTGACCTGTAATCCTCTGCATAATAAATCCCTCACCTCCGAAGAACCCACCGGCTATCTTCTTTTGAAAAGCTATCTCCAGATTGATTCCCGGTGTCGATGCAAGGTATGCTGACTTCTGACAAATGATCTCCTTGCCAGGTCCTATCTCAACCGCCATAATATTTCCCACAAAGCTTGAACCGAATGCTATCAGTCCAGGTCCCCCCTGAGCCGTATATGTATTTCGGAACATCGATTCACCGGATATGGCTCTGGTGAACATCTTGCCTACTCCGCCACCTGATGTCTGCATCTGCATATTCGGAGACATCCATACCATTGCACCTTTTTCGCAGTTTATAGATTCCCCTGCCTCCAGAATGATTTCTACCACAGGCATCATGCCGCCTTTGATCTCGTATCTCATATAATCTGACCTCCCTGTATTCTCCATATTTAATATGAGTTTCATTTTTTTAATTGGTACAAATGTATTATATAGTAAATACTATTCATATAACAATGTTTATTTATAAATCATGAATAAAAGCCTGTTTTTATTAGGCATATCACTTTTTCCCACTTTTGGAACGAGTTTTTTCATATATTAATTGCTTTTTTTGAAACACAATGGTATATTTATTCAGATAAAATATGAAAGGAAGATGTAAAAATGAAACTCAAAAAATTATTAGCAATTTCAATGTCAGCAGTTCTGGCTATGACAGCTCTTACTGCATGTGGAAGCAAGGATGATTCTTCGGAGGCAGGTTCAGGGAGTGCTTCATCAAAGAAGACTGCAAAGGTCATCGAGATTGACCTTACAGACGAGCAGTATGCTTTCGGTGTTGACAAGGAACAGCCTGAGCTCTTAACACAGGTTAACGATTTCATCAAGTCAATGAACGAAGACGGAACATTTGAAGAGATCTGCAATCACTACTTCGGCGATGGCGAGCCTGTTGCAGTTGAGTCAGCAACACTCGATGCAAACAAGGATCAGCTTGTAGTTGCAACCAATGCTGCATTCGAGCCATTTGAGTATACAAAGGGAGAGAACTACTATGGTGTCGATATGGAGATAGCTAAGGCTCTCGCAGACAAGCTTGGCAAGGAGCTCGTTATCCAGAACATGGATTTCGATGCTGTATGTCTCTCAGTTGGTCAGCACAAGTGTGATATCGCTATGGCAGGTCTTACTATAAAGCCAGATCGTGAGGAGTATGTAAGCTTCTCAGATTCATACTACAAGGCTTCTCAGAAGCTTATCGTTACATCAGACAATACAGAGTTTGATGATTGCAAGACAGCTGATGATGTCAACAAGATCCTTCAGGCTAAAGGCTCAGACATGAAGATTGGTTTCCAGACAGGTACTACCGGACAGTTCTACTGCGAGGGTGACGCAGACTGGGGATTCACAAAGCTTGCTATGACTTCAACAGGCTACAAGAACGGTTCTCTTGCAGTTCAGGATCTTTTAAATGGTAACCTCAACTATGTTATCATCGATGCTGCTCCTGCAGCCAGCATCACTGCTGCTCTTAACGCAATGCAGTAAATTTTAATTCGAATTTAGTAATTTTAGTATTAACGCCAATTATGTTTGAAAGGATATTTCATGGGAGACATTTCTACAAAAATACAAAAGTTCATAGAAATATTCATCGACAACAACGGGTATGTTAAGGTAGTCGAGGGTCTGAAGAATACTGTGATAATAGCCATTGCCGGTCTTATCATCGGTATAATAATCGGTACCCTCATTGCTACCGTCAGGGTAATTCCAAAGTACAAGCGTCTGCCTAGGGTTCTGGATGCGATCTGCAGTGTATATGTAGGTTTCTTCCGTGGAACACCTATGGTTGTACAGCTTCTTCTCTTCTACTATGTTCTTCTTCCTATAGTGGGAGGACACATGACAGGAGTTCAGGTGGCTATGCTTGTATTCGGACTCAACAGCGGTGCCTACATCTCAGAGATCATGCGTGGTGGTATACTCTCCGTTGATCCAGGTCAGATGGAAGGTGGACGTGCCATGGGACTCAGTTTTTCGACTACCATGCTCAAAATCGTTATACCTCAGGCAGTCAAGAATATTCTGCCAACCCTTGGAAATGAATTTATTTCTTTAATAAAGGAGACTTCAGTTGTAAGTTTTGTCGGAGCAACTGATCTCTACGTTGCATTCAACTACATCGGAAGTAACAGCTACGAATTCATGGTCCCTTATCTGGTCATGGCACTTATCTACATCGTGATGGTGCTTCTCATCAGCCTGGGAATCAAATTAATGGAAAGGAGCCTGAGAAAGAGTGATAGACGTCATTAATCTTGAAAAAAGCTTCGGTGATAACAAAGTCTTAAACGGCATCAATATCACCATAGACAAAGGCGATATAATGGTTGTTATCGGTCCCTCAGGTTCTGGTAAAAGTACATTTCTTCGCTGTTTGAACTGTATGGAAGACCCTACCGGCGGCCAGATTATATTCAATGGTGTTGATATAGCAGACCCTAAGGTTGATATCAACATACACCGCCGTCATATGGGTATGGTTTTCCAGCATTTCAATCTGTATAACAACAAGACTGTTATACAGAATATCATGCTTGCTCCTGTCTATGTCAGATGTCAGGATTTGAAAAAGGCAAAGCGGCATAATCTTCTGCTTCCTGTCACCAATCTCTTCCGCAAGGAAAAGCAGACAAAGCAGGAAATAACAACAACAAAATCAGAGATCATTGCCGAGGCACATGCAAAGGCGGAGGAACTCCTGAAGAGGATCGGTCTGGAGGACAAGGCGGATGTATATCCATCTACTCTCTCAGGCGGCCAGAAACAGCGTGTTGCCATCGTCCGTGCGCTTGCCATGAATCCTGATGTCATTCTGTTTGATGAGCCAACCTCAGCTCTCGACCCTGAGATGGTCGGCGAGGTTCTTGATCTCATGAAGGCTCTTGCAGATGAAGGCATGACAATGATCATTGTTACCCATGAGATGGGATTTGCCAGGGAGGTTGCCAATAAGGTCGTATTTATTGACGACGGACAGATTCTAGAATCCGGTACACCGGAGGAATTCTTCGGCAACCCTAAGAATCCTAGACTTAAGGATTTCCTTTCAAAAGTGTTATAAGACATTTTATCCGGCATGTGTGTTTTTTCATATGTGCCGGATTTTTTATAAAAAATTCCATGCCATTCATAATTTTTACTATATATTCATACGTACTTTCCAATTCAATTCTTGATCCATTTCATATTTCAGTTCATTTTTTCAATTTATTTCCTTATTAGCTATGTACTTTTGGGCTCTTATACTTTATAATGACAATAATTTGGGCATTTTTATAAAAGAAAATAAACGATGTCCGGCAATGTTTAAAATCACATTAAAATACTTCTTTATTTTGTGTGATTTCATGTAGTTTTCAGTGCTCTCGCTCTGAACAAGAATCATTTTACAATAAGGAGAAAGATATGCCAAAAAGAGAAGACATTAACAAAGTTCTGATAATAGGATCTGGTCCAATCATCATCGGTCAGGCATGTGAGTTCGACTACTCAGGTACTCAGGCGTGCAAGGCCCTTAAGAAGCTTGGTTACGAGATCGTATTGGTCAATTCCAACCCTGCTACCATCATGACAGATCCTGAGACAGCTGATGTCACATACATTGAGCCGCTCAATGTCAAGAGACTTGAGCAGATAATTGCAAAAGAGAGACCTGACGCTCTTCTTCCAAATCTCGGAGGACAGTCAGGACTTAACCTTTGTGCTGAACTTGCAAAAGAAGGCATCTTAGCCAAATACAATGTCAAGGTCATCGGTGTTCAGGTAGATGCCATTGAGCGCGGTGAGGACAGAATCGAATTCAAGAAATCCATGAACGCAATCGGAATAGAAATGGCAAGAAGCGAGGTTGCCTACTCTGTAGATGAGGCTCTCGCCATCGCAGATCAGCTCGGATACCCTGTTGTTCTTCGTCCTGCATACACCATGGGCGGTGCCGGCGGCGGACTCGTATACAACAAGGAGGAGCTCAAAACTGTCTGTGCAAGAGGTCTCCAGGCCAGCCTTGTAGGTCAGGTCCTCGTTGAGGAGTCAATCCTCGGATGGGAGGAGCTTGAGCTTGAAGTTGTACGTGACTGCGAAGGCAATATGATCACTGTATGTTTCATCGAGAACATCGATCCTCTCGGCGTACACACAGGTGATTCATTCTGCTCCGCTCCTATGCTCACAATCTCTGAGGACGTTCAGAAGAGACTTCAGGAGCAGGCATACAAGATCGTTGACTCTGTTGAGGTCATCGGTGGAACAAATGTACAGTTCGCACATGACCCTGTATCTGACAGAATCATCGTAATCGAGATCAACCCTAGAACATCCCGTTCTTCTGCTCTGGCATCAAAGGCTACAGGATTCCCTATTGCCCTTGTGTCAGCCATGCTGGCAACAGGACTTACCCTCAAGGATATCGAGTGCGGTAAGTATGGCACACTGGACAAATACGTTCCTGACGGTGACTATGTGGTTATCAAGTTTGCACGCTGGGCATTTGAAAAGTTCAAGGGTGTCGAGGACAAGCTTGGAACACAGATGCGTGCCGTAGGTGAGGTCATGAGTATCGGTAAGACCTACAAAGAGGCTTTCCAGAAGGCTATCCGAAGCCTTGAGACAGGAAGATACGGTCTCGGCTACGCCAAGGACTACAATACAAAGAGCAAGGATGAACTATTGCGCATGCTCGCACATCCATCAAGCGACAGACATTTCATAATGTACGAGGCGCTCAGAAAGGGTGCTACAGTAGATGAGATATTTGATATAACAAAGGTTAAGCACTACTTCGTTGAGCAGATGAAGGAACTTGTTGAGGAAGAGGAAGCTCTCGCAGCACACAAGGGTACTCTCCCATCCGACGAGGCTCTTACCACTGCAAAGAAGGACGGTTTCTCAGACAGATACCTCAGCCAGATCCTTGAGATTCCTGAGGAGGACATCAGAAATAAGAGAATCGAGCTCGGCGTGACAGAGGCATGGGAAGGCGTACACGTAAGTGGAACAAAGGACAGCGCTTACTACTACTCCACATACAATGCACCTGACAGCAATCCGATAAATGAGAACAAGCCAAAGGTTATGATCCTCGGCGGAGGTCCTAACAGAATCGGTCAGGGTATCGAGTTTGACTACTGCTGCGTACATGCATCACTGGCACTTAAGAAGCTCGGATTTGAGACTATCATAGTAAACTGTAATCCAGAGACTGTTTCAACTGACTATGATACATCAGATAAGCTCTACTTTGAGCCACTTACACTTGAGGATGTTCTCAGCATTTACAACAAGGAAAAGCCAGTGGGCGTCATCGCACAGTTCGGCGGTCAGACGCCTCTTAACCTTGCTTCTGACCTTGAGAAGAACGGCGTAAAGATCCTCGGTACATCTCCTGCTGTCATCGATCTTGCAGAGGACAGAGATCTCTTCCGTGAGATGATGGATAAACTTGAGATACCTATGCCAGAATCTGGTATGGCTACTACTGTTGACGAGGCACTTGAGATTGCTCACAAGATTGGCTATCCAGTCATGGTCCGTCCATCATACGTTCTCGGTGGACGTGGTATGGAGGTCGTATACGATGATGAGAGCCTTGACGGATATATGAGAGCTGCCGTTGGTGTCACACCTGACAGACCTATACTTATAGACAGATTCCTGAATCACGCCCTTGAGTGTGAGGCAGATGCCATAAGCGACGGAACTCACGCATTTGTTCCTGCCGTTATGGAGCACATCGAGCTTGCCGGAGTTCACTCAGGTGATTCAGCCTGCATCATTCCTTCAGTACACATCACTGCTGAGAATGTTGCTACTATCAAAGAATATACAAAGAAGATCGCTGAGGAGATGCATGTCGTAGGTCTTATGAACATGCAGTACGCTATTGAGAAAGGCAAGGTATATGTTCTTGAGGCAAATCCTAGAGCATCCCGTACAGTACCTCTCGTATCAAAGGTATGTAACGTGCGCATGGTTCCTATCGCTACTGATATCATCACATCAGAGCTCACAGGAAGACCATCTCCTGTTCCAGCTCTCAAGGAGCAGCACATACCATATTACGGAGTTAAGGAGGCTGTATTCCCATTCAACATGTTCCCAGAGGTTGACCCAATCTTAGGACCTGAGATGAGATCTACAGGTGAGGTTCTCGGACTTTCAACCTACTACGGAGAGGCATTCTACAAGGCTCAGGAGGCTACACAGACTCTCCTTCCTACAAGCGGAACTGTCCTGATCTCTGTAAACAGAAAGGACAAGGATGAGGTTATCGAGATCGCTCAGCTCTTCGAGAAAGCTGGTTTCAAGATCCTTGCTACAAGCGGAACATATGCCATAATTACGGCTGCCGGAGTAAAAGCTGAGAAAGTCAAAAAGCTCCAGGAGGGCAGACCAAACATCAATGACCTTATAACAAATGGCTCTATAGACCTGATAATCAATTCTCCGAGCGGTAAGGAAAGTGCCCACGACGACAGTTACCTCAGAAAGGCTGCCATCAAGGCAAAGATTCCTTATGTGACTACAATTGCAGGCGCAAGAGCAACCGCAAAGGGTATCCTGTACGTTCAGGCGCATGGCGACAGCGATGTGAAGTCACTGCAGGAGCTTCACAGTGAGATAAAGGACGCTGAGTAATATCGGGCGCGGGCGGCTTTGCCGCTCAGGTAGCCCGGATTGCCAGTTAAAGGACTAGAGGCTTGCTCTAGTTTACAATTTGTTGGCCAGCAAGACCTCTCAGCATTCAAAAGTGCATAAAATTTTATCTAAAATGACAAAAACCAGGAAAAGGATACAATTTCTAATGTCTTTGTATCCTTTTCCCGGTTTTATTTTAATTTGCGAAAATATTATGCGCTTTTTATTGATTACACTTCTCTCCAAGCTACCCTTCTCGCCAAACTACCTACACTGAGAGTCGAACATTTGTTTGATGTGATATATGCGGTGCTACCCTATTCGGTAGGCGGTTAGCCTTCATCACAGGAGTTTATAGCCATAATCAGCTTTATGCATCACTTGCTTTGCTCTTGATTATGCCGTTGGCTCTAAGAGCAATGATAAGACACAAAAATAACCGCCCAGTCCTAACAAACTTTAGCGGTTACTTTTGTATCCAATAATATCAGGGCTAACCGTCTATCGGTTGCACCTTTTGATATTATATTAGCATTCTCCACCCCCTTCATGTCAAACGTATATTAACTCATATTTTCCATATCTCACTGAAACTTGCTCATCATTTCCTCAAACAACTCAGGCCTGAGTAAGACAAGTCCGCCGTGTCCGAGTTCCGGTAATACTTCAAACTCCGTCTGAGGTAGCCTGCGCCTGATATACGCTATATCATTTTTCCGCTCTTTTTCTTCATTCTTTGCGTACCAATAATGGATGTGCGTATCAATCTTCGGAACAGGATCCGGCACCTTATAGTTATTGCACGATTCAAATGTTCGCCACAGTGTTTTGCTGCTGCAATGTCTCAGAACATCCGCAACATACTGCAGATCTTCCTTGGAATAGTCGTCTGTAGCAAATGCCTTTTCCAGCAAAGCCACACCGCCTGCTCTGCCTATCATCATCATTAGATAATCCTTGAGCGCAATAAAGCGTGTCACGATCCATGGCAACTGATACGGTGTGATTCCGCCGTCTATTACACAATGCTGTATTCTAACCTTCTGTCCCAGCGCAACCATAAGCGCAACGGAACCGCCCATAGAACAGCCATATACAGCATATATCTCCGTGAATCCCTTCGCCTTGATCCAGTTATTTAAGTCTGATGCAATCTGCTCCACGCTTGTAAAGTCATTGTCATTGTCAAAATCATAACCCGGAAGTGCCGGAACCAGCAGATGATAATTCTTTTCTAACAGAGGAATTACATTCTCAAAGTAATCCCACTTCACAACAGATGGATGTATCAATATTATCGTTTCTTTATTCTCTTTTCCGAACTCATGGATAGTCATTGTATTTTTCCTTCCTCATACCATATTCTTTCTTTAGATCATGATGAAAATATTCCACATTCCGTATAAGTGTTATAGAATTCGTCGACACCTTTCTCATAGCGGAATTTCCAGTCAAGCTCATACTTTGATGTCTGGCTTGCTATGCTCTCCTGCACCTTTTTGTCCTGAACATTGTCAGTGAAGAGCGTACACTTCTTGTTCTCATGCGCCTTCACCATGAAAGGCGAATCGAACACCGCAGTGACCATCTCATCCACAACTTCAGGTGTGATCCTATCCGGCTCTGCCTTGTGCAGTGAAAATACAAATGCTGCGATATACAGGTTCATCTCCAGTGAGCTTCCACCTATATCGGGAGTTCTGAGAAGCATCTCCTTGTACTCTCTCTTCACGGATCTTTTATATCTCTTCATGTCCATATCAGGATATATCTGCGCAAGCCTTGCAAGTGCCTGCTTAAAACACAGCAGTTCCACAGCTTTTGCATACATTCCATATTTCAACATTTTAATCGCCTGCCCTTTTTATTCCTGTATCCATTCCTTAAGTGCGGCTGAGAGTCTTCTGTCTATATCCTTTCTCGTCGCCTCGCACTCATTTGGATAATCCTTTGCAGCCTTGAATATAAACTTCATGACAAATTTCAGTCCAACCGGAAGCGCCATACGAAGCATCGATTCCGGCAGAACAAAATGAGTTCCATGCTCATACACAAGCGGCACATACTCACATGTATGTGGACGCTCCTTCAGTCGCTGATCCATTCTGCGGATGTATTTGCCCGCCTCCCAGAACGAGTCGTCGTCTGCACCAATCAAAAACAGCTTTCCCCTTATGTTCTCGACCTTGATCATTTCCTCTTCTGTGTGTTCTCTGGCCTTCTCCGAATCGATAAACAGACAGGTACTGCGCTCAATGTCGCCGGAGCCCTTTGTCTCCTCCTCGATTTTCTGCCAGTACACAGGATGCTCATACACAAATGGCATATAAGCAAGAGGCTCGCCTCTCCACGAAAGAGTCGATGCACCCGGTATCGGCCATTCCTTACATCCGTCTTTTTTGCCCTGTTCAAATCCCTGCCATACAAAGTCACTTGCCGTAAGTCCAAATGTCAATGTGATATCAGGAAAATACGATGCCGCAACAATGGAATCCATTCCAGCCGTACTCATTCCCATGATGCCTATTTTCCGGTTTCCATGACTTTTCAGCCATGCAATAGCCGACTCTATTCTCTCAAGCGGATTATTTACATGGCTGTAATTCTTCTTTCCAGGAGATATGCAGAGTGCGTTCACACCATTTTTGTGCAGCCACTTTGCTCCGCACTTCGCCATAAAATCATTCGGATCGTCTCCAAACAGTCCTATGAATGCACAGTCAGCCCCATTTGGATTCTCGTAGTATGTTCCGTAGAACCCATCCTTCTCGATCTCAAAAAACTGTTTTTTCACAACTTTTTCCTCCATTTTCCTGTATACTCCAGACCGCCCTCGCTGCCTGATAACACAATGACAACTTTATCTCTTCTGTCACCAACCGGATATAAGACACAATCCGCCTTGTGCAGTGTTTCTTTTATAGTTTCAGAACCTTTCATTTGTTACATCCCCCTGATCCAATTCTCTTAACAACCACAATGTTAGCCGCTACTAACTTTATTGTCAACTGTTATTGCTTTATAAATCAAAAAAACTCCCGCAAATAAAAAAGCAGCCAGACAAAATTTTGTCTGACTGCTGGTAGGTGTTCATCCAATTATTATAAATATTTACTTCTATTGAGCCCTACAGTTCCTTGTGACGTGCAAAGTAATCCTTTGTCTCTGCCACAACCACACTGCTGAGTGCAAGCAATGCTATGATATTCGGAATCGCCATAAGTCCGTTAAATATATCAGCGATAGTCCATACAGCCTTAACTGTCATGTATGGTCCGATAAATACGCAAAGTATGTATAACCAACGATAGATCTGAACTGAGACCTTGCTGCCGTTTGTGAGGTACTCAAGACACCTCTCACCATAATAGTCCCAACCAAGGATAGTTGTAAATGCGAAGAATACAAGGCAGATCATCAGGATGAATGCTGCAACCTGACCTGGCATAAAGAAAAGTCCCTTCTGGAATGCATCAGTTGTGACTGCGATTCCCTCAAGGCTGCCATCCTGCCAGCTTCCCATCATAACGATTGAAAGACCTGTCATTGTACATACGATGATAGTATCAATAAATGTACCTGTCATTGTTACAAGTCCCTGACGAACAGGCTCCTTTGTCTGAGCTGCTGCTGCTGCGATAGGTGCAGAACCAAGACCAGCCTCATTCGAGAAGATACCACGTGCAACACCCTTCTGCATGGCTATTGCAAGACTTGCTGTAACACCACCTGCAAATGACATAGGCTTAAATGCGCACTTGACTATTGTTTCAAATGCAGCTGGAACTTTATTTATATTAACTATGATAAGAACCAGACACACCACGATGTAGAGAACTGCCATGAATGGTACTATAATCTGAGAAACCTTTGATATTCTCTGGATTCCACCGATTACAACAAGTCCTACAAGGATTGCAAGAATAAATGCTGAGATGACGATGGCTATTGAGTAGTCATTTCCAAAGATTGATACTGTATTTGCCTTGTCAGGATCAAAGAAAGCCTGAACTGCAGAAGCAATACCATTTACCTGTGTAAATGTACCGATACCCATAAGACCTACGCATGCTCCGAAGAATGCAAATATCTTTGCAAGCCACCTCCACTTGTGACCCATACCGCTCTCAATGTAATAGAAAGGTCCTCCGAGAACGTGTCCATCCTCGTCAATCTTTCTGTACTTTACAGCAAGCAGTCCCTCTGAATACTTTGTTGCCATTCCAAAAAGCGCTGCGATCCACATCCAGAAAAGTGCTCCGGGACCACCGGCAAGGATACCTATAGCTGTTGCTACTCCTACGATATTACCTGTACCGATAGTTGCTGAAAGTGCTGTACATAACGCGCCAAAGCTCGTCACCTCTCCTGTACCGTCTTCCTCATTCTTAATCATGAATCTCAGTGCCTTTGGCAGATGAACTATCTGAAGGAACTTAAGTCTGATCGTCAGATAGATTCCGCAGACGATGATGAGTATTATGAGTGGCAAGCCCCAGACAATATCATCAACTTTGCCTAAAAAGTTTGTGAATGCGTCCATGTTACTCCTCCTATTTTTTATTTATAATTCACAAGTGTAAATTATAGCATAAAAATTCTTAAATAAAAACGAAAAAACACGCATTTTCAACATTTTTCTTGTTCTTTTGCGTGTTTTTTGAATATTTGTTTATTATATTACGAAATAACGCATATTTATATTCTTTACCGTCTCTTTGCCAGATGTGGTTTGTCATCACTTCTTATAAGCATCCAAACAAGTGAACTTACAAGAAGAAGTATTGGATAAAACAGATTTGGGATTATCTGGAATGCTGATATCTCATGTCCCAGCTCCGACACCGCTGATATTGCAACCAGCATCTGGGCACCGTAAGGAATGATTCCCTGGAATATGCATGAAAATGTATCAAGCAGTGACGCTGCTCTCTTCGGGGATATACCATAATCCTCTGCCATCTCCTTTGCTATCGGATTTGCCATGACTATCGCGACCGTATTGTTGGCTGTGGCTATGTCCATGGCTCCAACCAGAAGTCCGATTCCGAGCTGGCCTCCCTTGTCACCCTTGAACACCTTCTTTATAGCCGAAAGCAGCGCCTCAAACCCGCCATACTCTCTGATGAGTGAACACATGGCAGCCACAAGTACAGCTACCATACTCGTCTCGAACATTCCCGCTGCACCGCTTCCCATATTCGTCAGGAGATCCACTGCTGCCGTCTGCCCTGTGGCAAGCATGATGATGGAGCCTGACACGATTCCAACTATCAGGACTACAAACACATTAAATCCCACTATTCCTCCTATGAGTACCAGAACATAAGGTATGATCTGTATCATATTATAATCATGTTGTACTACTCCGCCTATCTCAGTATTGAATGACTTAACCAAGATTACTATGAGCGTCACAATCGCTGCAGGAAATGCTATCCAGAAGTTTGCCCTGAACTTATCTTTCATGGCACACCCCTGACCATTACATGCTGCTATGGTCGTATCCGATATGAACGACAGGTTATCTCCGAACATCGCACCGCCCATGATGGACGCCACACAGAGCGGCAGATTAAATCCTGACGCATCGGCAACTGCAACTCCTATAGGCGTCAGAAGTGTTATTGTTCCAACAGACGTTCCCATAGCTGTTGAGACAAAGCACGCTACAACGAACAAAACTGCCACGGAAAATCTCGCCGGAATGATACTCAGCATAAAGTATGCCACACTCTCGGCACTGCTCCGCCCCACGACTCCCACAAATATTCCCGCCGTCAGGAATATGAGCAGCATGGTTATAATATTTTTGTCTGTAAGTCCATTTGCCATGATCTGAAGCTTCTCATCAAAGCTTACCTTTCTGTTCTGCAGACATGCCACAAATATCGCCACCATAAAGGCAACCACTATTGGAATATTGTAAAATCCCATCGGGATCTTCAGCACGTACTCAAACAGTATTCCAAGTCCCAGATACAGGACAAGAAAGACGTATATCGGTATCAGTGCCGCACCATTTGACTTCTTCATAATTCTCCCTCTTCTTTCAATATTTTACCTAAATCGTATATCTTTTAATTGAACCTTTATTCTGCCATGGTATACAAGATACACCGCGTGGACTCCCTCTGGGAAATCCACTTTGTTCTCGCACCATCTCCACTCTGTCTCTGAGATATCTTCAGATACAGGTATATCTATTCTTCCGATACTCTCACTATCTTCTGTCACACATATGTCAAAGTATCCTTCTACATTCTCTGCCAGATCGTTTGCATCCTTGAGCTGCTCCTGATTCTCGCATCTCTCGTCTACCCTGACAGGTCCCTCATACACCACCTTGTTGGCATCCGTCTCATATCTGACATTCACGCCAAATGTACTGCTGCCCCCAAGCGCAAAATACTTATACCCTATGAGTGTTCCATCCTCTATCTCCGCAATAAATCTATCCTCACCCTTGTTCGTCACATTTGGGAATTCTATCGTGTATATACTGTTGGAGCCGTGCGGCATATGTCCATTTGTCAGGTTGCATGCTATCACCGCTGGATACGTGCCATTTGCCACAAGCGGTCCATTGTTCAGTCCGCAGCTCGTAACCTCCACCTGGTCTATGTGTCCATCCGCAGCTATATAGATCTTCTCGGCACAGGCCTGTCTGCTGTAGTCCGACTTATGTGTGAGCCTGTGATAGAACACGTACCACTGACCATCTATGCACTCTATACTTCCGTGCGTGGTTCCGGTCATATTCAGCTTGTTCTCGAAACTTCTTCCCTTATATCCCACATCGCCATTTGACACTATAGTGCCACCAAATGTAAATCCGTGATCCGGATAATCGCTCACCGCATAGCACAGCTCATGGTTCTGCCATGACGAATAAACAAAGTAGTATTTGTCTCCCACCTTTCTCATGGATGAACCCTCAAAAAATGGATGCTCCTCAAATGATGTGCCCTTCACAGCGTAAGGAATGATGTGCCTCGGTTCTTCCTTGACCGTCAGCATATCGTCCTCAAGCACCACCATGATCGGTCCCATGATGCTGTCCTTGTAGCCAAGTATCTCCTCCTTTGTTCTTCCAAACATAGATACCTCATCATCCAGCCTGCCATTTGTCAGAAAATCAGGCTCCTCCTCGTATCCGTACTGGGTTCCGTAGAATATCCTGATGGTTCCGTCATCATTCATGGCTGCCGGATCAAAGCAAATGTACTTCTTCATCACAGTGCCGTCCTTATACTGCACATGGCCAAGATATTCGTATTTGCCCGCCGGCGTATCACACACAGCTACACTGATCGGCCCTGTGTATCCGCCGTAACCGTAGTCACCACCCATACAATAATACAGATAATATCTGCCATCATTCCCCCTCACAACATCTGGCGCGTACATATACTTCAGCTCCGGGTATGCCGGATCCTGACTCGCCCTGTATGTAACGCCCTCGCATCGCCAACTTGTCAGATCTTTTACCGGCGCGGAGTACACCACATAATCCTGCATACAGAACGTGTAACCGCCCTCCTTATCGTGAGATCCATAATGATAAACCCTGTCGCCCCATACATGCGGCTCGCCGTCCGGTATGTACTCATTCAGCGGCAAAAAGGGATTGTAAACCTGCCTGTTCATATATCTTCTCCTTCTTATATCATTTTTTTCTGTTCCCCTAAAACAATAAATCCCCAACATGATCCGCGTCATCTACAGACATGTTGGGTTCTCATATTTACAAGTATATTTAATAAAACTTTTTTAGTCAACAATCACTTATAAAAAAGGCTGCATCTGTTCGCAGAGTTTCTTCTCAAGCTCTATGAGTCTCTTCGTCTTATCCTTCGCCCTGTCATCCGCCGCCTTATATTCGTTTAGATATTTATTCAGCGACTTCACACCCATATTGCAGCCATCCGTCATAAGCTCCGCTATGGTATTGTCAGACTCATCCACTATGAGTTTCACATTTGTCTTGATCCAGGACATGCTCTTGGCTATTGGATTTGGATCCTTGCCATCGTCGTGGTACTCATCCAGCAGCTTCTGTATCTCCTGTTTTATTGCATCGTGCTCCTCCTTACATTCTATAAGTATCTTCTTCATCTTCGCCGCGTGCACATACCCAAGCACCTCATCAATAGACAAAACGCCCATCTTGATCCCGGCATCACATTCCCTGAGCAGCTTTATTGTGTCTGGTGATATCATCTCATATACCTCCTTAGCCTGTATATGAGTATGTTACCCGGTGTTTGAAAATTATATACTCTGCTAAACAATCCTTTTTGGAGAGTTTCCTCATATGTATAGACAAAGGTTGACACCCCACCCCATAATCTTTATACTGTTATTACAAATGTAGTATTAAAGGAGTATAATCTATGAAACACATTCCCCAGATTTCCGAAGCCGAATATGAAGTTATGAAGGTTATATGGAAATATGCCCCTATAAGCACAAATGACATTACTGACAAACTGTTGCAGACCACTTCATGGAATCCTAGGACTATCCAGACTCTCATCAAAAGACTTTCTGATAAGTCCGCCATCTCCTATGAGAAAAAGGGCCGCATGTTCGTCTACTCCCCTGTCATCAGTCAGGAGGAATATCGAAAACATGAAAGCTCATCTTTTCTAAAGAAGTTTTTCAATGGACACATATGCGACATGGTTTCTGCGTTTGTGGATAGTGATGAGCTTAGTGCTGATGATATAAAGGAACTTCAAGACATATTAAATGTAAAAGGCACCGGGAGGAAATAAGGCTTGACAGAATTTTTCACACATTTTTTTATCAGCAATATATCCATAAGTTTCGCTCTGCTGCTACTGATATTTGTTCGATTTATGTTCAGAAAACAGCTAACATGTAACGGCAAATACAACACCATATATATTGTGCTGTTTCTTCTCGTAATTCCATTTATCCCTGTAAATAATTCATTTATATTCCAAGCCATAGGTTTCATACGATCATTATTTAACAGAAGTACTTCTGCCGCAAATACAGTTACTCCTGTGCCTATCAATACCAGCCCTTCATCAAATGGGAACTGGATGAACGACTTTGCTATATCTGTAAACAGTACATCTACAATATATCCAAAGCTCCTTTTTATTATATGGCTTTCCGGAGTTTGCATATTTTCCATCCGTTTAATAGTGTCAGGCATATCACTATACAAGCTGAAAAAATCTGCTGTTCCAGTCACCGACGATACTGTCATATTGAATATATATTCGGAATGCCTTGAGCTCTGCAATGTGCGCAGATACAAACCGAAATTATATTACTCCTCTGCTTTATCTGGAGCGGTCATTGTAGGTGTATTCCGCCCTGTTATATATATTCCACGGCAAATCAACGACTGCATATCCGATTACACAATAACCGACCTGAGACATATTTTGTTACATGAACTACAACATTTTAAACGCAGAGACAATGCCGTGAATATGTTTATCTGCATATTCTGCATACTGTATTGGTTCAATCCTGTTGTTATATACACATTACATACAGCAAGACATGACAGAGAAAAAGCATGTGACAATGATGTATTGCAGTGCCTCGGTCAAAGCTATGCTGTGAAGTATGGACAGACCATCCTCCGTGCGGCTGCAAGCAGATCCAGTAATTCATCATCGGTATCATTCAAGAGCAAAAGCAGGAAAAAATTACTTAAAACAAGGCTTCAGCTTATTGTTAATTTCAACCCTGTCACCAACAGAGAAAAACGAAAATGTATATATGCATTTTTCATTATCATATTGCTGATGACTGTATGTGCGCCATTATCTGTATATGCTCTGGATGATACACAATACAAGGATTTTGCCCCAGTGAATCTGGAATTCTTGGATCTATCCAGCTACTTTTCTGGCTACAACGGCTGTTTTGTGCTGTACGACAAAGGAAATGATAAATGGTTTATCTATAACCAGGACAGAGCTCTATGCCGCACTTCACCGGATTCTACATATAAAATATATGACGCAGTGATGGCTCTTGAACATGGCATCATAACTTCCGACAACTCATTTATGCGCTGGGATGGGAGCACTTACCCTTTTGATGCCTGGAACACAGACCAGACACTTCGATCTGCCATGACCGGATCTGTAAACTGGTATTTTGACAATCTGGATGCAGCCATGGACCACACAGATGTGAAAAATTTTCTCAGTCTTATTGAATATGGAAATCAGAATATCAATTCAGCTCAGAACTGTTACTGGCTGGAATCCTCTCTGACTATATCCCCGGTAGAGCAGGTAGAACTGCTATGTCACCTGAAAAAAAATGATTGGAACTTGTCTAAGGCAAATGTGGATACAGTCATGGAGTCCATGTTTATAGCAAGCTCTGATGGAAAAAGTCTGTATGGCAAGACAGGTACCGGCAGAATTGATGATGTAAATATAAACGGCTGGTTCGTTGGATTCATTACATCTAATGATAATGATTACTTTTTCGCCACGAATATATCACTTTCTGAAAATGACAATCAGTTTTTATCAGCGGACGGACTTTCCGCATCGAAGATCTCTCTGTCAATACTGCGTGATCTTGGAATATATGCCTATGGATATCAGTCAGAATAAACCGGTATGTCACATTCCATCTTCTCTATATGATTTGACATATATTTGAAAGTACCATCTTCTTCCGGTTTTACTGTAAGTGTATTTCTAAATGCAATGTCCGATCCCTTGTCAGCCCACACCGCATCAACAATAAGCGAAACAGTTCCATCATCGTTGTAGGAATAGTCCACAACCTCTCCGAATGGTGGGTACTGTTTTCCAAGGATGACATGGTATCTGTACGAATCTTTTTCTGGATTGTAATCACATTTATCCCTCAGCTCCGTCACAGTGACAGGGAACATTGACAACATAACAGACTCATATTTGTCTGCATCTATCCATCCACCATCAGGTTTCAGATTTTCACCAGTGTACAGTCTGTATATATCATCAAACATACACGGCACAAGTATATCAGATGCATTTGACTCATCCCAATCGATAACAAGCATATTGTAATTCACATAACTAAGCCCATACACATATTTTCTTGTCAGTTCCCTGCATTCATCCGTCAACGGACTGACTCTGAAATACTCCTTCAGCCCACCATGAGCTATTATATTTGAATATGTATATATAAAGTAGCCTTTTTGTGTGAGTTTCATATCTTTTAAATCCTGTATGCCAGTCGCTATAAACTTCCAGTCATGATTCTCGAATTTTGCTGTGTTAAAAATCATCTGTATCCGGCTGTCATCATACACAAATGTCATCTCCGTCACGCTTGCATCCCGGTTTACCCTATATACGCAAATGTAATCACGCCCTCCACCATCTGTATATTTTCTATAAAATGACTGAAATAGCTGATAATTATACATATTGGTATCATCAGAAAAACACATCAGTCCACTGTTTCCTAAGATATCTACTGCACCATATATTAAATCACTATTATCCGAAATATCTTCATCCTCATACAACTTTCTTATGGCATCTGACTGCAATATTCCTATTATATTTACTTTAACATTCTCCATTTCGTCATCGGATAACAGACTATCAGCAATAACATTTCCATTCTGATTTATTGTGATGGTCTTATCTCAGTAATGCTCCTGCCACTCTTTATCAGAAAGCCTGTCTCTGTACCAATATATCCCCTCTTTGCCCATCGTCAGAACATCATTTGACACATACTCAAATCCATCATTTTCTTTCTCCTTTATTGTAACTTTATGTTTAAATAATCTGCCACTCTCATCCTTCTCCGAAACAGCATTTACTATGAGGGTTATTGTTCCGTCAGCATTATGCTCAGCATCCACTACCTCTGGAAATGGAACCAATGGTGTTGCACTGTGATCAAACATCCCCCTCGTTCTGTACTGATACATTTGTCTAGACACATCATACACATTGACATGCTGAAGTACGTCTGTAGACACAGGCAAATACTCCTGAAACACCTTCTCATATAACTCTTCTTCTATCATATATGTGACCCCCTCCTCCGAATAGGGACTGGACACACCATATTTCATTTTGTAAAATGCCTCATAGATATCGTAATAATTTATTTTGTTCATATCTGATTCATCCCAGTTTGTGGTAAATAAATTATTCGAATCATATCCAATAGTCTTGATATACTTTCTGTTAAGTACCCTTAACTTCTCATCCAGAGGCTCAACTCGTAATGCCGTATACGCAGAATCTCCGTCATATCCTCCCATCCTGTACCTCTCAAAAAATAGATATCCGTCTGTGTATTTCCATGTATAGGCCTTATAGTTTTCTTCATTTTTCTCAACAAAACAGTTATTCTCCCGCACATAGAATCGCCTGGTTATCATCACATTGTTACCGCCTGATTTAAAATCAAACCTTACAAAGGACTTATCATACATGACCTGCAGTATTGTACATCCCGCATCTCTGTTTTCAGCCACCTCTGATAAAAACATCTCCGCATTCTCTGCATTTGCCATATTGATCTGATTCTCCACATCCACAGCTATGTACCCCTTACTTCCCATCGATTCTATTACGGTCCTAGTCTGATTCAGTTTTTCTTCCTCGGTCTTGCATTTCATATCCTGACAAGATGAATATATATCATCCAAATCTGCAATAAACTGATTTTCATCAGATATACTAAAATCAATAACTGTCCGCTCTGCGTCTGCCACTGCATTTTTATTGGAACAACTGCATAACAATATGGCTACGCCAACCAAAAGTAGCATACAATATAACTTCTTGTATATATTACACACGTAGTATTTCAAGATAAAAAAATATAAGTTCATCATATTAAAACTCCTTTATAATAAATATTACATTTGTAATATTTATTATAAAGGAGTTTATTGCTGTGTCAATACTAATTACTTATAACTTCGCCATAAGATAAGTAACTCCGGCAGCACTGAAACATTCGCTCCGATCCAGACGTTATCTCCCACTGTGATAGGCAGGGCGATCTCAAAATGTAACTTTGCTCTATCATCATATATACTACAGCTTATACTGCATGAAATTACCATTATGAACAAATCCGAAATCCGTATACAATTTAACACCCATGTCAGATGCCGTGATCTGTATCGTTCCACATCCATAATCCCTTGCATCATTTACAACACGGGATAACAGTTCCTTTGCAATGCCCTTTCTTCTATAATTAGGGTTGGTAAACATACTGGAGAGCAACCCAATTCTTCCACTTGGGCATCCAAAATATGGCGGTTTCTCCACAAATGACATACCGCTTGTCCCTATAATATCATCCCCGTCAAAAGCCAGCCATGATACAAATGTTCCGTCTGCCATATGGCGGGTATAATAATCCTTAAGCGCTGGCACCAGGTCTATCTCTTCTTTTGCGCCCTCTTCCCTGAGCTGATTTATTCTCATATTTATAAATGTATCAAGTTCATTTTCTGTAAGTCTTCTGTAGTCTATTTTCATTTACTTGCATCCTCCATTCCAGAATCCCTTTTTCCTCCAGGATAGGTAAACACGTTGTTCTTGTTACATTTTATTCACTCTTCACCAGTTCATCTATCAGCTCTATAGCCTCCCTGATCATGCCGTCACAGTGCACTTTCTTGATTCCGCCATTTTGGGCATTTGCCTTTAACAGATCAGCACAATCGGTCATGCCGTTGTGGTTATCTGCTATCCTGCGCCTGAACTGATTTATCACGTATGGATTCTCAACGCCCAAAGCGCCAAGTACCATAAGTCCTCCTGTGATCGCACCGCAGGTTGAACCACATTTCATGCCACCACCGAAATTAGCACTGAGCTTTGCCGCCATATCTCCTGTTATTCCGAGCTCATCCGCGTAAGCCCGCAGAATGGTCTGCGCACAGTTATTGACCATCGGTGTCTCGTTTCTTATCTCCATAGCTTTTTCTACATGTTTGTTCATTATGACTTCCTCCAATCCATATACAAATAATCATTTGTTAACCATCAAAATTACTTTTTATGTATCCCTTTGAGGAATTTCCCCATTACAACTCTATATAAAAAATGGCGGGGAGTCTCCCCGCCTAATTAGGTTGGACCTGGGTCTTACGACCAGCCCAGACAATGTGACATGTCACATTTATATCGTATGTTGATGATAACATAATTATGTTATTCATTCAATAAAAAGTGCAATTATTTTCAATAATAGTTATATCCTCACTCACTGATAATCTTCCTGCTGCACAGATACGTTATAAGGAAATATCCGCCATATATGATTACCACGATGGCAGCCGTGATTCCGATAGCACCTGCTATATCATACGCTCCCATAGTGTCAAGAATCTTCGTGCTGACCATCATTCCAAATACCGAATGGACTATGGCGAGAGCAAGTGGGAATACGAAGAATAGTCCCATCTGCGAGAAAAGAGCCTTGTTGATCATGTGCTGATCCACGCCAAGCTTTCTGAGCATCTTATATCTCTCTATGTTGTCTGTGCTCTCTGAGAGCTCTTTGAGTGCGAGGATGGCTGCACCGGATATGAGGAATATGAGTCCGATATACATTCCTATAAAGGATGCGATGGCTCCGGCTCCCACGCTGGCTGCCTTAACACTATCCTTAGTGTTTACTGTGATAAGTCCGCAGATCACATCCTTATTCGATACCTTCTTGATAATCGTATCACTATCCTGTATGGCATCTCTGTCCTGATCGGCATACTTTCCGATGAAGTACTCCCTGGCAAACTGTACACCTTCAACAGCTGAATCAGGCACAATAAACACACCTGTGTTGATCGGCTGTGTCGCGAGCTCTATATCACCATCTATACAATATGTGATAACCGGCTTAAGCGTCTTGCCATATACCTCTATCTCTTTTCCCTCCTGAAGTCTCTCGTCACGGAGCTCCACGAACATTCTATAATTTGCCAGTATTGCATACTCGTCATCGGCAAGCTGGATCTCAGCTTTGTCATAAATCTTTGCCACCTTGTTGTAGTCAGACTGTGATATGATCTCCTCCGTTCCATCAAATCCAGACCAGGCAGCTGCATCTATCCCAAAAGAATCCATGAGAGCCTCATCTCCCAGATAGTTTCTGATTGTAAGTGCAGGACATGTATATGTGTGTACGTCAACGTAATCTGAGAAGTATGATCCAAGATCCACATTATTTTCACTATATACATCTTCTATGCTCTTTCCATCAGTCACCTCAAGTTTCTTCAAAAGATCATTTGTCTCGCTGTCATTACCCATCTCGTCCTCGTCATAATAGATTGAATCACTGCTCTGGGTTTTCGATATACTCACATCCGCTCTTGCGTACTTTGCAATGCCCTCATTTAAGGAATTCTTCACTGCAAGCGCTGATGAAAGCGCACATATTGTCACAAAAAGCATCAGACAGATGACTGATATTGAAAGTACATTTGTGTTGACACGGCTGCTCATCTGTCTGACGACAAATGTATTGAGTCCCTTATAGTACACATTCTTCATGGATGACACGATCCTGAAGAGCATTCCGGATACCGACCAGAAGAAGAGCACCGTTGCAACGCATCCGACCACGATCAACTTGTAGAGATCGTTCATGTACATATCATTTATATCGGTAATCACCGCATGATAAGCATATCCAAGTGATACAACTGATATCAGGAACACGATAACTGATACCCACGGATTCTTGATCTTGACATTCTCAGATTTTCTTCCATTCTGGAAAAGGTCGATGAGCTTACATTTGCTGATGATAAATGTGTTGAAAATTATAACCACCACATATATGATTGCAAAATACAGACAGGTCTTGGCAAATGCGCTGCCGGAGAATACAAAGCTGTATGATGACATATCTGCATCGAACATGTTTGCAACAAGTACACTTGTGAGCTGTGAGATTCCTATTCCGGCAAGAAGTCCTACCACAAGTGATACAAGTCCGATGATAAGTGTCTCGATGAAAAGCATTGTGGACACCTTGCGTTTTCCCATTCCAAGGATGAGGTACAGACCAAATTCTTTGTTACGCCTCTTCATCAGAAAACGGCTTGCATATATGATGAGGAATCCGAGCACAAATGCGATGAACACGCTGACGCCCGCGATTATCTTGCTCATGAGCTGCACGACCTGTCTTGTGTCAGCCGATATCCGGAGCATGGCGGTCTGCGTCTCTATGGCATTGAACACATAGAAGATTGCAACACCAAGTACCAGAGTGAAGAAATATATGGCATAGTCCTTTATACTCTTCTTCATATTTGATACGGAAAGCTTAAAGAGCGTCATTCAGATCACCTCCAAGCAGTGTCACGACATCTATGATCTTATTGAAAAATTCTTTTCTTGTATCTCCTCCTCTTCTGAGCTCGTGGAACACCTTGCCATCCTTGATGAAAAGTATCCTGCCTGCATAGCTGGCTGTAAATGAATCGTGTGTTACCATGAGTATCGTTGTCATGAGATCCTCATTCAGATGCTTAAGTCTCTCAAGCAACAGCTTTGCCGACTTGGAATCGAGTGCTCCCGTAGGCTCATCTGCAAGCACAAGCTTTGGATCAGTGATGATTGCTCTCGCAGATGCTACTCTCTGTTTCTGACCGCCCGACATCTGATACGGATACTTCTTCAGAACACTCTCGATCTCAAGCTCCTTTGCAACAGCTCTGACCTTCGCATCTATCTGTTTTGCAGGCACATTCTGTATTGAAAGTGCCAGTGCGACATTCTCATACGCCGTGAGTGTGTCAAGAAGGTTGAAATCCTGAAATATAAATCCAAGCTCCTCTCTTCTGAACTCGTTAAGCTTGTTGCCCTTGAGTGTTGTGATATCCTTGCCGCCCACATAGATGTGTCCGCTGCTAACCTTATCTATAGTTGAAACGCAGTTAAGCAGTGTCGTCTTACCGCTTCCCGATGCGCCCATGATAGCTACGAACTCTCCTGCCTCCACATCGAATGATATTCCATCTATGGCCTTTGTCATATTGGATTTGTTTCCATAATACTTCTCAATGTTGTCAATCTTTAATATTGTTTCCATTGAAATGCCTCCTCAAATGTTTGTTTATTACTGCTCTCACCATTGAACATATTTGCAGTTTACACATTTTGAAAGCAATTGTCCTTTTTCCATTATTACCTAACATTACAATTCTGTAACCTTGGGGGCGCTCACCAGATCTGGTATCCCACTATCGAAAAACGCAATTTTTATATCATCCAATCTTGTATATATCATTATGTCCAAATACTATACTCACATCTGTGTATTCATCCACCTTTGACGCTATATTCAGCTTATGTCCCAGCTGCCTGCACAGATTGTCTATTATATAAAGGCCCATACCTGTGGATTTCGCATGTTTCCGCCCATTTTCCCCGGTAAATGATTTCTTGCACACAAGTGGAATATCAGACTGTGGTATACCTATTCCATTGTCCTTTATGTGCAGAGCCTTGCCGTCACCCACCGGTTCAACCCAGATCTCTATAGTCTTTTCCTGCCCTCGGTCTATATACTTGATGCTGTTGCTCACGATCTGATTTACCATAAACTCAAGCCATTTTGAATCCGTCACAACACATTCATCCACATCATGAACATTCAGCGATATGTCACCATCAAGCAGCATATCCTTGTTCTTCACAGCCACCCTTCCGATGACACTCTTAAGATTTGTCTCAGCAAATCTGTAATCTGCCGATGCATGCTCTGCCCTCACATAGTAGAGAACCTGATCTGCATACGCGTCAAGCCTTGCGACCTGATCCGCATATTTTCTCGGGATCACATCCCTGTTGTTGTGGCACATGAGCACCAGACTGGCTATCGGAAGCTTTATCTCGTGAACCCAGATCTCTATAAAATCCTTGAAATTCTCCACGCTGTCCCTGTACTTTCTCACATTCTCAGTCATGGACTTGTTGATGTCGTACATAGCTGAATACACCAGCTTTCCCTCGTAGAAGTCAGGCTCGTCCAAAGTGTCAAGTATGAGGTACTTCTGATCCAGTTCATCCAGATGTCCAACCAGACTGTTGTAGAACTTATATTTTCTCAGATAATCGAAAGCGATAACCGATACGACAAATATCACAGCCACGATGACGAACATAATTCTCATCTGTAACTGTGAGTGAAATGCCATCATGAGCAGATATGTGAATATCACAAATCCCGCATATCCCGCAATTATTCCAAGTTTATCCTTTATATACAAGCCAAATTTCATTTTACAAAATTACTCCAATCTTTTGTCGCTGTAAATGATATATAACCCCACTTACCTGTCATACAAGTCGGTATCCCTGCTTCTTCCTGGTCTCTATGGCATCATCATATCCAAGATCCGCCAGTTTCCCCCTGAGCCTGCTTATATTTACTGTGAGCGCATTGTCATTTACAAACTCGTCATTGTCCCATAGGTCTGTCATGATCTCATCCCTCGACACTATCTTTTCCCTGTTGGCAAGCAGCAGCTGGAATATGATCATCTCATTCTTGGTGAGAACCATCTCCTGATCACCTTTGCTGATAGTCCCCTTGCTGAAGTTGACCTCCGCATCTCTGTATGATGCCGTATTCTGGCTGCCCTCCATGCGCTTGAGCACCGCCGCTATCCTAAGCAGAAGTATCGTTGGATTGTATGGCTTTGTTATATAATCATCCGCGCCATAACTCATGGACAGCACCTCATCCATCTCGGAAGTCCTGCTTGTGACCATGATGATAGGCACATCAGATTCCTTTCTTATCTCCTTCACAAGGTTTCTGCCGTTAATCCCCGGAATATTGATATCCATGAGCACCAGATTCGGTGCCGCTTTCAATATATCGTCCTTTGTATTGTCAAAGTTCTTAAGACTCTCAGCCTCATAGCCCTCATTCTCAAGTATCTGCACAAGCTCCTGACAGATACTCTCGTCATCTTCAACAACAAATATCTTTTTCATCTTTATTTCTCCATTTTCTATTTTCCATTTAGGCAATTACGAAACCCTTAATCTATTCAACATGCAAGAAGATGTTTAGCATTACCAAATCAGGGGAATACGAAGTCGCCGGTACTTAGATGGCACGTTAGTGACATCTTTAGTACCGTTGCAGACTGAGTTAAGCGAGAGCGACCCCTGATTGGTATGCTAAAACATCTCTTGCACATTCAGCGTATTTAAGTTTCGCAATTGCCTATTTTCCCATTTTAAGTGGCATGTCCACCAGCATCCTCGCCCTGTTGTAGACATTCAGCTTTGAACCACTGGAATCCACATCACAGCTCACTATCATGCCCTGCGGCAGCTTCTTCTGAAGTGAAGGGTACAAACCTCTTCCACATGTGTGATTAGGCATACAGCCGAATGGCTGAACCGCCAGAACCTTTGGACACTCATGGAGTATGTGTCCCGTTATCTCCGCGCCGATGAGCCAGCCATCTCCTGTTTTATATCCCCAGCTCACATATCCTTCAGCCTCACGCTTCATCGTGAAGAAATCCTCCATGGTATAGAACCCATATTTTCTAAGCGCCTCTATCATTGCTCTCTGCAGGCTGCCGAAGAACTTCAGCCCCGCCTTGTAAAGAAGAGATTCAAATGTCATATTGTCCGTGAGGTGTGAATCCATATAGTACATGGCATACCAAGAAAGCCCATTTGTATGGCTCTCACATCCATTTGACTCAAGGAACTTTATCATATCCCAGTTGCCCAAGTGACAATATTTTATGTACAGTTCACCAACTATCCCAACACGCTGTTTTCTCTTATCATGCAGCTTTATCCGCGAAAAATCCCTGGCAATCCTGACAAAGTTTCGTTTCATCCTGCCTAGTGTCAGATTCTTTCCCTCTTTCAGATCTCTGGACAGGATATCTATCCACTTCTGCCACATTCTTTGTGACTGTCCCTTTTTCACCTCATTTGGTCTTGTCTGATTGAGGAGCAGCATGAGCATATCTCCGTAGAAGAGTCCGAACAGTGCTCTCCACACCATGAATGGCTGTACACGCATCTGACAGTCCTTCTCCAGCCCCTTAACATTCAGGGATAGTATCTTTACCCTGTCAAATCCTGCCTTTCTCACCGACTCCTTTAACACATGTAAGTAATTGGCTCCCCTGCAGGCATCCCCCGCCGTCGGCATGAGAAGTCTTGTCCGGTTGATGTCATACTTGCCTGACTGCAGTGCATCTATCATCTGCCCGGCATTTAAAACAATCGGATAACACATATCATTGTTCACATATTTAAGACCAACATCCGTGATATGATCCTCATTTGACAGTATGACCGGATGATAATCCTTTGAATAAAAGGCGTATTTTATCAGAGGAAAATGCGCATCCAGCATGGCAGGGATCAGCAGTACATATTTTTCATCCCATGCGTTCTCGTCTATCTTATACATAATTTACTCCCCATATACTTTGCAGTGATATAACGTATTTGTAGCACTTTAATTATATATTATAACTTCTTTTGCATGCACCTAGCCACTGTTTACTAATTAATTATGTTAAACTTATTTTTTGATATAACAAAGACACAGGTACTATATAAAATGTCACACCCGTTACAACGGTTTTAACATCTTATATAGCACCTGTGTCTCAATACAAATATTTTTATACACTGCTACAGCATCGACTGGGAATTGAACTATCGATGATTTTCCCGGTTCTTGTTCTTAAATTTATTCCAGAATACTCTTTGCAAGCTTCTGCTCCTCATCAGTAGGCGGGTCGATTCCCTCAAGCTTATATGGTATTCCAAGTCTCTCCCACTCAGTGATTCCGAGCTTGTGATATGGAAGTACCTCAACTTTATCGACAGTCTTGAGAGTATCTATGAACTCCTTTGTCTTCTTCAGATCATCCTCATCAGTTGTGATGGTTGGTACCAGTACGTGTCTGATCCACATATGCTTACCCTGATCTGACAGATACTGTGCAAGATCAAGTATATTGCTGTTGGAGAATCCTGTGAGATCTCTATGCTTGTCATCATTGATCTGCTTGATATCGAGCAGGAACAGATCTGTGAGGTTCATCAGCTCATTGAACTTGGAGAAGAATGGCTCCTCCCTTGTAAATGGATTGCCGGCTGTATCTATTGTTGTATGAATACCCTCAGCCTTTGCAAGCTTGAAAAACTCGATGAGGAAATCCATCTGAAGCAGCGCCTCACCACCGCTCACTGTTATACCACCGCCGTTTTTCCAATATGGCTTATAGCGGAGCGCCTGCTTTAACAGATCCTCAGGGGTCCTCGCCTCGATCTTGACGCCCTTATCCTTCAGCAGCTTTGTATTCTCTTCTATCTTCTTCTCAAGTTCTTCTCTCTCAGCATCGCTTGTTTCATCTGAGTAAAGCTTACTATAGTCTGTCACAAGATTCCATGTCTCTGGGTTGTGACAATATTTACATCTCATCTTGCAGCCCTGTAAAAAAACTACAAATCTTATGCCTGGACCATCTACTGCTCCAAAGCTCTCTGTCGAATGGACATATCCTAAAACCTGTTTCTTTTCAGACATATTTCACCTCTAAGTTCTTCCTATTCAAATATAACTCTCAATTAATGAAAGTAATTACAAACAAAACTACATGTCTATTATCTCTTATAAAAATGATATAAATACATATTCTTAAAAAAAGTCCCGGAGAGGTTATCCCCGGGACCATGGTTCTTGTTATATCTGACAAAGCATCTATAACTTCACTGAAAATCCAGCGTCAGCTAAGAATTAAAGTGAGTCATGGAATGTTCTGTTGATAACATCGAGCTGCTGCTCACGTGTAAGTGATATGAACTTAACAGCATATCCTGATACACGGATTGTGAAGTTAGCGTACTCTGGCTTATCTGGATTCTCCATAGCATCAAGGAGCTTATCCTTACCAAATACGTTTACGTTCAGATGATGAGCGCCCTGATCGAAGTATCCATCCATTGCGCTTACAAGCTTTGTAGCTCTCTCTTCCTCATCATGTCCAAGTGCTGATGGGTTCATTGTCTGTGTATTTGAGATACCATCCAGTGACCACTCATAAGGAATCTTTGCAACAGAGTTAAGTGATGCAAGAAGTCCTGATGTCTCAGCGCCGTAGCTTGGGTTAGCACCTGGTGCAAATGGTGTCCAAGCACGTCTTCCATCTGGAAGGTTACCTGTGTACTTACCATAAACTACGTTAGATGTGATTGTAAGGATAGATGTTGTAGGCTCTGAATTACGATATGTGTGTCTCTTCTTGATGTCTGTAAGGAACTCATGAAGAAGCCATACACCGATGTTATCAGCTCTGTCGTCATCGTTACCATACTTAGGGAACTCGCCTTCGATCTCGAAGTCCTCTGCAAGTCCTGTCTCTGCGTTACGGATAACCTTAACCTTAGCGTACTTGATTGCTGACAGTGAGTCGATTACGTGTGAGAATCCAGCGATACCTGTTGCAAATGTACGACGTACATCTGTATCGATAAGTGCCATCTCAGCTGACTCATAGTAGTACTTGTCATGCATGTACTGGATGAGGTTAAGAATATTTACATAAAGTCCTGCTAACCAGTCAAGCATCTTCTTGTACTTAGCAAGTACTTCATCATAGTCAAGGTACTCTGATGTGATAGGTGAGTACTCTGGACCTACCTGCATTGGCTTACCAGTCTTCTTGTCAAGGAACTTCTCATCCTTACCACCATTGATAGCGTAAAGAAGACACTTAGCAAGGTTTGCACGAGCTCCGAAGAACTGCATCTCCTTACCAGTCTGTGTAGCTGATACACAGCAGCAGATTGAGTAATCATCGCCCCAGATTGGCTTCATTACATCATCGTTCTCATACTGGATTGAGCTTGTTCTTACAGAAATCTTAGCAGCATACTTCTTGAATGTATCCTGAAGAGCTGATGAGTAAAGAACTGTAAGGTTTGGCTCTGGAGCTGGTCCCATGTTCTCAAGTGTATGAAGGAATCTGTAATCGTTCTTTGTAACCATTGAACGTCCGTCAACACCGATACCACCAACCTCAAGAGTAGCCCATACAGGATCTCCTGAGAACAGCTCGTTGTATGACTTAATTCTTGCGAACTTAACCATACGAAGCTTCATTGTGAAATGATCGATAAGCTCCTGAGCCTCAGCCTCTGTAAGCTTACCAGCCTTAATATCTCTCTCAATGTAGATATCAAGGAATGTAGATACACGTCCAACTGACATAGCTGCACCGTTCTGAGTCTTGATAGCTGCAAGGTATCCGAAGTATAACCACTGAACAGCCTCTTTAGCGTTTGAAGCTGGCTTTGAAATGTCATATCCGTATGACTGAGCCATAACCTTCATCTCTTTGAGACGCTTAATCTGCTCTGAAAGCTCTTCTCTCTGACGGATGACATCATCAAACATGTTGCCATCGCCACAGTTAGCCTTATCCTCTTCCTTCCAAGCGATAAGCTGATCAATACCGTAAAGAGCAACTCTTCTGTAGTCACCTACGATACGTCCACGACCATATGTGTCAGGAAGTCCTGTTACGATATGTGTATGACGAGCTGCCAGCATCTCTGGTGTGTAAGCATCAAATACTGCCTGGTTGTGTGTCTTGTGATACTCAGTGAAGATCTTGTGGAAGTTCTCGTTTGGAGTATATCCATACATCTGAAGAGCCTCCTCAGCCATCTTGATACCACCATAAGGCATAAATGCTCTCTTAAGTGGCTCATCTGTCTGAAGACCTACAATCTGCTCAAGATCCTTTGTCTCTGGATCAATGTAGCCTGGGCCATAAGATGTGATGCTTGATACAACATCAGCATCCTCCTTTAAAACTCCACCGTTATCTCTCTCAGCCTTCTGAAGTGCCTGAAGCTTATCCCAAAGCTTGTTAGTAGCATCTGTTGGGGCTGCAAGGAAACTCTCGTCTCCATCGTACTGTGTGTAGTTGTTCTGGATGAAGTCTCTTACATTACACTCTTCCTTCCAGAGTCTACCTGTGAATGATTCCCATTCCTGGTTCTGTAACATGATAAAATTTCTCCTTTCAGTGTTTTAATATGTGAAAATGTGACACACTATTTACTTATTATACAGAATAATCTTCTATAATTCAATAATGCTTATCACATTCCTTGCTTTTCATTTGTAAGTATATTATACTTTACTCATAAATTCGGTTGTTATAACCACGTAATGAAGATTTAAACAACTTTTTTTGAAAAAATTTGAGAAAATATATGAATAATATATATTGTGTATGGACAAGGGATAATTTATTACACATATACAATATACTGTGTTTTGAAAAAATATACATCCTATAGCTGAAAGCCTGATCGCACCCCTGCATCATGACACCTTGTCACTATAATATACTACGCTGCAGACTGCTACTCTGCATAGAAATAAATAATAAGATGGAGGTTATGTATGAAACTTAAAATTCCTCAATATCAATTGTCTGAAGTACTCAACATGATGGCATTTAAAGGAATCTCTGAAGCCGATATCAAAACCATGATGGATCTCAGGATCCTGCGCGAACACTATTACAGATACAACTCCACTATATTCAAAGCCGGCGAAATAACCGAGGAGCTTGGAATAGTCATCAAAGGCCGGGTGATTGTTGAGAATGTTGACTACTGGGGCTCCAAAAGTATCCTGAGTTCAGCACTTCCTGGAAAGGTGTTCGGTGAAACATACGCCCTGTCCGGACACAAACTCATGATCGACGCAAGAGCAACAGAGCCTACTATCGTATTCCTGCTCAACGCACAGGATATCATGTCCGGCAAATACAACAGTTATCCGTGGCATCTGCAAATGCTGAAGAATCTTCTTCTCCTATCATCGAGAAGAAGTCTCACACTCTCTCTTCATATCTTCTATATAAAGCCAAAGAAGATACGTGAGCGTGTCAGCTATTATCTCTCAGGACTTGCCAGCTCTCTTGGAACAACTGAGTTCGATATCCCATTTAACAGGGAACAGTTTGCCGACTACCTGAATGTCGACAGAACCGCACTGTCAAAGGAGCTGTCCAACATGCAGAGTGAAGGACTTATAGAGTTCAAAAAGAATCATTTCAAACTGTTGGAGCTTGACCACGAGGAATTGACGTAATACTACTATTCTGAATCCAGTACAAGTCTATCTTATGATTACCGGGTGCGGAATTGTAAAATGCCAGCACCCGGTAACTGAAATTATATCTAAGAGAATCATGAATTCAATATCTTCATAAACTCCTCGCCTGTGATCGTCTCCTTCTGATACAGATAATTGGAAAGCTCATCAAGCTTCGCTCTGTTCTCGAGGATAATGGTTGCCGCCTTCTCATGCTGCTTTCTTATAAGCTCCACAACCTTCTTGTCTATGAGTGTCTGCGTCTCTGCCGAGCACGAAAGTGATGAATCACCGCCAAGGTATTTGTTAGTTTCTACCTCCATGGCTACCATATCAAAATCTTTGCTCATTCCGTATTTGGTGATCATAGCTCTTGCAAGCTTTGTTGCCTGTTCTATATCGTTGGAGGCTCCCGTTGTAATAGATCCAAATACTATCTCCTCTGCAGCTCTTCCGCCTGTGAGTGTCGCTATCTTATTCTCAATCTCTTCCTTGGTCATAAGATAGTGATTACCCTCATCCACCTGCATGGTGTAACCAAGAGCTCCTGATGTTCTCGGAACTATGGTTATCTTCTGGACAGGCGCTGAATCAGTCTGCTTGGCAGCTACAAGCGCATGTCCGATCTCATGGTATGACACGACAAGCTTCTCCTTGTCTGTAAGTATCGCATTCTTTCTCTGGTAACCTGCAATTACGACCTCTATGCTCTCTTCCATATCGGCCTGTGTCACGAAGCCTCTGCCGGCTCTGACAGCCCTGAGCGCCGCCTCATTTACAATATTTGCGAGCTCGGCACCTGATGCACCTGATGCCATTCTGGCTATCTTATTGAAGTCTACATTGTCTCCTATCTTGACCTTCTTGGCGTGAACCTTGAGTATATCCTCACGTCCCTTGAGATCAGGAAGTTCTACAGGTACTCGTCTGTCAAATCTTCCCGGTCTGAGCAGTGCAGGATCAAGCGAATCCGGTCTGTTGGTTGCTGCAAGAATGATGACACCATTGTTGCCTTCGAATCCATCCATCTCGGTGAGGAGCTGGTTAAGTGTCTGCTCTCGCTCATCATTGCCGCCTATCTGTCCATCTCTCTTCTTACCTATGGCATCTATCTCATCGATGAACACTATACATGGAGCCTTTTCCTTTGCCTGCTGGAACAAATCCCTTACCTTTGAAGCACCCATACCTACGAACATCTCAACGAACTCTGAACCGGACATTGAGAAGAAAGGTACATTCGCCTCTCCGGCTACAGCCTTGGCAAGCATGGTCTTACCTGTTCCCGGAGGACCCACAAGAAGAATACCCTTTGGCATGGAAGCGCCGATCTCCTTGTACTTTCCAGGATTGTGAAGATACTCAACTATCTCAGTCAAATTCTCCTTCGCCTCATCCTCTCCGGCGACATCTGTAAACTTTATTCCCTCTGTGGAATTAACATATATCTTCGCATTACTCTTGCCCATTCCAAACATCATGGAATTCTTGCCGCCTCCGGCGTGCTTCATCATCTGATTGGCAAGCATTCTTCCAAGTAATGTGAATATAAGTATAGGCACGATCCAACTGAGTATAAAACTGAGTATCGGTGATGTCTGCTTGATCTCCTGACCTGAGAACTTGGCTCCCGACTTGTAAAGTCGCTCGGTTAAGTTCTCATCACTCACCATAGCAGTCTTATACACCTTCTTGTCATCTTTGCCTGTAAAATAGATGACATTTGACTGTGCCTCAATGTCTACCTCATCGATCTTCTTGTCATCTGTCATGGATATGAACGTACCATAGTCCACCTCCTCTATACTTCTCTCAGCAAACCATGGGACAAATATGAAATTGAGAACCATTATTATGATAAGCACTATCAGATAATAAAATATCAGCGGCTTCTTTGGCTGTTTTACTTCTTTCATATAAAAATCCTCCTTGTGATATTTTTTAGGATATATATGTCTGACACAATACAGAAACGCCATTATCATATATATTATTCTAACCTTATATCACAAGGAGGATTTATTCAATTAATTATTTCTAAAATTTGTATAATTCTTTTAATAATCTTTCACTATTTTCTCATTGACACTAATCCTGTAATCAAGACTCTTGTCATTTCCTGCTCATCTTCTTATATCTACATCGCCGCCCTCATAGCATGATGGTATGCACCATAGGCACAAATTTCATTTACAATGAACTTAATACGCTGTTAAACACCCTGTAATTGAAATCATCATTTGGTCTGCAGTATACAGCAAACTCGATATTCTCAAATGCGTATATATAATCACTTAGAACATTTGCAGCAGCTGATGCCACCGCATGAGGATCGTTGCGGAATGCACCACAGCCAAATGCACCGAGTATCACTGTGTCCGCATGGTTCATAACTGCGCTGTCAAGTATCCTTCTGAGTCTTTTCTCATGAATAATCTGAAGGTCATAATTGCTTACTCCCGCTGCGCTTGCACCATTCTCACAGTTATAAATATTTCCTGGAATTTCCCGTAGATTCGGCGCAGCACATGTGATCACATCCGCTTTATACCAGTCCTTTTGCTCCATGAGTTCCGGCAGATCTGTATCCGTCTTAAACACCACTATACCAGGTGTGTATATAATATCATCATTGTGTATAGGATCTTTTGCCGCTCTGTGAGGAGTATAGAACATTCCCCACATATCAGGAGTGTTCAAACAGAAATACAGATTAGAACATCTGCAGAGACATTCCTCCTGTGCACTCGCTCCATATACAACTCCGCCACCCGGATTTACCGCCGATGCAAAGTTATGCACAGCAACATGCTGTCCCTTATAATATGCCGCTGCCTCATATGTTCTCTTTCTGGATACCACAATCCTGGTCTGTTTCTTATAAATATTAAGATTAAGTCCCGGAATCTTCTCACTTTCTGCAATAAATCGCTGCCCTGACACTGATTTCTTTGTAGCATCTGACAATGCAGCATCCGTCTTGCACATATACTCTGTATTCTGAAATATAATTTTGTTCATCTCTTTGCGATCCATCTGTAATCCTCCTTAATTCTCACTGTCATACATGAAATTATGATAATATGCCCACGCTAAATGTTCTCGTTTTTCAATTTCATTCATTTTCTCTAGTCATAATTTTAAACCACAGGGAACCAATTTACCATATCCCTGTGGTTTAATCTTAAATTAATATTCACCTGTTATTCTATCTCAACTACGCCTGTATCCAGGAAGAATTTGCCAGTGCTCACACTATATTCATACACTGAATCTTCTTTATCCACGAATGAACTATGCATCTTACCAGTCACATCCGCATAGGACACGATCACATACTGCCAGTCACAGTCAAACTTTATTGTATCTGGTATATCCCCAACATCATAGGTTTTGGCGTCCAGCTCTTTGTTATCCTCAGACATAGCTGTAAATGTATACTTTTCTCCTGCTCGTTCAAACTTCCATTCCACGTGTATAGTCATCTCATTTTCATCTCCTGATGAACTTTCACTACCCGAGAACGAAGTCGTCTTATACGACTCTTTTATATCCATTACACCTGAGCCGTTCTCTGCAGTCTGATCCGTGGCCGCACACCCCATTGAGCTGCCACTCGTTATATAATATGTTCCATCTGTTTTCTCATATACCTTATTTAGGATTATTCCCACATCACCATCTGAGTCTGCATAGCTATCCTTATTGTCCAGATCATAGTACACACATCCGTTCACTGTCCGGCTTCTGGTGACACTTCCATCTGCATTCTCATTATACCCAACATTGTTTGTTCCAACACTTATACCATCAGATACCAGAGTCTCGTACATATCTTCCCCCTCGCCTGATCTGGCATAGATCATATAACATCCGTCAACATCAATGTCTTCATCTGTTATCTTAAGTGTACCTGCATCAATATCGATTTCGCACGGAACATCGGTAACTGTCCCAAGCCTTTCTGTTGTTACAAACACTCCAACCAGAAAATCTTTTTCATCAGTTTCAGTCATTTCCTTATCCGCAAGCGAGCAGCCTGAGAGCATACATATTCCAAGTAATCCAATAATACCCACAGCAGCCAGATCACTCTTTCGTATCACTCTATGTGTCTCACCTGATTTCCTGTCTGTTTTCTTACCCCTGATAACTTTCATCACAGCTCCCGCCTCCTTAGTCTTCTTCTATAAGTTCACCATCAAATGTCAATATGTCTCCAACATCGCAGTGCAGGTAATAGCATATCTTGTTGATCGTGGTAAACCGCACACCCTTTGCTTTCCCGCTTCTGAGAACCGACAGATTTGCCTCTGTTATCCCCACTAGTTTGCAAAGTTCCTTCGATGTCATATTATTCTCTTTTAAAACCCTGTCCAGAGTTACTTTGATCGCCATCCCTACACGTCACCTCAAATTCTATATATATGAATCATTTTCTTCTTTTATCGCTTTTGTCTTAGCAAGGTTTCTGACACCCATATACGCAACGACGAGTATTATCAGCTCATATAATGGAAGTGATATCTTGAAATCTGCATTTGAAAGAGTCGTCATGATAAAAAGCTGAAGCACATTCTTCGAGAGTTCCAGAATCACCATGACTGATATTGCACTCTTGCTCGTCTTTGAAAGTCTCTCTGCCATATGGATTGTTTCATCCGAATACTCATTTTCTATTATGCTGTTGCAAAGCCTGTATCCCCTGATCAGAACCCATATGACAAGAGCAGCATTTACAAGCTGGAAAATAAACAGGATCACTGCCCATCCGGCATCACCAGGCATAGCACCGGCATTTGTCCGATTTGTTCTGACAAGCTCCGGCAGTGACACACAGACAATCACAAAAGCTGTGAATACCACTATCACACCTATTATCTTCTTGATGATTTCTACTATCTGAGTGCTATCCGCCTTGTCTATACTCTCCACGATCCTGAGCACAGCATAACATGCCAGCACCGACCATATCACTGAGCTTATTGCAAGATTCAGCATATCTGAAGTTACCAGAGCATTTCCATCTATGACATACCCTGGATTTATCATCATATATATTCCTATGAAAAGCACCGCCGAAAGTCCCAGCAACAGGTAGTCAGCATCAATTTTTCTATTTCTTATACAGAGCACGATGAATCCAGCAAGTGGCATACATCCTATCAGGCAGAACATAAATATTGCAAATGCGTTCTGGCCTCCTCCTGCAAGTGACATATTCCTTAGCCACACCGCAATATACGCAAATATATTTAAAATACCATTAACCATAGCAGCCTCCAATCCAATGTAAAAATTATTGTTTCACGATAATTATCTTACTTGTATAGTACCATAGAATTATCGTTTGTCAATAATTATTATTGTTTTTCGATAATTAATTACAGTTGATACAAAATGTGTCTCCGTATATTCGACTTCATCGCCAGCATGACCGATGACTATTTCATAGATCTGTATGAATACCTTTTCCCAGATGGACCATACAAGGTCGACTATGTCGGATACTTTGACAACATCTGATCATAATTGTCAAAACAAATACCTCCCGGGCTGATCGTTATATTCCATCATCCGCCTAGGAGGTATTATCACATATTTTGTAATAAAAAATAACTTTTCACTATCAATTACTGGCACTATCAACTACTTGCCGGGCTGATCTGACATTTTCTCTATAAGCTTCTTACATTCAGCCTCAAATTCATCTTCCACTTCTCGCCATGGTCTTTCGGCCTCAGCAGGGACTGAACTAAGGTTGTCCGTATTCCTGTACTCCTCGCCTTTCATCAGATTCTTAAGTTCGAAGTTCATCATATCATCATCTATCTGTTTCCACATCGCATTCTCTTCTTCGCTCAGATCAGCAAGTCCAAATCGCTCAAGTATAACGTTCATGATCGAACTCTCTATCTCAAGATAATTGGACAAATGCGCTTTTACCGGTCTGATTATGTCTGATATATACGCCTCGCTGGCATCGTGCAACAGGCAGGCAAGCTGTAACCGCTCTGACCATCCCCTTGCCTTCGCCTCATTCATACAGTTGATGGAGTGCTGTGCCACAGAAAAGAAATAGGACACATGCCCTCCACCGCGGCACGTGAGGCTTAACGCATGCGCTATATCCTGTATTGATATGTCAGCAACTGCCATATTCATCGGATCTATTTTGATTCCCGTATACGTGTTCATCGTTGCCATATCACAGTCTCCTTATCCTTATTTATCAGCATTTTAAGATAGTATATCCTTGTTGTATCATATTCCACTTTTAATTCATTCAAGGTCAAGCAATTCAGAAATAATATCATTGAATTGTCTGCTCTGATCTATGTTGCACACGTGACCGCAATGCTCTATTATTATCAGCTCCGCATCTGTCAGATCAGCTTCCTCCACGATTCCATTTATAAAGCACAGATCACCACGCCCGGAAATATATACATTCTCCTCGTGTAATCTGCTCACGAACTCGTCACAAAGTGAAAAATGCTCAATAAAAATATTCATATACGCCTTAAATTCCTGACTGTTTAATGCCTTGGCACATTTGCAGAACACCTTCCTGCTTGTCTTGCTGACTTTCCATGGCATAAATAACTTTGCCATTATTCTGTAGACAACAGGAAATGGAAGTTTGTCACCTATCTTAGCAAAGACATTGACAGCACGCCTGAGTGGTTTTCCAACCGTGCCAAGCGCACCCACAAGTATTGCTTTATCTATGTAACTTCCGCATCTCATCTCCATATATTTGATAAATATAGTTCCAAGTGATACGCCCATAAAAACAGCTCGCTGTATCCCCCGCTCATCAAGCACCTGTGTTATCTCACCCACGACAACATCCAGCGTACTTCCCATCTTGGACAATTTTAGTTCACTGTCTCCATGACTTGGCAAAGTTATCGCCAGAACATTAAACTTCTTCTGAAGCAAGGGAATCTGATTCTTCCATACCCTGTTGTTTCCTCCAAATCCATGAAGCAGAACTATATATCTATCGGTATCACATGAGCTTTCAAAAACTTCATAATGTAACAATATCCTTGCATCCCCTTGATCATTTGTATTTTGTATTACAGCTTTACTATCAATCCGGTATGACCTCTATATACACCTGATCATACTTATCCCTTAGCTCCTGTTTTATCTCGTCTCTCACCTTATGAATGATACTTATATGTATCACATCCGTCTGATTTCCTATATATACCTCAACCCACAGCTTCCGCCCGGTCTGGATGACATCCAGAAAAGTGACCTCATATGGGTAATCCTTCATATGCTGATCCACTATGGCTCGTATCTGACTAAGCGTCTCTTCCTCCGGAGCAAAAAGAATAAGATTCTTGATACTCTGAAATATCTCGCACACCGGCTCTTTTATGAGAAGAAGTGCCATAACCACCGCTACTGCTGGATCAATATAAGGGGTAATAAAACGCAGTTTTGTATGCAACAGAGCAGTCTGTACCGCAAATGCTATAGCAACTCCCATACTGCTTATTACGTCAAGCTTCCACATATACAGCTCCGCTTTGATAGTTGTAGACTCATATTTCTTACTGTAATGACCGAGTATCGCATACATAACCGCACAACATACACATACAAGAAATTCGAATACCGCTATGCTCCCCGCATCTACCTCATGTCCACCATGAAACAACAGCTTTATATTCTCAACCATGAGATTACATGTGAGTGCAAGTAATACACTGTACTTCACAAGGAGGAAAAGTGATTCCACCTGGGCATAGCCATATGGATGTTTCTCTGTCACCGGTTTATACAGAAGCGGAACCAGCACCATGAATGGTCCTATCATGACCAGATCTGCGGAGTCGAACAGGCAGTCCGTCCAAAGCGAATGTGAATGGGTATACCATGCCATCACGCCCTCCGCAAGTATGAAGAAGACACTTCCCATAAAAGACAGACGAAGTATTCTCTTCTCTATTGCAAGCTTGTCCTTTCTCGACCTACGTTCCTTCTTCTTAGCTTCTCTTTTACTAATTTCTACATCTCTTTCATTCATTATATATTCTTCCTATGTTTAATTTCCATAGACCACAATATCATCAGTACATAATATAATCAAGTATCGGCTATTGATTTCTCCTTTTTGATATGCATATTTTTTACAAAAAAGTCCCTGTAACCACCTCATGGCAATTACAGGGACTCATATTGTCTTTATTAAGCTAATTACTTACAAGTTCTGTTCGTCCGAATCCTACTTGTTAGCGATTGCAGCCTGTGCAGATAGGTAAAAATATGGGGGTTTTTAATGAAATGAGCATTGTCCTCATTCTCTCCCCTATGTACCGAGGAAATCTTTTCGATTTCCTCTAATTTGATAATGCAGTTTTTCTTTCTGCCTTCCGCTGTAAAGGTTGCTTTCACATCTGCTGTCCCATTCAGATTAACATACCAATCAAATGTAGTATCCGATGTTGGTGTTATCAAATATACAAACCGATTGACAACATCGTGGCTGATAGTGCTACCACTAAAATCAACAAGGCTGTTCAGAGTAGAACGGATACCCTCTATATCCAATCCTTTCGGATTGCTTTTTTCCTGTGGAATTTCATCAAGTGCTTTTTGAAGTTTCTTGATTTCTTCATCGACAGGACTTCTCATTGCTTGATACTCGTCTTTGGAAATCTCTCCATCAGCTCTCATAGCAATCAAGTTAGTCAGTCTGCTATTTGCCTTATCCAATTTCGCCTGTATCGTTACCGTATCGGATTGAGTTTCGTTAGATTTTTCTTCCTTATAATAACACTTAATAAGGTCTAACGCAATCAGTACAGACTCTTTTCTCTCTGTCCAGAGATGCTCTAACAGAGCTTTTGCCATAAAATCAAGTTTCCAATCGGTTATCATTCTGCTGTCACAATATCCCTCAGTGTCTAAACCGATTTCAGCTCTTTTCCGTTTAATTCCGTTGTTAAGCTGATTGTAGCATTGATAACCGTAAGAGGTTTTTCCGTCCAATTTCGTATGCCATTTGTTTTTACGATATGATGAGCCGCAGGAGCAACGCAGCTTGTTGACCCATATATCTCGTGAATCACGCTTACTATGTGTGTTTTTTCCTGCCGATACACATACAGGTTTTACTCTGCTTTCCCTTATTGCCTGTGCTTTATCCCATATCTCTTGAGAAATAATAGCAGGGAAATCTCCCTCAACATATTCATAAGTGGACATATCAAGATTGTTAATTCGCTTCTGCTCTAAAAAATTATTGCTTCTGGATTTGTTGTAACACTTTGTTCCTGTGTAGGTGGCATTTTTAATCGCTCTCATAATATTTGAAACGCTCCACTTTATAAGTCCAGAAGCTGTTTTCCTTTTTCGCTCCGTCAAAATCTTTGCGATTTTCATCGAGCCATAACCTTGCAGATACAAATCATATATCATTCTGACCGTTTCTGCCTGTTCCTCATTGATAACATAGGTATCTCCAACACGGTCATAACCTAAAATATTACCGTTTCCATAGAGAACACCATTATCACGGCTGATTTTCTGACCTGCTTTTACACGCTCGGAACACGCATAATTATCTCTATGATATAGATATGTGACTTCTACTCGAAAAGTAGAAAAGTGCCACGAGCAAGCAAGGCTTTTTTTAATAAGTTATCCTCACTTCTACGTGACACTATGTAAATAACTGCTGCTTCTGATAAGCAGCGTGATGGTCGTGCTTGACCAACACATAAAAATCCCTCCAAACTCGAAAACGGGTTTAGAGGGCAGTAAAATTTAGTCTGGGCGTGACAAAGCCGCCCACCAAAGCACCGTTTTTTTTATTCGGCGGGCTTGTCCTACCTATGGTTATATAAAAACAGAGCCGACAAACTGCGATTACTCACTTGTTCATCGGCTCTGCATCTTATGCGTCTGGCTCTTTGATGACGGTTATTTGTAAATTCTTTACATCAATCAATGTTTCCTGTTTACATTTTGGGCAGTAAAGAGGATAGTTTTTCAAAACTGTGTCCTCTCTGATTTTGTTTCGGGTTTTGTTTCCGCAAAGAGGACATAATAGCCATTCTGTCTGCTTCAAGTTACAACCTACCTTTCAAAATTAAATACATTTACTTACTATCATTCTGCGATAAGCTCCAATAACACGATTTCTGGACGGTTATTAAATCGAATAGGGATTATACTATTGCCAAGTCCTCTGCAAACAATCATATTTGTGTCACCTTTCGTATATAAGCCTGCATCATATTTTGGAAACAAGCCTTGATTTGGAGCAACCAAACCGCCAATAAACGGTAAACGAAACTGACCACCATGTGCGTGACCGCTTAAAACTAAATCGACACCACAATTTACATAGGCTTCAAACAATTCTGGGCGATGTGAAAGCAAAATAGTGTAATTGTCTTTATCTCCGATTAGTCCCCGTAATTTCGTATCAACCATAGCAGGAACTTCTCCAAACATATCCCCTTTAAGCGTAAAGCTTGGGTCGGAAAGTCCGATAAGCGTAATGTCATCTCCATTATATTCTAACTGCATTGCTTTATCTTCAAGGACAACTACACCAGTATTTTCAAGTTCTGCTTTAAGCTCATCATACTGTGACAAACTGGCTTCGTGATTGCCTGTTACATAATATGTATCTGCAATTTGAACAGCTTCTTTTGCAAAATCAAGGGCAACATCAATGTCCGTATGTTCAGCATCAACTAAATCACCCGTTATTACTATTATGTTTGGCTCACATTCTGACAGTATTTGTAACAGTTCTGCATTGTCTTCTCCGAACACTGCATTGTGCAGGTCGGATATTTGAGCTATCCGAAAACCATTAAATGCGGCAGGGATACGATTGCTTGAAACAGTCACCGTACTCAACATCAAAGCTGTATTGCTCCACATAGTCCAAATAATCAAAGCAGCAATCAACGTGCATACAGAAATCAAAGTTTTTTTAGATAATCGTTTTTTCATGGTGTTCTCCATCTTTCCTATATTATGATATAGAGCCAACCTTACAATTAGATGAATTTTGACTTACAAAATAGTAAGCTAAAAGAGGCAGACAATTCCGTTCAAGAATTACCTGCCTGCCCCTCTATGAATGCAATAATATTGAGAACTATTGCACACTAATTATATCTACGATAGATGTTTTCTCCAATTTTTTAATGGGGTTTCTTACTGCCAAAATTACTGCAATGGCAACAACAACAATAATGATACCAAGCTGAACCAGAGGAACACTCCATGCATCGCCCCATTTATAGGTTATAAGTTTGCTAAATAAAATCTTGTTACAGACTATTCCTAAAACGCTACCGCAAATAGTACCTGTGATTGCATAGGTAGATGCTTCGGCAATAATCATTTTAGCCAGTTGCCTGTTACTTAATCCAATCGCTCGAAAAACTCCGTATTGTTTCATTTTTGCCACCACACTCATAGCTATGCTATTTATGATATTGAATAGTGTAATCAATGCAATCAATACCAAAAAGCCATAAATGAAAAGCCCAAAACAATAGTAAGCCCCACGGGTGTTACTATTACCCATTCGCTCATCAGAAAATGTATATTGTGAGCCTACCAAGCGGTGTATTTCATTTACATCATTCTCTGTGGCATTTTGAGATAACTGTATATCAATAATACTATAATCCGTTTCGCCCGTCAGTTTTCTAAAGGTATCCTCAGAACAAATGAGCTTGCCAACATCTTGACGATTATTAAATGGGCAGTCAGATAACATACCGACAATCTCCATATCAGCTTGGCTGCCATTCAAATTTAAGGTAATGACATTGCCTACCTCAATGTCGTTTTGTGGCTCAAAAACGATAAGTCCTGTATTACTTTCACTTTGTGCTTTTTCCAAGCTGCCGGACAAAACATAGTCCTTTGCCCAGTCAAACTGCATGTCTTCATATGAAATAAGGTCAACAACTTTTTCCTCGCCATTTACGATTACGGGAACATTGTAAGCAAACATTCGCCCATAAACATTTTTTACGGCGGGATTTTGCTGTAATTCCTCAATAAATTCAGCCTTTACCGAGCAGGTATCTTCTGGACTGATAACAGATATATCGGCAGTCCACGTCTGTAAAGGCGTCAATGTGTGATTCATAAAATCAATAGTTACTGAAAATGCAAGAAAAAGAATAATACTGATTGAAAATGAGCTAATCATTAAAATAAAATTCTTTTTGCTTGCTTTAGCATGATGAATACCAAGAGAAGTGTCTATCTTGAAAAACTTGGTATTCGCCGCTTTTTTTACAGGTTGTAAATCATTTGCATTTCCAGATACCGCTGCCAAAGGAGAAACTTTGGATGCTTTCTTAGCAGGAGAACGGGCAGCAAGGAGAACTGTCAACAAACCAACAACAATACCCGCTATAATACTTGGATAGCTTATACTAAAAGCAGGCATTCCACCAAAATATTGTGGACTAAGCTGCCGCAAAATAAAACACAATACCCAAACCAATACCATACCGCCGATAACACCAAGTGGAATTGCAAAGCGACACCAATTCATAACCTCTTTACGTACTAACTGCATAACCTGTTTAGGTGTTGCCCCTATGCAACGAACCATTCCAAAAAACTCTGTTCGCTGTGCCACATTAGTGTTCATACTACTTGCAATCATTAAAACGCCAGCCATCAAAACGAGGAAAAATAGAATTATTGCAACAGTATACACCTGTGCCATGAATGAATCATCACTCTGCCCCATCAAACCAAGCAATGTTATATTTTCGGTTACTTGTTTATCGGACAATCCGTACTGTTCTTTAATCTCAGCTATCTCTTTTGGAATGTTTCCTTTATTATCAAATAGCACGAAAAACATTGTATACTCAGATGGGTTAACATCTGTTTCATTGGAGTAAATTGTTCGAAAGCCATCTGTTGTCAAAAACACACCATAAACATCTTCACGCATAAGGTTTGCGGAATTTTTCATAAAGCCAGAAATAATATATGAGAATTCCGTTCCATTTGGCGTTGTAATTACAATTTGCTCACCAATTTTTAACTTTAGCGTATCCTTCGCATTGATTGATATCATTGCTTCATTCTCAGTTTTAGGAAACGTCCCTTCATCCAACACATTAAAAATTTCTGTAACTATGCTTTCATTTCCACCGCATATACTCACATTTTTTCCATGCAAAGTATATTCTTGTTCTCCTCGAAAATTCAGCGTACCATAATCGGCAACAGTAGCTACCTCTGGTCTGGAAGATATAAGCATTGCATCTTCATCACTAATGTTTTGTATGCCAATATGCCAATTTCCGTTTTCCTGCTGTGCCTGCAAAATCTGCCCTCTGATAAACATATCAGCCATACCGAAAATAGCTGTTACCAGAAAGACAGCCAATACAATACAAATAATAGACATACGATTTTGCTTTCGATGTACTTTTGCAGAAATAGGAACAAGGTCAAGATAACTTTTCATTCGCATTACCTCCCAAGTCTGTCAGCACACCGTCTGTGACACGCAAGACACGGTCAACCATAGAAGTAAGACCGTTGTTGTGCGTAATCATAAGTATTGTTTGTTGGTAATGTCTGGATGCTTTTGTCAGCAAATCAATAACATCTTGGCTATTCTTGCTATCCAGATTGCCTGTCGGCTCGTCCGCAAGAATCAACTTCGGTTTTGTAATCAATGCCCTGCCAATAGCGACACGCTGCTGCTGACCGCCAGAAAGCTGGCTTGGCAAATGGTTTCTTCGTTCTGTTAAGCCGAGCAATTCTAATATTTCTTCTACATCAGAAGCTTTCGGTTTGCGATAATCCAAAAGAAGCGGAAATGCTATATTCTGTTCCACCGTCAATTCAGATACAAGCTGAAAAGACTGAAAAATAAAGCCGATATTCCTCCTTCTGAAAATCGTGCGTTCTTCTTCTTTCATAGAAAATAAGTTATTCCCATCCATCGTGACTGTGCCAGAAGTAGGAACATCCAATGCACCGATACAATTTAGCAGGGTACTCTTCCCAGAGCCAGACTCTCCAACGACAGCAACGAACTCACCTTTTTCCAGAGAGAACGATACATTTTTCAAAGCATCGACTTTTGCCTCACCAGTTCCGTATGTTTTACACAGATTTTGTACTTTTAAGATTTCCATTTATAAGTACCTCCTTTCTTACAAGGATAGAAGTAACAGCTTACAATCAGATGAATTTAACCTTACGATTCCGTAAGGAAAGACAATGTAAAGGTTGTTCCCTGTAATCGCTCGCTCTGAACAGAAAGAATACCGCCTTGTCCCTCAACAATCGCCTTTGCTAATGGCAATCCAAGTCCAATCCCTTGACTTTCTGAAGTATTTTTGCTTCGATAAAATCTCTTAAATATGTGGTGTATATCCTCTTGGGAAATGCCGTGTCCGTTATCCGTAATAAATATTCTAATCATAGCGGGCGTTTGTTCCCACGATATAGAGATTTTTCCCCCTGTATCTGTATGGTCAAGTGCGTTTTTGATAATGTTGCCAATGGCTTCGCCCGTCCACTCTATATCACAGTAAAGCATCTGTTCCAAATCACCATCTATCACAATTTCCTTTTTTTCATTGTCCGCCCGTGTTGTCAATTCACTAATTGCGTGATTAATAATATTCGGGATACTGTAATTGGATTTTTCAAAAGAGATGCTCCCTGCATCTATTCTTGTGATTTTCAACATAGATTGAATAAGCTGTTCCATTCTCTTTAATGCAGTTCCAATCTTTAAGGAAAATTCTTTGACCGTTTCGAAGTTTTCTGGCTCATTCTCAATAATTTCCTGATACATCATAAGTGCCGACAGAGGCGTTTTTAATTGATGTGATATATCAGAAATTGTATTTTTAAGAAACTCTTTTGTCTTTTGTTCTGTATCATTTTTTGCTTGAAGCATAGTAGCCAATTGGTCAACAGAAGATAAGAGCTGGTAAATAGTTCCCTCGTTAGATTGCGGAAGGTGAACAGTATAGTTCCCATCTATGTAGTCCTTAATGATGTTTTCTGATTCCCTATATAGTCTTTCCCTACGATACAAAAACAGCATTGTACCTAAAAACAGAAGCAGCGTCCATAGAAATAACATCACAAACAGAGATGTCAGTATTGTATTTTTAACAGCAGATACATAAGGTAAATTTTCTATATCCGTGCTGTTTGAAAGACCAATTTCGGCTAAAAACTTATTTCCTGTAGTGCCTGCTTCCGTATTCATTAAGGCTGTTGCAATTACTTCCTTTGAAATTCCTTCTTCCAGTAAAGAAGTAGCAATCGCATTATTGTGTGTTAAAAACATTTCTTTGGTAGCCGCCGTTTGCGTGTCAATGACAGCTATTCCCATCAAAAAAAGCAGCAAAACAAGAGTAACAATGAAAATGCAATAATAACGGCTATGTTTATCATGTAAGAAGTTCATTCGTCCACCTCTTTCCACTGATAACCAAATCCTCGGACTGTTAGTAAATGTTCTGGATGTGATGGGTCTGTTTCTATTTTTTCTCGCAGTCGTCGCACATAGACGGAAAGGGTATTATTGTCTACATAATCTCCTGTGCTGTCCCATAACTCGTCTAAAATAATATCTCTTGTAATAATACGGTTTGCATTCTTTACCAACAGGCATATTAAACGGTATTCTGCGGCGGTAAGTTCTAATATTTTTCCCTTTAATAAGACACGGCTTCCTAAAAGGTCTATCTTAATATCGCCACATTCCATAACTGCCCCTGTTCCTTGAGTGGACAACCCTGCCCGCCGCAGCAACGCTCGTATGCGTGAACATAACTCGCCTAACTTAAACGGTTTTGTTATGTAGTCATCACCGCCGCAGTCCAGACCACGAATAATGCTAACTTCTTCATCAGAAGCTGTCAGAAAAATAATCGGTATCTGACTTCCGTTTTTTCGTACTTTTTCACATATCTCAAAACCTGTTCCGTCTGGCAATGTGACATCAAGGATGAGCATATCGTATTTTTCTATCTCAGATAAATAAGTTAGAGTTTCCTGCACAGAACGGACAAAATCGACATCGAAGCCATTTTTCTTTAGCGAATATTGCAGTCCGTCTATTAAACTTACATCATCTTCTAGTAATAAAATTCTATTCTCCATAATCTGTAACCTTTCTCCGCTTATCAACGGGCTTTTTTGAACTTTTAGGAATAAGCCACATCCGATTTATATTTAGGACACCCTCAATACGGTTTTCTTTGCATAACCGTTGCACACGCCGCACCGATATCCCCCAAAGTTCTGCGGCTTCCTGTGCCGTCATATATTCAAACATTTCTGACCTCCTAAAATCGTACTGTATCTATTATATCCGTTTGAACGAACAATATCAACTATGCAAATGTGAATTTTTATATCTTACAAGTAGAGATTTTATATCCTAATACAAGGGATTTCAGACCGTTCTATAAGAACTATCATTTCTGTAAAATATAATAGAAGCATTATATTGATACAAGGTGGTGAGTTTATGGACGCAAGAAACAATGATTTTGACTTCGATTTTACACCGATAGGGCAGGCAATCAAAAAAGCAAGGACAGCAAAAGGTATGACCAGAGATGAGCTTTCTCGTATTGTGGATTATGACCCAAGACATCTTCAAGCGATTGAAAATGAGGGGCAAAAGCCAAGTCTGGAGTTGTTCATTCAGCTTGTGACGATGTTCGGTGTATCAGTTGATGAATACATATTCCCAGATAATGAGGTCAAGAAAAGTTCCGTCCGCAGACGCTTAGACGCAGAACTCGACAAACTAAATGATAAAGAGTTGCTCGTAATAGAAGCAACTGTCAGCGGTCTATGTAAGGCAAAAGAGCCAGAGGAATAAACCTCTGGTTTTTCTTTTGCCCATTCTTAATAGGCAGGAACACCGTAACCATAGATGGAGCTACTTCCAACCGTATATTGATTTTGCCTGCAAGTGTCGCCAGAGTTACCCTCTACGGTGTAAACGACACCGTTTTCGCATTTCTCCACAATGCCTACATGGTCGGTTTCTCCGTCGCCTTCCCAATCAAAAAAGATAATATCGCCTGCCGACGGCTCATAGCTTCGGTCTTTCCATTGTCCGTTACCCTTAAACCAATTTGCACCGTCCACGCAGCCTGCGAATTTTGGGATAATCCCGCTTTCGATATAGCCACATTGGTCGGCACACCAAGACACAAAGCAGGCACACCATTCCACACGCCCCTCAAAGCCGTACCAACTCCAATAAGGCTGACCGCCCTCATTGCCGAGCTGTGTCAAAGCGACCTCCACAATCGCCTGGTTACCGCCGCTTGTGAACGCTCTTCCGTATGGATAATACCGCAGCACATGGGCGGGATATTGCGTGTCGCCATAGCTGTCCCAACCTAACCGTGCCGCCTGCATGGTGGAGAACTCTACCGCATTGGCATAGGAATAGCCGCCATAGTTAGTCTTAGCCCACGAGATATAGCCGTTGCCGAAATTGTAACCCTGCAAGGCAAGTTTGATATGCTCCATATCAATCGGGTTTTCTACCTCGGCAGAGATAAGGGCAGCCTTTAATTCCTGTACACCGCACTCAATCGAATATTCTGGGTCTTGTATCCCGTTCGGCTCGTGGGGATACCTTGTGTTAAAGCTGCCCTCCGCCGCCTGCATCGGGTCAAGTCCACGCCCGCCACTTTCCTGCATCATTACCGCCTTGATAAGCTCCACATATTCGGGAATACCGTACTGTTTGGCATATTTCTGTATCAAAGGCTCATAGGCTTCCACCTCTGCACTGACAGGGGTATAGGCGTTGCTCCCGCTTCCGCCACCAAACAGGGAAACAGCACAGCCGAGCAGGACAACAATGAGAATAATCACAACTGCAATCCAACCGCCTGCAATTATAGCAGAAATCAGAGCTTTTGTTCCTGCAATAATCGCCTTGACCGCAGCTATGGTGGCTCTGACCGTCGCTTTGGTGGCTTCGGCGGTTGCCTTTGCGGTGACTTTTGCCGCCTGTGCTGCCTTTTGGGCAGTTTTCGCAGAAACCTTTGCCGCTGCCTGTGCGGTTTTTACCGAGGTTTCTGTCGTTTTGATTGCCGCCTTAGAAGTTGCCTGTGCGGTTTTAATTCCCTTTTCGGTTGTCTTGACCGTTCCCTTAGCAGTTGCTTTCACCGCTTTTTCTGTATTTCGGGCTGTGGTCTTAATCATTTTTTGCCCCTGCTGTCGGGTCTTTATCAACTGCGATTTTGCTGTCTGGGAAACATCGGGGGCAGAGGAACGGCTTGCAGCCCCGTGACGGATCTGCAAGCCGTGTTGTTCTGACATATTCTGTGCTGCTTCCTGTTCTGCGGCTTTGACAGCCCGACTTTGCTTGAAATCGGTTATTTTATCTTTTGCCTTACCGATATTCTCCTGCGTTGTCTTGACTGCCTTTTGCCCCCGCTTATTGAACTGATGGATAACTTCGTCTTTTACACGGTCTGCTGCACAAGAAATCCTATCCGCAGCATATTCAGTGGCAGAGTTTTCATCAGCGTAATATCCCTGTTCCGCCTTGCCCTTTATCCCCACATAGGCAGACTTCATACGCTCACTGGCTATGGCGGCTTTATCTATGGTCTTTATCGTACCTTTGACCGCATCCCTGGTTTTTATATCAGCCATAGAGAACCTCCTTTCCCAGAGGATTTGCGTTCAAATCAGCCGACCTTTTTTGCCACAACAACGAGCCTGCCGTTCTGTGCGGAGTATTCGCAGGTGGAAAGGGTAATGAGCCTGTCGCCGTATTCAGCGGTCACACCTGTATCATACAAAGCAAGCTCCTTGCACTTCCCGACATAGGAATTAAAATCTTCCTCATTCTCCGCATCAACAAAGTCATAGTATCGGAAGCCCTCAGAACTGTACGCCACAGTCTTAAACACAGCGACGATTTCATACTCTGCCTGCTCTGTGAGGGTATCAAACTGAATAGTCTTGTGTTCCTCATAGAAGTTCTTGGACTTGTAATCCTCCAACGCTCCAAACATCTTGCCACCCTTGATGTGATGACCGTAGATAACCAAATTTTCACTTTCGACAATATCACCATTCTCCTGCACATAAGGCGTACCTAAGTCGCTGTACTCTTTTTCAAAATTGTGCTTCAGATAAAAATTCGGATTGTTCCTGCTCTGCATCACAGGATAATTGATTGTTGTGCCGGCTATGGAAATCCAACCCACCATATCCTCATTCTGTAAATACAATTTCTGATACTTGGCAAGCACATCTTCTCCCTCGCTGACAGGGGCATCGTCTGGCACGGTTTCATCCGTGGGAGCCTGCTCTACCATCTCGGCAATCTCCTCAAAGGTTTCCGTCTGCTCGTCCACCTCTGCATAGTAATGATAAATGCGGAAGCCGCAAAAAGCCGCCGTACCTAACAGGCACACGGCGGCTACAACACAGATAATAGATTTATAATTCTTCATAGGCTTTTCCTTTCTTATCTTGAAATTTCCGTCTGTTTTCTGGGAGTAGGAAGCTCCCTGCAATATTCGGGGTATCTGACCTTGATACCCTCCATAAAGTAGGGAGCAAACTCACAGCAGAACAACTCCTCTGGCGTGAAATACCGTTCCTGCCCTTCCTCTGCATACCCGTTCCAAAGGTTAAAAGCAAGATGGCAGACCTTGACTGTTCCACTTGTCTGCCAGCCGCCGTGCATACCCTCTGGCTCGATGCAGTCCTCCTTGAAATTGAACATCTGGTTGATGTTCGCCCTCGTTTCCGAAGCGATACCCATCACATAGAAAAACGCCCTGTGATAACAGTCGTTCACTCTGCATTTCATCATATTTTCCAGAAAGAAATCACGATGAGCCGTATCACGGAATTTAATATCAGCCATAAAAAACCTCCTTTCTTAGACCTCACCGAACTTGGTCGTCATCAACTTGTAAAGCTCGGTATTGCGTGGGAACTTGTTTACAAATGGTACAAGAGAGCTGCCAACTTTGAGTAATCCCTGTCCTGCACCGACATTCGTGATATAGCTCATCTGAAGGTCGGAGATATTAAGGAGCTTGGCAAGCTCAAGTCTGTCCGTAGATGCTTGGTTAAGCATAATGATAAATTCGCTGTTAGCAAGCATCGTCCTTGCCGTATGGCTCTGCAAAAGGTCGTCCACATTCTGCGTAATACCTGTACAGTACGCACCGTATTTACGCACACGCTTCCAGAGGGTAAAGAGGAAGTTTGCAGAGTATTCATGCTGAAAGAGCAGATAGATTTCATCAATGAAAATAAATGTGTTTCTGCCTTTGGCTCTGTTCTGTGTGATACGGTTTAAGATACTGTCAAGCACGACAAGCATACCGATAGGCTGTAACTGCTTGCCCAAATCCAGAATGTCATAGCAGATAAGGCGGCTGTGGGTATCAACATTCGTGTGCTTTGCAAAGGTGTTGAGCGATCCGTCCGTAAACAGCTCAATCGCAAGGGCGATTTCCTGTGCTTCTGGCTCATTCTGTTTTAACAGTTCCTCACGGAAGTCCTGCAAGGTGGGCGGCGTTCCCATATAGTTGCCCTGCTGATAATAGCGGTACACGCTTGCCGTACAGCGGTCAATGATGGATTTCTGCTTTGCTCCCAAGTTCGTGCCGCCGATGAGCTGTTCGCAAAGGGATAAAATAAACTCCGATTTCAGAATGACAGGGTTTGCACCGTCACCATAATCGGAGTTCATATCCATAGCATTGATGTGATTTTCACTTGTCGCAGAGATATGAATGACTTCTCCCTTCATTGCTTTCACAAGCGGGGAATACTCACGCTCTGGGTCAATGATGATAATATCAGCGTTGGGGTCGGTCAGAATGATATTCGTCATTTCTTCCTTTGCGGTAAAGGATTTTCCTGCACCCGACACACCGAGAATAAAGGAATTGCCGTTAAGGAGCTGCCTGCGGTTGGCGATAATCATATTTTTGCTGATAACATTCTGACCGTAATACACACCGTTTTCATGGTAGATTTCCTGCACACGGAACGGGATAAACACTGCAAGGCTCTCTGTTGTGAGGGTACGCAAGGCATCTATCTTCCGTACACCAAATGGCAGGGCTGTATTCAATCCGTCCATCTGCTGATATTTCAGCACCGCAAACTGGCACAAATGCTTTCTTGCGGTAGTCAAGAGAGCTTCTGTATCATTGTCGAGCTGCTCTTTGGAATCTGACGTATGCACCATCGTCAGCACGGCAAACATCATTCTCTGGTCACGGGTCGTCAAATCATCCAGAAATTCCTTGCTTTCTTTTCGCTGCTGTTCCAAATCATAGGGGATAACGGCAGAAAAATTGTTGTTCTGGTTCTGCTTCCTCTGCCAATTCGTGATATTGGTTTCCACACCAAGCAGACGGTTTTCCACCTCCCGCACGGCTTCATCTGTGGGAACGGGGATAATATCAACGGACAGCATCATATTCCTGTTCAGCTCACAAAGCTCCGCAACCATACTGTCCTTGATATATGCCGCATACTCTCTGAGAAAAATCACACGCCCATATCTGTCACCCATTCTGAAGCAGTCGCTCTCAAATTCAAAGGTATCAGGGCAGATAAAATCCTTGAAATCGTGACCTTTCCGCATCGTCTGGGTAATATCGAAGTGGAACGCTGTTTCTTCTCCTGTACGGTAGAAGTCGTGGAAGATACGCAGCTTGTCGCCTGCGTCCAGTTCCACACACTTCGACCCCAGAAGGTTAAAGTGGGCGATAAGGTCAGCACCCACACGGGCGAAGTAGTTTCGGGCTTCCTCGATATTCTTCTTGCAGACAGATACGGTTACATACTTATCCTGTACGATAGAATTAGCCCCTGTCGCCTTATCCAGAAGCATTTTGTTGTATTCCTTGCGGTACTTATCTAAACCGTCATCAGCCATTGGGATTAAAATGGTCTGTTCAAAATCAGCTTTGTTCAAGCGACGGTTGTTGATAGTGATTTTCGTGGTCGCACCGCTGTCAAGGGAATTAAGAAGCTCCGAGTACTCAAGGAACATCGCTTCCTTATCCTCACGGCTTGCCACGGCATAGTTTATATCCTCAAACTTAAAGGTCTTTGCGTACTTGTTCCTGCCGACAAGGAATATGCCGTCCTCCCAGATTGTCTTAATCGGGATAACATTCTGTACCGACTTCGGCACAACAAACTTTTCCCTGTCCTGCTTGAACAGATTTTTAAGAGTTCTCAGCATTGTTTACCTCCTTACTGCGTTTCGCATTTTTCTTTTTCGATTTCTTTTGTTTCGATGTCCTGCCTTTCTGCTTTTTCCGTACTGTCGCCAATCCTTTTTCATAGGCTTCAATAGTCGGCTTCATCGTTTCGTAATAGAGATTATCTGGCAGGAACATCAGCTTTTTCGGCATCAGAAATTCCGATTTAATCCACGCCCAGACAAACTGCTCTGCGGTCATACCGTTGTATTTGATAAATCCCATTGCCGCAAAGGGGAACGCACCTAAGATACAAACCCAACTGAGGGTTTCCGTACCAAACCGTGGACGGAGAAGAAAATACAAACCCACCGCCACGCCGCAGGCAAGGACAGAAAAAATGAACTGTCTGAGGGACAGTCCAAAAAACATACTCTCCGTATAATTACGGATTTCCTTATTTATCTTGACTTCCAATCATAGCACCTCCCTTACAAGCCCATCATTTCTCTTACAACACGGTCTGCCATTTTGACCGCACCGACAAGGACGAGCATATTGAACACAAGCTCCCCGATATAGCTCCATACCATTGTAACCGCCGCCGCATCGGGATTGACCACAGGCGGAGAAGAAGCAAATAGGGAAAAGATAATGCAGGCAAGCACGATAACCGCACCTTCAAGGCATACAGCGGCATAGCTCTTAATGAAGCTCTTGCCGACTCTTTGGCTCGGCTCTCCAGCAAAAGTGGAAAGGGGTACGGGTGCTATGGCAGTATAGATATACAGCTTGAAAAACCTGCCATATACCGACATAATCATTATGAATGACAGCACCGTAATAAACAGTCCGCCTATCAGCGTGACCGCCCATAGCGGGATACTCTCAAAAAATCCGCAGTCTTCAACGGCTGTCACGATTTCCTGCGGCAACACCGTCTGCTGTGCCGAGCCAAATCCTGCGGCATTCATAATCGTGGAAATCATACCCTGCACAATCTTAAACAGTGCCATCATCAGTTCTAATCCGTAGGTCACTGCACCTTTGGCAATGGCAAAGCGGATAAACAGCTTCAAAGCCTGCTCTGGTCGCTTGACTTCTGCAAAATTTCCGCAGGTACGCATCACACCCACAACAAAGAACAGCACGAGCAGGGCAAGTCCGATAGCCTGCACCGCACCGTGAATATCCACGATGACATTCCATATCGTGCCGCCCTTAAAGTTCTCTGGGGATTGGGTAATGAGTTGCCATATCTCGGCTATTTTCTCATTCCAAGTGTTTAGGGCGTTCTCAAGATTTTGTACGACCCAATTATCTGACACTGATTACAGCCTCCCTTCAACGAATAGTTTATTTTTGGCATTTTCAAACCTCCTTTCTACTCTCATACTTTGCATGTAGAAAGCATGAGAAAAATGTTGTATAATATAAAAGCCAACTGCTCCAACAGTTGGAAGCAATTGACTATGTAAGGGGATATGTTATGGACAAGTTAATTCCTGCTTTCATCATAATAGGAATAATTATATTAGGTTTCATAATGAAGCGTATTGAATTAAGCGATATAATCAAACGGGTTGAATTTACAAATAGCTATCGTCATAAATTCATTGAACTAATAAACGGATTTATGTCAAGAAACTGTTTTAATCAGCAGTTATACTACGAACTGACATCAGATGTAAAATCAATGCAATATGAACTTGGCTCTGATGGAATATTTGCTTATGTTACTGATAACCTACGAGGATTTAGCACCAGCAATTACCAATTGCTGGTGAACTTCTTGCCAGAATTACGGAATGCTATCAACGAGCATGATAATGGCATAATTATGAACAGAATAAACCAGTCGGCACAGGACTGTGATGATATGTTCATACGCCATTTAGGAACTCTTAAAGAAGCTGAAAAATCCATAAGGAAGAATCTTGTTAATCCGTTTTCCTGTTTTTCTGACGGTATCAAGTTTATTGTTTCGTTACCTATTTTATTGCTCCATTGGTTTGGATTTATTTCAGACGAAACCACCCGCAGGGCAAAACATAATTGGATTATAAAACTTCTAAACATAATTGTTACCCTTGTAGGATTTATAGGCGGTCTAATGTCAATCGTTATGGGATGGAATGAATTTTGGCAAATAATTTGCAACATATTTTAAATATCCTTATGTATTGCAGCTTACCCCAAAAGGTAAGCTGCTCTTTTTTAGCCTGTAATAAGAGTCAAGATTTCCTTTGCGAAGGTAATGACAACACCACCTGCAAGGGTCAAAAAGCCGTTAGCTCTCTGGGACGGGTCGTGGGATTTGAGAGAAAGACCAATCTGCACGATACCAAAGCCGAGCATAATCATACCGACAGCCCTCACCAGACCGAAAATGAAATCGGACAGGTTGTTGACTACCTGAATGGGGTCATTGGCAGCAAAGGCGGTTACGGAAGTACCAAGCACAAAGGTCATTGCCATAACAGCCATACAGTAATAGCGGAAGCTTTTCTTAACCTTTCCAGTCATCGGCAGCTTCGTGGTTTTCTTGTTCTCATTCTTCTTAAAAAGTTTCATAGGGTAAATCCTCCTTATAAATTGAATATTTCTTCCAAGTCCTCATCGGACAGAAGCTCATAGGAAGTGCTGACAGCTTTGACGCTCACGGCGTTATCTGGAATATCACTGTCAAACACAAGAGTTGCGACAACCTGCGTAGGCTCTCCGTGGATATACGGCGGTTGCCCTCCGTCAGCCGTCAACTTCACATTCGGGTGCTTCAAGATGTCATACTTGAAATCCATAACGGGGCGTTCCCCACGCACAAAAAGAAGTGCGTAACGGTTATCAAGCATACGCACTTCGTCTGGGGTCATCAACTCACGCCCCGAAATCTGATAATTTGTTGAATAGTTACCACTCCGCCCAGAGCTTTTCCCGTAGGTGTTGGTATCAATGGTTTCCTTGCCCAAAAGCTCTGACACATATTTGTGGGTGCTTTGCTCGTTGCCGCCCAGATACAGAAACTCATCGCAGTTGCCGACAATGCTTTCCCATTGCTTTTCAAAAAGGGCTTTGAGCTGTGCCAGATTTTGCAGGATAATGGATACTGATACCCCTCTGGAACGCATAACGGACAGGATTTTATCAAAGTCATCAGGCAATGAAACATTCGCAAATTCGTCCATTATGAAATGGCAATGCACAGGCAGGCTTCCGCCGTACTTGTGGTCTGCCAGATAAAAAAGCTGCTGAAAGAGCTGGGTATAAAGGATACTGACAAGGAAGTTAAAGCTCGTGTCGTTGTCTGGTATCAGAGCGAACAGAGCGACCTTCTTTTCTCCCAGACTTGGCAGGTCAAGCTCATCGGTGGCGGTAAGCCCTGCAAGGCTCTCCAGATTGAATTTTTCAAGCCTAGCGGCAAGGGTTATCTGGATACTCTTTAGGGTCTTTGCACTACCAGAGTGGTAATCCCTGTAATACTTGAGGGCGATATGCTCTGGGTTTACCATTTCCAAACGGTCAAACAGCTCATCCAGAGGGCTTACATAGCTGTCATCGTCCTCTCTGACTTCGCCTGCACGGAGCAGCTCCATAACCATCGGGAAATTTTGCTCGTCTGGCGGTGCTTCATATTTCAGATAGAACACCAGAGCCAGAAGCAGCATACTCGCCGCCGTATCCCAGAACGGGTCTTGCGACTGTGAGCCTTTCGGCGTGGTCGCCTTAAATAAGTTTGTTACCAACCTCTGAACATCGTTATCGTTCCGCAGATAGACAAAGGGATTGTAACAATGGCTGCGGTGCATATTGATAAGGTCAAGCACACGCACCTCATAGCCTTTGTTTTCCAACAGACCGCCGATGTCACGGACAATTTCGCCCTTTGGGTCGAGTATTACAAAAGATGTGTTGCACTGCATAGCATTTGGCTTGCAGAAAAACCTTGTTTTACCCGCACCAGAGCCACCGCATACTAAAATGTTCAGATTCCTGCGGTGCTTTTTCCCGTCCAACCCGATACGGACATTCTGGGTCAAGAGCTTATTGGCTGACGGGTCTTTATCTCGGTACTTCTTATTCAAAGCACCTGCATTGCCCCATTTCGCAGAGCCGTGTTCCTCACGCCTGCGGTAATTCCTGCGTGTAGAGAAATAAATGCCGATGCCCATAGCGTAGGCAAGTAAAAAAATAAGGACAGTCTTTACGCTGTCCTCACACATCGCTATTTCAAACGGATTGCCCATCGCCACGGGCAGACCTCGGATAATCTCTACAAGACCGCCGCTGACATAGGGTGCTGTCAGCAGGGCAAGCCATACGACAGGAAGTATCCCGCAAACAGTAAGGATTAGGCTCGTTTTCTGGTCATCGTTCCTCATTGCACCTGCAATGCACGACCTTAACCTTTTTTGTCGGAGCGTGTGCCACCTTGCTTATCAGCTCGTCAACAGGCTCGGTGGGGCGTTCCTCCTGTAACTGCCGTGTACGCAGGGTGTTTAAGGCATTGATGACGATATTCTTATCGTACTTATCAAGTGCGATATGGTATCGTTCCTCTCTCATAGTCTGCACCTCCGATTAGCGTTCCTGCTCTTTGTTCTTTGCAGGCTTGTTCTTCTCCATACTCTTATACATATCACTCTGGATTTCGCCCAGAACATCACGCATCGTGCCAAGCTCTCCCTTGAACGCCTGCGTATCCATTTCCGCATACTCTCTGGGAAGTCTGGAAAAATCAAAACCTCTGGTATCCATGCCATAACGGGAGCTTACCATATAGGCAACGCAGAAGGATTTGAAATCGGAAACATCACGGCTCTCGTTGTACTTAAAGTCATAGACCGCCGCCGACACTTCTTTTGCCATACTCATGAACAGCACTTCCTCGGAAAGCCCCTTCTTGACAAAAATGGTCTGCTGAGAACTGTCATAATAGGCAGGCAGTTCAAGCTCACCGACAGGAACACAGGATACAGGGCTTGCATCAATCAGAGCCGACACAAGCTCACGCATGGATTTCGGCTCCTGTTCCTGCTGCCTGTCCTTTGCCGAGGTTTCGGAAATGTCATAAACCACTTTGGCATTGTAAGAGACGCCCTTTGTCCCGTCCTCACGGGTGTATTCCTTGCTCGGCTCAAGGATAATGATTTTCTGTGCGTCCTTGTTCACATAGACACGGTTCGCTTTCCATTTGCTGTACTCTTTAAGCTGCGTTGCTTCGGGCATCTGTGCTGATACCAGAATTGCGTTAGCCACGGAGTAGCGGTCAAAGCAACCCTGCACATCAAGATACTGACGGAAGCTGTCGCCGCTTGCCATCATTTCAGAGCAGGTATTATCAATCAGCTCATAGGCTTCTTTCCGCTGTGCCTGCTTTGCGGCAGCCCATTCCTCTTTATCAAAAGGTCTGTTGCCGCCGCTGAATACATCGTAAATACTCATAGCTGTTTACCTCGTTTCTTTGGATTTTGGTTTCTTTTTCTTTCTTGTGGGCTGTTTATGCTCCGTTTTCCTGTTAGCACTTTTCGCCCTGTCGGAAGCACCGCTTTTGTCCAGGTCGGAAGTGCCAATCTCTGCTTCCTGCTCCTTGCGGCTCTCCTTGATTTTCCGCAGTTCCTCTCTGACAGAAGGTTTCTCCTTAGTCATAGTAGCCCCCTCTGCGGATTTCTTTGGCTGCTCTGAGGTAGGCTCGGACTGAGGGGATTTTTCTGTCTTTGCCACCGAGGGGTTTGGTGCGTTTTCCTCCTTCTGGACAGGCTTGCCCATAAGCTCGTCAAGCAGCTTATCTTTCTCCGCCTTTTCCTGCACACCAATATCTGGCTCTGGCTGACCGTCCTTTGCATCTTTGGATTTCTCGGCTTCCGTCACAATAGAAGCGGTATCCACCGAAGCAAGATTAAAGCGTTCCACAATACGGCTGATTTTCGATGCGTCCTCGGCACGAGCGATGACATCGACCTCTGCATTTGGGTCTTTGTTTTTTCTGTCCGTGAGGACGCAGTAAAGCACACCGTATTTTTTTGCTTCCTGCGTGAACTTCTTTAAGTCGCCGCTTTTGACGGTAAAGACTTTCAGCTCCTTGCCAGAACGGAGCATACTTGTCAGCCTTGCTTTTCCTTTGGTTTTCTTTTCTTCTTTGAGAATGGAATACAACAGGATAGCGATGTTCTTCGCACCTGCACCTGTGATTTTGGCAGCGACCTCAAAGCCCTCCAAGCTCATTCGGACGATTTGTTCTGCCGCTTCGCCGCCTGTGTTCATTCTTCATCAGCTCCTTTCTTTGCTGTTCGTGTTCGTCTGCCCGTATCGTCTGCAATTTTTCTTTGAGGGTATCACTACGGGCGGCGATGCCCTCGCACATTCTGACCTCCTTTCGGATAATTTTCAGCCGTCCAGAAATATCGGAAAGCTCCGCCTTGACCGCTTCCTTTTCTTCGCCGCTTATCCTGCGAGATTTGGAGTAAAGCTCCTTTCGCTTCTGAAGCAGGGCAGACATCTCCGTTTCCAGAGAGCCTTTATATGAACAAAGCTGCTCCGCCGTATCAATGTGATTGCGGCAAAGCAGCCTTGTTTCCTGTGTGATGGCTTCCATCTTCATAAGGTCGTCCTTTAAGAGATAATGAAGCCGTGCATAATTTTGTTTTCTGCCTTTTGGAAGGATACCGAGCTTGTAGCAGTAATGGAGATACAGCCCACGCAAGCCACCGATTTTCTTAGCGTTCTTCAAAGAGCCTTTGACCCGATAGACCTTGACCTGTGGCTGTGACTCTGAGAAGCTCTGGAATTTGACCGCATAGGAATTTTCACTGATACGCTCCATAATCCTGTCATTGGTGTATTCCTCTCCGAGCTTATAAAGCCGCTTGGGTCTTTGCCAGCCCTTGCCGATAATCGTCCAATACTTGCGGTTGGGGTCAAAGTTTATGCGGTAGCCCATTTCTGCCAACTGGCGGTCAAAGTCTTTCAGCGTAAATGATTTGCTGATAGCTTCATCCACCGCTTGTCTGGCAACATTATCCCTCGTGGGTCGCCCCTGCTTTTCGGCTTGGTAAAGGGCGTAGGGCTTTTTCTTGCCGCTTGGGTGTTCGATGACAGACAGGGCATACTCACGGCAAAGCTCATCGGAACGCTGACGGAGCAGCCGCAGATTTGCTTTGTTGTCGTGGTAGTGCATACCGTCCGCAAAAGAAACAGAGTTCACGACAAAGTGATTATGCAGGCAGTCGGTATTTAGGTGGGTGGCGACAATGACCTGAAACCTGTCGCCCCACATTCGCTCGGCAAGTTTAACGCCGACCTCGTGTGCCTGCTCTGGCGTGACCTCACCGTGCTTGAAGCTCTGGAAGCCGTGATAGCAGACAATCTCACTCGTGTCGCTCCATCCCGCTTTGGTAATCATCATTTCATCTCTGGCGGTGGTCGGGTCACAGTTTACGCCTGTGACAAAATACCGCTGTTCAGTCTTTTCTTTATTGGTAGCGTACTCCATTACATCGACCATCGCCTGCAGGTCGGCTTCGGTGTATTTAGGGTTGGCGGTTTTTTCGGGATTTTCGGCATAGTCGATTGGGTGGTCGAGCCTGCCACGCACATCCCATATCTCGCAAACCGCCATTACAATGACCTGCGTGGAAGCAGATACCTTTTGCGAATATCAATCTGAAACTCGTGCCACTTCCTTGCTTCCTCACGGAGCATCGGGGTATCCACAAAGCCGAGTGCGTTTGCCTTAACTGCAAGCTGATTGATACGGTTTCCAATGGCGGACAGCTCACGCATCATTTTATAGAACTCTGGGTCGGGCTTTTCGCAGAGCTGATAGCCCCTTACCATTTCTCTTAAAAAGGCTTCTTTTGAGCGACCCGATTTCCGCACAAGCTCATTAAGGTGTTCGGCTTCCTCCTCAGTCAGACGGAAAAGTATCTGCACATTTCTTTTTCGCATTGTCCTCTTCCTTTCTCTCGGAAAGTCTGTTTATTTGCAAGCAGCACATACACACAACGCCGAACAGACCGCCGAGCATTGTACCGATAATGAAAAATAAGAACTCACTCATTCTTGAACTCCTTTCTGTTCTCACGGGGTATTAGGGGCTGCCCCCTAACAAGCGAATTTGGCTAACCAAATTCAGTGCTTGGTAAGACATCTCATTCTTCGCAATCGTCCTCATACATACACTCACCGCACACAGGGCAGAAGTACGGGCAGTCCGAACAATCTTCATTTTCCTGTGGTGTATTCTCGCCCACACCGTTAAGCCCGTCCTCTCTCTGCTCGGTAATATCGGCTTCGCCGCAGACAAAATCATCATCGGTAAAGTTGATAAGGTCGGTATCGAACAGGATAATTTTTGTTTTTTCCTTTGCCTGTTCGGGGCTTTCTGCATAGACGGAAACGGTCTTTTGATAATGGGCGGTAAGGTTTACATCATACTTTTTCAATGGTTCATTCCTCGCTTTCAGCACTAAATTTTAATTTGGTTTCGGTGTCTTTCTGGTGAGAATCTACTACACAATCAACGGGCATCACTCCTTTCACACTTGGGCATAGGTCTTGCAATTTCCAGATAGGACAACAAAAAATCGTTGAAGTCCTTGCCGACAGGCGGTGGATCATCAACGATTTTGTAGTCTTTCTGCAACAGTTCTTTCAAAGTAGCGGTACAAAGCCTGCCTGCCTTATCATTATCCAGATGCAGAACTATGGTCTTAATTTGTGGATTGGCACTCAAAAAAGTTGTGAGAGCTATGGGAATTTTGCTGTCCTTTATCTCTTTCTTTGGCTGATACACGCCCGAAAGAGAAAGCAGACTTTCCGATTTGTAGTCCTTGCCCTCGCATTTCAGATAAGTGGCATAGGACAGTAAATCAATGGTGGCTTCAAATAAATGCAAGGTATCCGTCGGCTCTCTTGCCAGAAGTCGAAACGAATACCTTTTGTCGCTGCCCGATGCATCCTGTTTGAAAGTGCTGCCGAGCGTACTTCTAAGAGCCGCATATTTGGGTGTTCCGCTTTCATCTTTGCCGATAAAAACGGCGTTGTGATAGTCGGCGCTCTCATAAATTGTATCGTCTGCAACGCACTCCTGTATGAGCTGATAGTCAATACCACGCCCGAAAAGATACTGCAAAACTCTGTCGCAGTTCTTAAACTTCGGCGGCAAGAGAAGCACCTTTGGCTCATCTTTTTTCTCGGCAGGGGGCGGCGGTTTCCAGTCCGCCAACGCCTGTCCTGTAAGAATTTCCACGGCTTCTACGAAGTCATATTCCTTGACTTTTATCAGATAGTCGAGGGCAGAATAGCCGCCGAAACCTCTCGACCACCAATACCATTTGCCGTTGGAAATCTTTAAGCTGTCGTGTTCTGCGGTACAGTACACATTACTTGTGCCTTTGACCTTAACGAGATTGCTCGGCTCAAACTCACGCAGATAGGATAACAGGTCAATCTGGCGTACCCGTTCAAGCACATCTGGGTCAATCTGCACATAGGGTCTGTTAGTTCACATTCAATAAAATCACCTCCAGAAAATAGAAATAGCCGAGGGGCTTTCGTTAAACGAAAACCTCTCGGCTATGTAAAAAATAATATTAAAACTCGAAAATACAATGAATTTGATTTCCGTATATCGGATGATATTTTATAAATTTTCCAACGAGATTGCGACAATTTTCTCCAATAATCTGCTGCGTATTTACATCAGCGGTAAATACGCCAGAGTTAATAATAACTTTAGATATGTCAGTTGCATTTTTAATTTCGATTGTTCCATTGGATACCGCCATTTTTTGTGAGTATTTACTTTTGTTATCCTTAATAAAAATCTCGCATTGCTCTGGCAAATTTGTTGTTATAACAATACTATCATTTTCTTTTTTTGCATCGAATTCTACATAATACTCTTTTCCTTCTTCGGGTAATTTCTGTTGCATACTTGGTGGTAATGGGGGAATTTCTCCCATTCTAATTTGCCGTCCATTATAATACCAAGTATGGCTATCATCAAAAGAAAAGAACTTTTTACTTTTTGTGAAGCCTAAAAAAGAAACTAATTTTGTTTCCGCTTCGGGAAGTTCGGGTACATTTACTCCCTTATCTTTATATATTTTGTTGTCAACTTTTCTAAATTTCCAAATAGCATCAAGCAATCCAATATCGAAATACTGTGCCGCATCAATGAATATCAAATCATCTCCTTGAAAATAACCGTATTTATCCGTATATTCATCACCATATCTTTGAATAAAATCATAAACTTGTTTGTCTTTGTCGTCATAACTGAGTTCAGAATGCAAAATAACTTTATCTAATAACGCATTAACACTCGGCGGAATTTGAATATAATGTTTAGTAAAAATATTCTGCCTTACCCGTGTAAACAAAGTATCGACATCTATATTGGGAGCTAATATCTCATCACAAATAGCTTCGGTAAACCAACTTAATCCATTATTCACACCTGTTGACCCATCTTGAAACATTGTACCATACGCAATATATACATTCTCTGCGGATGTCATCTCTGAAAAATAGCCTTTTGATACTCCGAAATCTTTCCGACAAGCATCAAGTATTAAAATCAATCTGCCTTTACCCTTAAAAACAGATATTATATCTTCAATATTTATGCCTGCCTTTTCTATATCGTTAGTAATATCATATTGAGCCGTAAAGTCCGATGGGTAAATAAAGTTTTTTCCATTACTGTGACCACCGTGTCCAGAAAAATAAACAATGTGAATAGCATCTGATGGTGATTTATCAGCACACTGTTGTAGTGCAGGAATATACTCAGATTTATTTATATTTTCTTTTTTTGTCACATCAAAACCGATTTGTTTTAACCTTTTCTCAATAGCTAATATATCAACTTTCACTCCTGACAAATCGCAAGTAGGTTTAGGAAATGTCTTGGAATTTTGATATTCACCTGCCGAAAAAAGGATAGCATTTTTTCTCACTATAACGCCTCCTATAAAGCTTTTCGCTATTATAATACCACATATCTATGAATTTTTCCACCTCTGCGGCTATGTAAAAGCGGCATCAGCTCAACGCCAATGCCGCTGTTCTTGGTTATAAAATTCCTGCCTTTTTGAGATACCCAACGCTGTCATAGCACCCTCTGAAATAGATTGCTTCCTGCTGCATATCGCTGAGCCTGTTCCGAAGCTCCAAAACTTCTATCAAAGCCTTACACTCCTGCTCGGATAAATCGCTCGGCTTTTCCGTATCCAGAGCTCCCATAACTTTTGGATACTCCTTGTAGAGTTCCTCTATCCTTTCCTCTATGGAACAGTATTCTGGATTTTCTTTGGACAGCTTTGCGATAACGGAGCTTAGATATTCATCAAAGATGTTGCTATGCACATCAACAAAGGTTTCAAATCTGAAATTATCAAGCACACCTTTCACCTCCGACATTTACTAATCTACACCTATTATACTTCCCAGAAATCAGCAATACAAATATGCAAACCGCATTATCTCTCTCGACTTGCACATTTTCTTTCGGGCTGTTCTTCTGCCTGCTCTGGCTCGGTATCCATAACGGAAGTATCTTTTTCATTCAGATTCAGCTCAATGTTAAGAGCGTTCAGCCGTTCTGTTTTTTCTTTCAGCTCATCTTCAAAGGCAAAAGGCTTCTTGATTTCCTCCTTTGCGGTTTCAAGCTGTGCGATAGTTTCCGCCTTTTTGGTCTTAGCTGCTTCCAGTCTGACGGGGAGCTTTGACAGCTCGTTCTCGATTCGGGTCAGATTTCCGAGGGCATCAGCACCTAAATCAACCTTATGCTTTGCTTTTCCGCAAAGGTTCATACAGTAATGGGCGTTGACGGTATCATAATAAATCTCCATTTGGAAACCTCGATAGCTGCCGATTTCGGTAGGTGCAGACATCGGATAGTCCTTGCAGATTGCAAGGAGCATTTCGCCTGCATCTGCCTTTTCGGTATAGGTCACGCCTTTTAGGGTCATCGGGCAAAACTTATCCTCACCCTGCGGCTTGTGCTGCTCGGCAAGAGCTGCATCATTTTCATAGCCTGCAATGCGTTCCTCATACTCCTTAATGGTCTGGGGATAGTATTTCAGCACTCTGTCCTCAAGGTCGTAATGCTCGGAAAGGTAACTCTGCTTTAACACTCGGAGCTTGGAAACCTGTATATCCAAATCCATCTTTTCCTTAAAACGGGCATCGCCTGTGGCAAGCATTTTAACCTCCGCAAAGGACAGGGCAACCTCGTCCACATCTTCGGCAGAACGGACAGGGCTTTTGCTCGTCATTATCTGGCTGATAAATTTCTGTTTGCTCTCCACCAACTGATAGAGGTAGGCATCAAAAGTCTGCTCGGTCACATAGCGGTAAACCTCCACCTCTGGGAACATATTGCCCTGCCGTTCAATACGTCCCTGCCTTTGTTCAAGGTCGGAAGGACGCCACGGACAATCAAGGTTATGGATTGCTATGAGCCTGTCCTGCACATTCGTACCTGCTCCCATCTTCGGAGTAGAGCCGAGCAGCACACGGACTTCGCCGCTTCTGACCTTGCCGAACAACTCTTTTTTCTGTGCATCGGTGGTCGCTTCGTGAATAAAACGTATCTGCCCAGCCGGGATACCACGGGCTATCAGCTTCTCCCTCATATCGTCGTAGACATTGAAAGTACCGTCATTTTTCGGGGTGGACAGGTCGCAGAACACAAGCTGTGTCGCTTTGGTATCGGCGTGTTCCTCCCAGATACGGTACACATTATCCACGCAGGCATTGACTTTACTGTCTGGGTCATCTGGCAGCATCGGGTCAATCATTCTCTGGTCAAGAGCCAGTTTCCGCCCGTCATTGGTTATCTTGAGCATATTGTCGATGTTCGGCTCGACAAGCCTTGCCCTGACTTTCTCAGCCCGCTTCGCAAGGGAAGCTACCATTTCGGTCTGTATCTCGCTTGGCTTGGTCTTAATATTGCGATAATTGACCTTTGGCACGGGGAGCTTTAGCATATCGGCGGTCTGTATATCCGCCACCTCACGGAACATCTGCATCAGCTCTGGCAGATTATAGAACTTGGCAAACCTCGTCTTGGCTCGATAATTCGTGCCTTCGGGTGCTAATTCCAGAGCTGTAACCGTTTCTCCAAAGGTAGAAGCCCAACTGTCAAAATGCTGCAAACCGTTCTGTGCAAGGGTGTCATACTGCAAGTACCTCTGAACGGAGTACAGCTCAACCATTGAATTGCTGACAGGCGTACCCGTTGCGAAAACCGTGCCACGGTTGCCCGTGATTTCGTCCAGATAGCGGCATTTCATAAAGAGGTCGCTTGATTTCTGGGCTTCGGTCTGGGCGATACCGCCTACATTTCGCATCTTGGTGTAGAGGTACAAATTCTTATAAAAATGGCTCTCATCAATGAAAAGCCTGTCAACGCCGAGCTGTTCAAAGTCGATAACCGTATCCTTACGCTTGGTGTCGTTAAGCTTTTCGAGCTTCGTCTTGATTGCCTTTCGGGTTTTCATTAGCTGTTTGACCGTGAACTGCTCGCCTTTGGAAGCCTGCACATCGTCAATGCCACGCTCAATATCATCAAGCTGCTTCTCCAACTGTTCCCGCTGTCGTTCTATGCTCATCGGAATTTTTTCAAACTGAGAATGCCCAATAATGACTGCATCATAGTCGCCTGTGGCAATCCTACCGCAGAACTTCTTGCGATTTCCCGTTTCAAAATCTCGCTTTGTTGTCACAAGTATATTTGCACTCGGATAGAGCCGCAGATACTCGGAAGCCCACTGACCGACAAGATGATTTGGCACAACAAACATGGATTTCTGGCATAAGCCGAGCCGTTTGCTTTCCTGTGCGGCGGCTACCATTTCAAAGGTTTTGCCTGCTCCCACCTTATGGGCAAGGAGCGTATTGCCGCCATAAAGGATATGGGCGATGGCGTTGACTTGATGGGGTCTTAGTGTGATTTCTGGGCTGATACCTCCGAAAGTGATATGGCTTCCGTCATATTCACGGGGTCGCACAGAGTTAAAAGTGTCGTTGTAATAACGGACAAGGCGGTTTCGCCGTTCTGGGTCTTTCCATATCCAATCCTGAAATGCCTGCTTGATGGCTTCCTGCTTCGCCTGTGCCGCCGTAGTTTCCTTTGCATTGAACACCGCTTTTTTATTGCCGTGTTCGTCATACACATAATCAAAGATACGGGTGTCACGCAGGTTTAAGGTGTCCTCAATAATACGATATGCGGAAGCCCTTTTCGTACCATAGGTGCTGTCCGCCTTTACATTCCCCATATCGGAGCTTTTATTCTCTATGAACCAGTCTCCGTTTATCGGGGTGTATCGTACCTTTAATCTGCCTGCGGCATAGCTTGACGGAGTTAAAAGCTCCATCACAAACCGCTGTATATCTTCCTGCGGTATCCAAGTCGCACCCAGACGGACAGAGATTTCTGCCGCCGATAGGTCTTTGGGAATGACCTTTTTCAATGCTTCCACATTGACTGCAAGCTCTGGGTCATTCTTCGCAGCAAGCTCCGCAATCGTCAGTTTGTTTCGGACATTGCCCGACAGATACTCGTCTGCGGCTACATAGGAAACAGGCTCACAGTTCGGTACTTTGAAGATAACACCTTGTAAATCCTGCACAAGCTCAGCCTGCGTTTTGCCTGCGAGCTGCTCCATATAAGGCAAATCAACACGGGCTTTCTCTCCGATAGAGAGGGCAAGGGCTTCGCTTGCGGTTTCAACCGAAGTTACTTCTCGATGGGGTTTGATAGTCCGCTTTGTGAACATATCTGCCTTCCGTTTGAAGTTACCCTCATCATCAAGCACCTCCAGAGAACATAAAAGGAAGTAGCTCTCATCTGAAGCAAAAGCAAGATAGTTTCCTCGGCTGTTGATTAGACCGTATTTTGCGGTATAAACATCATACAGACGGTTGAGGTTTTCCTGCTCGGTGCGTATCATTTCCTCTGGGTAGTCATCGGTCTGATACTCAATGAGCTTACGAACACAGTCACGGATTTGGATAAGCCCTTTGATACGGTTTTCTGCGGTCATCGACACAGAAGCAGGTTGCATACGGTCATTCTCTCGGAAGTAAACCCTGCCATCCACCAGAGTAAAAGAGAAGTTACGCACATTCGGGTCAGCAGGAACGGAAAGCTCCTGCTCATCAGAGATTTCATCAACCCCATTATCAAGCTCTGGGATTTCGCCGTTTATCCTCTGAACTGCATTGGACAGAAACTCGGAAAGTGGTATATCCTTACGGGCTTTACAAACAGGCTCAAAAGTACCAAAGCGTGTGCTTTCCATCTTTATTTCGCCCAACACCATTTCGGGGTGTTCGACAAAATATCTGTTCATCGTAACACCGTTTTCGTCCGTATCAAGGTGTACCCAGTCTGGCTCTATATCCATCACTCGGTCACGCTTTTGCAGGATAAGAATATCGCTCGTGACCTCCGTGCCTGCGTTTGCCTTAAAGGTGTTGTCAGGCAAACGGATAGCACCTAAAAGCACGGCTCTCCGGGCGATATACTTGCGTACCTCTGGACTTGCTTTATCCATCGTACCCTTTGAGGTAATGAACATCACAACGCCGCCGGCACGGACTTTATCCAGAGCCTTTGCAAAAAAGTAGTCGTGTATGAGAAATTTCTGGGCGTTGTATCGGCTGTCATTGACCCTTATCTCCCCAAAAGGCACATTGCCGAGGACTACATCAAAATGGTCGTCTGGGAGATTTGTTTTCTCAAAGCCCTCAATGGCAATGTTCGCTTTTTGGTAGAGCTGCTTTGCAATCCTGCCTGTGAGAGAGTCGATTTCCACGCCGTGGAGCTTGCTGTTTTGCATACTTTCGGGAAGCAGACCAAAGAAATTGCCTGTCCCGCAGGATGGCTCCAAGATATTTCCCTGTAAAAAGCCCAGGCGGTCAAGTGCGTCATACATCGCCTTGATAACAACAGGCGGCGTATAAAAAGCGGTCAGCGTTGACTCCATAGCGGCACGGTATTCCTCTGGGGATAGGCTGGCATATAGCTCCTTAAATTCCTCCGCCCACGCCGCATTGTGTTCATCAAATGCCATAGGAAGACCGCCCCAACCGACATACTGAGATAAGACCTCCTGTTCTTCAGGTGTGGCAAGGCGGTTTTCGATTTCAAGCTCGTGCAGCAGGTTGATTGCCGCCATGTTGTTACGGAACTTTTCTTTTGCTCCGCCGACACCGATAGCGTCATCGGTAATACGGAAATTATGACGGTCAGTAACAGGAACGGCAGGAGCTTCCGTTTTTTCTTCGGACGGTAATTCGGTTTTTTCCTGTTCCAATAGCTTTTGGATATAGCCGATTTTCTCCACTCGGTTTATCGGAAAGCCCACATTATTCTGGAATGTGATGTCACGCAGGGACACATCGCCGCTGATTTTGCCAATGTTCTCAATGAGATATTTACGGTTATCTATGGCGATTTCCCTGCCTATGAGGTCGTCTGTGGATTGCTCCATTTCAATGGCAGGAGCTTCTGAGCCATTCATTATATCGGCATACGCCTGTGGTTTTTCTTCGGCTTCCTCGGCTGTCCTGTACCAATCACTTTCGGTAGCCATAATCTCATCAAGGAGCTTCTCATCCTCTTGGGTCAGCTCGGTGTGCTGTTCCAAGAATGGGATAAACTCATCTCTGCCACGGAGCAGGCTTTCTCGGTCATCTCCATATAGCTGTTCGCCCTTTGGCGATAAGGCATAATCGTAAAAATTCTTAATGTGGGCAATTAAATCGCCCTCACCATCGCCAATATCAAACCGCCCTTCATAGTTAAATTCCTCGCCGCCGATAACAGCCTTGATAACAAAATCTGTCTTGTGATACCACCCGATATTTTTATCGCCCTCACGCTCACGGTGCTGTTTCTCGTCCAAAATACCAAGCAGCTTATTACACAGAGCAAAGCTCAAATCCGTATAGCGGTCATTAAGCTGTCTGTCATAAAAGGCAGGGTGTTCGGAAAAACCGATAGAAAACTGTATTCCGTCCTGCTTTTTCTCGGACGGTGTTTCTGTCCTCTGTTTCTCGGTTACGACCACTTTCAGATGGTCATTTGCAGGATTTTCCGTTAGCTTTTCTTCAAAGTCGGCTCGGCTGTATTCCTGCCCCAAGATAGGGAATTCGGCATTTTGCAGATAGACCTTTTCCTCGGTAAGTGTTGCAATCTCATATTTATCCGCACCGATATACACCACATCGCCCTCATTGTAGAGGTAGCGGAGTGGGTGCAGCTCCCTTAATTCCTCGGTAAACTTCCACCCATTACTGCGGCTGAAAACTGAGGTCGTTTTCCATTGTACCTGTGCAAGAAAGTCTATGAGCTGTTGAACAGTTGAGGGGGCGGACAGTTGCTGTTCCATTTGCTCAGCGGTAATATCAGCAAGGTCGCTTCGTCCCACAACAGATAACAGGTCTTTTTCGTACCTGTCCAAGTCACGGATAAAGTCAGATAGCCGCAAAGCAAGGGTATCCCGTTTGTCGGCAGGCGGCAGGTCACGGTGGGCGTCGATAAAACGCTGCCTTGCTATTTTCCTCTGGGTGTCAACCTCATATTGGGGAGCTGACACGCTCTCCAGATAATCGGCATAATGGTCTTTTTCTTTTGGATTGAGATAGCGGTTATCCTTAATCAGCTCACGCAGACGCTTTTCAACCTGTGACCATTTCAACACAAGGTCGTGATTGGTATAAGTGCCGTTTCGGTCAATGGCAAGACCTTTGCTGTCATGCCAAGAGTGACCGCTGAAACCATCGGGGAAGATGTACGTACCGCCGCCCGTTCCATACTCATTTTTAAGGAACTCAATATTTTTCTGTCTGTCCTCGCCCTTTTGGAATTGTCGGTAGATGCGGTATTTTCCGTCCGCAACGCCACTGCCTTTTTGAAGTACGGAGTCAATATCTTCTTTGGAAATAGTAAAAGCAGAGGCATTTTCGTCCTCTGCTTTTGCTATCATTTCGATTTGTTCATCTACGGTTGGAAGATTGACCCTGACCTCATCATCTTTGGCAACGCTTACCTGTAAATCAGTTCGGTCAGTATCACTTCCTCCGCTTGGCTGCGGATGTTGTTCATCAGTCCGACCCACTGCATCGGAGCTTTCTCTTTCAGTTCCTCTGTTACGCCCTGCTCGGCTGAGAGCTGCTTCGTCAGAAGCTCCAACCTCTGGAGTGCTGTCTGCTCTACCTCGTGCAGATGCCCGTTCAGCCTGCCCGATGTCAGCAGGTTGAGATAGGTCACTCGTTTGTGCTTCTCCAGATAATCCCTGTGCATCAAAGCGTACCTGCCAAGCGGAAGCTCTGGCTCTGTCGGTAATGTTAGGTCGGGAATAAGATAATCCCCCTGTCTGCTGTAAGTGATTTCGCTCATTGTATTCGCTCCTTTCGGGTTGTTGTCTGCCTTTATCATACTGAGCCTGCGTTCTTTGTGCAAAGGTGCGATTCTGGTCTTTTTCCGCCATTTGCACATTTCGGATAGACTGTGAGATTTCCCGTAACGCCATTTCCGCAATATCGCTCGTGGCAACGCCGATGGCGTTTATCATTGCAGGGGTATTGAAATTTACAATATCCGCAAAATCCTCTCGGTCAAAAAACTCATTCGTATCCAGACCGCAGCGGCTGATCAGCATAAAAGCAACGCTGTTTGCTGCCAGCCGCCTGTAAATGACTTCTATATTAAAGTCGTCCAGTTCTTCCAAAAAGCTGTCTTTCGTGCAGTCCTTTAACTGAGAAAAATAGTCTTGCAGATTGTCCTCCACGGCGTTCTTTGCCGTTTCCATTAAGGCAGAAGCAAGGTCAGTGCTTTCCACATCTCCAAACCTGTCCGAGAGCCTTTCCATAACAGCCTGCTCGTATCGCTCATCCATCTGCCATATCGGAACAGGGCGGCTGCCATAATAGCCCTCGTGGGTGTCGGACACATCAAAATAGTATTTCAGCGTATTCCTGCGACCTTTCGGGTCAAATACGGCAATACCCTTGCTGTCCTTATTGACCCAACGCTTGAACTGCCTGTTCCAAGTTTCGAGCTTCGCAACGGCGACAGCATCGGGGCGTTGGGCGTATATTAAAAGCTGTTCGTCATAACGGCATTTATAGTTGCGGCAGGCAGAGGACAGAAAGCCCTGCCACGCCTGCGGATTTTTTGCAACCGCAACGCCTGTACGCCGATACAGCTCTGTGATTAGCTGATACTTCGCAGCCATTCAACCTACACCTCCTTATCGTTTTTGTTTCAAATATTCCTGTTTGCTCACTCCGCACCACCGCCAAGAAAAGAAATGACCTTGTTCGATTTAATGCTCTTTTGCAGGTCATTGATGAGAGTAATATCCCCAACCGTGATGCCCTGCATAGAAAGAATATCGTCCATAGTCATAGCGGCAATCGCTTTTTCATCGGTAAAGCCTGCTTCCAAGACCTTATTCAAGACCTTGACGGCTTTCTGATTAACAGCCATATTCTAAATCCTCCTTATCGTTCTAAATCCTTGTGCTTCGGTTCTTTCTGCGGCGTTTGCTCCGCAGGTTTCGGCTCATAGGTCGCCCCGTTTTTCTGCATACGCTCGGCAAACTCGCAGATGTGGTACAGATTGCTGCCGACTTCGGTATGGTATTCATCAATGAAGCGGCAGGGATACTCCCGTTTCTCTCCCCAAGAGGTCGTGACAATGACCTTTCCGCCGTCGGGGATACGGAACAGTTCTTTATATTGAGGGTCAATAAATCGGATACCTTGTTCTGCTTTCTGGATATGCTTATCAAGCCATTCCTTCACATAGCAATAGCAATAAAAATTATAGTCGCCTTTGGTGGGATTGCACCGAAGCAGAAAAGCGTGTTTCTCCGTATCCACACGGAAACCGTACTCCATACAATAGTTACCCTTGATAGCACTTTCGGGAAAATGCCTTGCAAACGCACTCATATCATAGCGGTTATGCAAAAGCCCTTTATCCTCCCGTAAAGCATTGATGACCGTATCAAGCTCTGCCTTAAATTCGTCAGATTTCCATTGGGGTCTGGTATCAAACCAAGTGGTGTAAAAGCCATAGCCCGTTGTGGCAAAGTCACCACGCAGATGCCCGATAGTGCCTGTCTGCCCCTCAAGCTGCATGCTCTGGGCATAGGTGTATTTCTGTTCTGTCGGGGTTAAAG